>CAYLUK010000001.1:0-45294 GCA_964386875.1 uncultured Gammaproteobacteria bacterium
CCTTCAAATTGGCTGAAATCTCATTGACTGATTGACCAGATTCAACCCTGAAATATATCAAGTTTGACTCTTGACCGGCTGGTGAAGAGATCGTCAGTAGAAAATAAACTGTCAAGATAATTGCCAGTATAATTATTAATATTATTATTGATTTTATTGTTTTCATAAGTAATTGTTCAGTATTCTTTGTTTGCATTATAACAACAATAAAATATAAAAACAATTATTATTATGCTATAATTAAAACAATTAAATACCTGTCCATGCTAAAGCTGATCAAAAAAATACTGCTAATTTTGTCAGTCATATTCATCTTATCAAAGCTTATTTTGGTGACAGCTATTTATTTATATCCAAAAATCACCATTGAGGATATTAACCTTAATGTGGGCGCCCAAGAGCTGGTTGCTATGACCAACGGCTATCGGACAGATATGGGCCTTAATCCGCTGACTGTCAACGCCCGATTGACCCAAGCGGCAGTCAACAAAGCCAGAGACATTTTGACTAAGCAATATTTCAATCACACCTCACCAGACAACAAGCCGTTTTCATATTGGATCAGGGAAGTCAATTACAATTACTTTTATGTCGGTGAGAATTTGGCCATAGACTTTGAAACCAACCAAGATGCTTTTAACGCTTGGCTGGCCAGTCCCAGCCATCGAGATAACATTGAAAAGCCTCAATACCAAGAAATCGGTATCGCTGTTCTACCAGGTAAGTTTGCCAATCATTCATCAATTGTAATTGTCCAATTATTTGGCACTAGAGTTTTAGGTGAACAAGACTCAAATAATAAAACAGGCCAACCAATACAAAATCCTTTTACTGATCTGGAATTAAATATCGGCCAAAACTACTGGGAAAAAATAATTTCTCTAAAAAATTTAGAGAAATTAAGCCAATTTGATAATTATTTACTGGTATTTGCTTTAGGGTTATATCTTATCATCTACACACCCAAAAAGAGAGTCCACCAAATCAATATTAAAAATCCAATTATTAATCGATACCAAGCAAAGATGTTTAAAGAATGATCCTTAAAAAACTTCAATAAAAACCTAATCACCAAATACCCTGAAACTAACGACGATATAAATCCCAACAGAAGCAAAGTGATATTAATATCAGCAATTTGATTGATTTCAAAAATCTTTTTCAGTCCGGCGCCAAAAATAATTGGCATTGCCATAATAAATGAAAATCTAGCCGCCTCGTCTCGCTTTAATCCTCGACCCATTGATGTTATAATAGTAATACCGGATCTTGAAGTGCCGGGAATAAAAGATAATATTTGCGCCAGACCGACAATTAAGGCGTCAACCTTACTCATCTGGCTGACATCTTTCTGACGCTGACTGTATTTTTCAAAAATAAAAAACAGGATAGCGACAATTATCAGTGACCCTGCCACAACATAGATTGATCTGAAATATGTCTCAATCATATTTTCAAAGAAAAACCCGACTATAGCCGCTGGAATGGTGCCAATAATCACTAGCCAAGCCAAATGTTGATTATAATTATGAGACAGATTCCAATTGAACAAGCTAGAAATAAATCCCCTGATAATTTTTTCAACATCTCTGTAAAAAACAAGTAGTAGCGCCACCAGTGTGCCTAAATGCAACACCACATCAAATAATACATTGTCAGATAGGTCAAAATTAAACAGCTGATGAAAAATCACCAAATGACCAGAGCTGGAAACCGGCAAAAATTCCGTCAGACCCTGGATAATGCCAGCCAAAATAGATAAAAAATAATTCATTTATATGTTTGAATTAATTATCATTCCAATCGTCGTTGCGCTCATTACTCAAGCGTTCAAGCTTATTATTGATGGTATACCAAATAACTTTAATTGGCAACACCTCATTAGTGATTATGGCGGCATGCCGTCATCTCATACTGCTTATGTCTCGGCGCTAGTAATGGTGATCGGCCTAAGTCAAGGCTTTAATTCTGGCGTGTTTGCTGTCGCTTTTGTGGTGATGATTATTGTGATGCGAGATGCAATTGGCTTTCGCCGAGAAATTGGTCGCAATGCCATATTTACCAATATTGTCGCCAAAGAAATATTTAAAAAGAAAAAAGCCGAGTATCTTAATGAACAGATGGGTCACTCATCCGCTGAAGTCTTGGCTGGATTTGTCATTGGCTCGGGACTGGCAATTCTATTGTATTTTTTGCTTATGTTGATATAAATTTACAATTCACGATCCAAAACCGCAGCCCACTGCGGTTTTAAGTTTGGCAAGATCCGCAAAAGTGAGTGCCACGACCGGCTAATTTTATTTTTTTGATCGGTTGGTCGCATTTTTTGCACAATTGTCCTCCCCGACCGTACACCATAAGATATGGCACAAATCCACCTCGGCTACCGTCAAGCTGAATATAAGTATCAACTGATGTTCCTCTTTTACTAATGGCTAATTTTAAAATACGTCTTAGGCACTGATATATTTTTTTCAACTCCAGTTCGGTAATATCTTTGACACGCCTCATAGGCAATACACGGGCGCAAAAACACGACTCATCAGCATAAATATTGCCAATGCCGGCGATAATTTTCGGATCCATCAAGGTCTGCTTGATTTTGCGATTAGGATACCGGCTAATCGTTTGTTTAAAAACTTTAAAACTGAATTTATCGGACAATGGCTCGGGTCCAAAATTATTTTCTAGCTCATCTATGTCCTGCTGACCAACCAACCTCATCCAACCGAATTTTCTAAGGTCATTAAAATATAATATTGATTTATCTTTAAAATCTATAATTATATGAGTGTGCTTATTGGGTAATAGTAATAATTTCTGCTCCTGCCCTTGTCCGCCTGCCCCGCTATGATCTTTGGGGAGGGGGGAATTAGGAGGGGGAGGGAGAGGATGGCCACCAATTATTAGCTTATGGCCGATGACATATGGCTTATAGATTAGTTGGCCGGTCATTTTCAAATGAATTAGAATATAATTACCATCGGATAATTTCAAGATTAAAATTTTTGCCCGCCGATTAACACTGACAATCTTTTTATTTTTTAGTTTTTGCTGAAACTTGGCTGGTGAGAGCGGGTGTGTCATCTTTGGCCACTTGATAGTGGCCAACTCGATAATTTTCCCTTTAATAACCGACAATTCACGTCGTAAAGTTTCTACTTCGGGTAATTCTGGCATTTATTAAATAATTATACTCTAGAATATTCTATCATTTTTTCTGACATGAAGCCATCCCTCATCCTTATGAACAAAAGTAGACTGATATAAAAAAGTCGCAACACCTGTGTGTCGCGACTAAAACAACATACTTACAAATAAAAAGCTAATAATTCGCCAGTCGGCTTATCAACCGACGCATTGAGCTGACTGAAAAAATTAGCCCTTTGAAAATTTTCAACGTCCAGACTATGACCGAGTTCTCTTACCCGACACCAATGCTGTGTCAAAACAATAGCAATCTGTTCTTTGATAATAAATGTTTCATTGGAATGACAACGGAGAAAATCCTTATACCAAGTGTTGAGCATTCCAATCCACACATCCATAACTTCTTTGGCTTGACCACGCTGGTCAGCCCGAGCAGTTGAGAGACGAATACCTTCCAGCCGATTGGCCAAATTTCCGATTCCACCAGCAAGCTCCAATAACTCACTAGAAAATCGCCACGAAAGATCACCGGGAAATTCCACCAATAGTGTCTCATCCATGTGAGCCATGCTTTGTCCTCCTCTTTTTTGGTTTTGGTCTAAATTTTCAATAAGCAACAAATGATTTTATTATGTTGCTTATTATTTGACAAATATAAATATTACTCACCATGACACTTTTTGACAGACACTTTTTGAATTTTGACTATACCACATGGATTTGTTAATATTAATGTAGCTAAGCTGAAAGAGTTGGCCAGACTTTCGGCGCTCCCATGGGATAAAGCTTAAGGCTAGCCACAAGAGTTAGATGCTTAAATGCGTCAACAGAGTTCTTGTGGCTCTTTTTTATTCCCCATGACACCTCTTATACTTCTTACCTGACCCGCACGGACAAGGGTCATTGCGACCAACTTTGGCACCATCAAAATGTGTTTTGTCATCAATTATTTTATCTTCTTTTCGATCAGCTAATCCTTGATCCGCTTCATAGGGCGACTTGGCCGAAGACTCTTTACTGGCGCCGAATAATTGCAAACTCTGCTTGGGCTGCCTTTGGCTCGCTCCACTTGGAGCGACCAGGCCGATTTTAAATATACTATAAGTGATTTGTTTATTAATTGCTGATAATAATTCCTTAAACATCCTAATCCCTTCTTTTTTATATTCAACCAGTGGATCCCTTTGGCCATAGCCACGAAGACCAATGCCGGTTCTCATGTATTGCATAGTCTCAAGATGTTCCACCCAAAGCATATCAATAGTGCGTAGAAGTATGCCCTGTTCTACTTGTTGCATCGGACTAATATCTTGTTTTGGGTTGGCATTAATAACTGCCTCGGCTAATTTATTTATTCTTTTTTCCAGATCATTGTAAGCGACAGTGGCCTGTTTGATTAAATACCCGACAATTTTGCGTCGAGCCATATTGTCTTCCTGACTGTCGCCGGCCTCATCTTCCATATCTTCAATCTTAATTTTGGCTTCCGGTTGAATTGGAAAAATTGTTGCCATCACTTCATAAATCTCGTCCAGATTCCACTCGCTTTCAGCCGGACTTTGAGTGTGAAAGTTGACCACGTCTTTAATTTCACCATACACCGAATCCAACACCACCTGTTTAATCTCCTGGCCGTCAAGAATCTCACGACGCTTGCGATAAATAGTTTCACGCTGTTTATTCATCACATCATCATATTCAACTAAGTGTTTTCTAATATCAAAATTATTGCCCTCCACCTTTTTCTGAGCGTTTTCAATCGAATGAGAAATAACGCCATTTTCAATCGGCATATCATCTGGTACCCGTAGCGTAGTCATGATGGACTTCATCCTCTCTGAGCCGAATATCCGCATCAAATCATCATCCATTGAAATGAGAAATTGTGATACGCCTGGATCACCCTGACGACCACTTCGACCACGAAGCTGATTATCAATTCGGCGAGACTCATGACGCTCGGTCCCGATAACACACAGCCCACCAGCCTTAATCACTCTTTGGTATTCGCTTTCATTATATGGATAACCACCAAGGATAATATCAACCCCGCGTCCAGCCATATTAGTCGCGACCGTCACAGCACCGAATTTACCGGCTTGAGCAATAATATGAGCTTCATGTTCATGTTGTTTCGCATTTAACACTTGGCATTCAATCCCCTCACGCAACAACGCATCAGCAATCTGCTCATTCTTCTCAATTGAAATTGTGCCGATCAGTATCGGCTGACCTGTCTGGTGTCGCTGTTTAACGTCAGCGACGAGCGCCTGAAATTTACCAGACTCATTCTTATATATTTTATCATTTAAATCTCGACGCACCATTGGCTTGTTGGTTGGTACCACGGTGACATCAAGCTTATAAATTTTGGAAAATTCCTCCGCTTCAGTCGCGGCCGTACCGGTCATACCCGCCAATTTCTCATAAAGCCGAAAATAATTTTGAAAAGAAATTGTCGCGAGTGTCCGACTTTCCCGCTGGACTTTGACACCCTCTTTGGCTTCAATCGCCTGATGCAAACCCTCACTATAGCGCCGGCCAAACATCATCCGACCGGTAAATTCATCAACAATTATAATTTCACCGTCTTTGATTACATAATCCCGATCTTTTTTAAATAAAACTCCGGCTCGCAGTGCCTGCTCAACATGATGAACATCAGAAATTCCTCGATCAGTATAGATATTGTCCACGCCCAAAGCTTTTTCCACTTTTTCTATGCCGGCTTCAGTCAAAGTCGCAGCTTTCATTTTCTCATCGATATTATAATCCTCATTGGCTTTCAAGTTTTTAACAATTTGAAAAAATTGATGATATTTATCAGTTGATTCCATATCCGGCGCCGAGATAATCAGTGGGGTTCGCGCTTCATCAATTAAAATAGAATCCACTTCATCGACAATTGCAAAGTGGAGTGGACGTTGGGCCATATCTTCTACCGACTGGACCATATTATCGCGCAAATAATCAAAACCAAATTCATTATTAGTGCCATATAAAACATCACACGCATAAGCTTCTTTCCTGGTACAAGGATTAAGATATTGAACATCTAAAACTTCATCATCGGCTGATTCGCCACTCACTACTTTGTCTGAATTAAATTTAAATGATACACCTTGTTGCTGGATACAGCTTACGCTCATCCCTAAAAAATTATATATCTTACCCATCCAATCGGCATGAATCCGAGCCAGATAATCATTGACTGTCACCAAGTGAGTGCCACGGCCGGTTAAAGCATTGAGATAAATCGGACAAGTCGCCGCCAAAGTTTTACCTTCACCGGTTTTCATCTCGGCGATTTGGCCACGATGAAGCGCAATCGCGCTGATCAACTGGACATCATAATGACGCTGGCCAATCACCCGCCTTGACGCTTCCCTGACTGTGGCAAATGCAACAGGCAAAATATCATCCAAAGTCTTACCATCTTCCAATTCTTGTTTGAGTTTGACGGTTTGATTTTTCAACTCTTGGTCGGACAACTTCATAACCTCTGACTCAAGTTGATTGATGGCATCAATAATAACCCTAATGTCTTTTAAAACTTTTTCATTGGGATCGCCGAAAATTTTATTAATTAAATTCATAATTATAGCTGGTAGTTTGTGGGTTGTAGGTTGTGGTTTATAACGGATTAAACTATACCAAAAAAACATAATATTTGCAACAAAAAAAGCCGACGTATGCAAACGTCAGCTATAATGATCCATGTCCAGCCAAAAAGAAATATCGGCCGTTAGAAGCCAAAAACCTTTCTCTGACTAAGATAGCTAATCTCTCCTTAGCATCAGTCACGGCGATATTGGCTGTTTTAGCAACCTGTTCTAATGTCAGTTTGATTCCTTTGGTTGGAAACTGACGAAATATCACCTGGTATTTTGGCCGACATAAGAAAGTTTGATACTCTCTCGGTGGTGGTGCAACCATTAATAAACCCTCCGATTGATAATTGCAACCCCAAAACACCTTAACACAGAAATCCTAAATAGTCAACTACTAATGCAAATCTTTATATTTTATTAATTCGTTTTTCAGAATATTCCTCACCTTATTAATAGACTTAGTGACGTCATCGGTTTCGGCGGACGCGCGTAAAATTTTCTTGGGCACAGACAAATTAACTTCGGCCCGATAGATATCGCCTTTTTGGTGATGAAATGAGGTCAAGCCGACTTCAACATCAGCACCAATAATGCAATCACAATATTTTGACAAGCTGGAAATTTTGTCTTCAATAATCTCGTGCGCTTCGGGTGTTAATTTGGCGTTTGTCGCTTTGATGTTTATTTGCATGTGTTTAGTAAGAAAATAAAAAAATAAGAAATTAATTTTTTATTTTTTAATTTATTATTTAAAGCCGAGATACTCAATCTCCTCCATTAGTTGCAGATTGAATTTACTTCTGACTTTTTGTTTAATGATGCTTGTCAGTATTATAACATCTTCGGCAGTAGCCTGACCAGCATTGATGATAACGTTGGCATGTTGGTCTGAAACCTGCGCCCCACCGATCTTTTTACCCTTCAGATCACATTCTTCTATCAGCCAACCAGCTGGAATTTTTCTACACCGCAAAAACTCATCAGGTAAATTAGGCCATTTCTTTTTTATCTCACTCCACTCATTTTCACTAATCTCAATATTTTTAAAAACGCAACCGGCACACGAATAATTATTAAATTTCTTATTTCGCTCCATTATAATCTCTTTCATTTTTTGTTTGATTTTAGCACGGTCACCACTTTGCAGTTCAAACACAACAGACAGAATAATGTCCTTATTATCAACATCCTTAAAAATACTATGACGATATGAAAAATTACATTCTTTATTGGTCAGATTTTTTGCTTTGCCCCGTCGCAAGACTGTCACGCTTTTGACATTATCTGATATTTGACTGCCATAAGCGCCAGCATTACCTCGGATTGCCCCGCCGACAGTACCGGGAATTCCGGTTGCCCAATCAAGCCCAGCTAGGCCAAAAGAAAGAGCTTCTCCAACTGCCTTCGACAGCGCCGCACCAGCATCGCATTCAATTAAATTATCTTTAATTTTCAACCGACTAAAGCCAATCTTCATCACTAAGCCGTCAAATCCATTATCACTGACCAACACATTACTGCCACCAGCCAAAATAAAATACGGCAAATTATTTTTTTCTGCCAAGTCAACCAACTTAATTAATTCTTCACTAGATTCTACAACACAAAAATATTTGGCTGGGCCACCGATTTTAAATGTCGTGTAGGAGGCCAAGGATACATCTTTTTGGATTGTGTTGGACACTAATTGACTAAGCTTATCTATGAATTGCATAATATGTTTTTAATTTTTCAATTTTCAAACAATTTCAAATTTCTCAATTTTATAATTTCCAAACCCCCGCTTGAATACTTGGTAACAATGAATTTAAAATTTTGACTTATTATTACTTCTCTTTGTTTTGTCAACTAATTTAACTTTTGCCTTCCAGGTGCCGGAAAAATTACGATTTTCTTCAATAATTTGCTTTTGCTTAGCAAAGCCGGCTCCGACCACCTTTGGCTTGCGACTTTTATCTCTTTCAATGTCATCACTATACTGATTTTCCAACTCATCTTCAAAATCAAGCTGGTCGTCCAAGTCATCATTAATAACTTTTGCGTCAATCACATTACTTATTAATTTTTTAGCTAGATTATAGATATCGCCCGCGCCGATTATAAGGATTACATTAAAATCATTTATTTTCTGACGAACCAACTCTTCAGTTTGTTCCAAGTCGCCGCCATATTCAATATTGGCAGCTTGAGCTAGCTTCTTTGAACTGACATCAAAATCCTGCGGGTCTTCCCGACCATGAACATAAAAAATATCACTAATAATGGCCTGATCAGCTTCACTAAAACTAATAGCAAACTGATTAAAAAAATTCTTGGTCCGATTATACTGGTGGGGTTGGAAGACGATTAAAACCTTCTGGCCCGGGTAAAATTCTTTCGCCGCCGAAATGGTCTGACTTAAGGCACTGGGCGTATGAGCATAATCAGTAATAATCACACTGTCACCAACTTTACCTAGTTTCTGCCACCGTCGCCAAGTCCCAGTAAATTCCGCCAAAGATTTTTGACTAATCTTAAAATCAATTTTCACTGCCATGGCAACAGAAATAGCGCACAGGGCATTGTATATATTATACCGAGCAGGAATAGAAAGCTTAATCTGCCCCAAATTTACATCATCATGGATAAGATCAAAAATCTGCTGACCGTTTTCTAGCTTAATATTACTTGCCATCAAATTTGCCTGACTGGCGATACCATAAGTTATGATTTTTGTTTTCACGCCTTTGGCCACGTCCAAAGAATTTTTGTCATCATTATTAATGACGACGAATCCGCCTTTGGGAACCTGTTTTAAATACTGACTAAAAGTATGTTTAATTTCAGCTAAGTCCTGATAACAGTCAAGATGATCAGCCAAAATATTTGTAATGGCGGCGATTTGGGGTTTGTAGTTTAAGAACGCTTTCTGATATTCATCACTTTCAAAAATAAAATACTTGTTATTACCGACTCGAGAATTACCACCCAAGAAATCTACCTTACTGCCAATGACCACGGTCGGATCAAAACCAGCATCAATTAAAATTTTACTAATCATCGCCGTGGTGGTGGTCTTGCCGTCCGTACCTGACACGCCAATACCATATCTGTCTTTTAATAATAGTCCCAAAAGTTGTGGATAGGTCAACTGATTAATTCCGAGCTTTTGGGCGGATTGCCGTTCAATATTATCTACTGGCACTGCCACCGAATAAACCACCAGCTCAATGTCACTATTAATATTGTCTTGACTCTGCGGTATTAAAATTTTGATTCCCTCTTGCTCCAGCTGTTCAGTAATTTCACTACTGGTCGCATCACTGCCAATTATCTTATGTTGACCATCATTTAATATCCGAGCAACAGCGGAAATTCCAATCCCGCCAATGCCGATAAAATGAATCTTTTTTATTTTTTTTAAATTAATCATATTATTTGGCGATATCGAGCAAAAGCTTGGCGACATTGGCCGCGCCGTTAAGATCCATCATTTTGGCAATATTTCTTGACAAATTCTCACGGTTGGATTGATTAAACATAAACTCTTTAATAGAACTGACGAAAATCTCCTTATTAAGTGACTCTTGTCTCATTACAAAAGCAGCATTATTTTTCTGAAAATAAGCGGCATTATATTCTTGATGTCCCGGCAGTGGTATAAGAATTGTTGGCTTATGTAAAATGACCAGCTCTGACAAAGTGGACATGCCAGCCCGAGACACCACCATGTCGGCCGCGCATAATGCTTCCGTCATATCATTAGTGAGAAATTCAAATTGCTGATAACCGTCAGCTTGAATATCCAGTTGCTTGCCATGACCAGTAAGATGAATCACTTGAGTAAATTGTAAAATATCAGCCAATGATTGAGACAGCACCTCATTAATTTTTTGCGAACCAGTACCGCCACCCAACACCAAAAGCACTGGCCGATCTGATTTGAGCTTGAATATCTGCCGACCCCGTTCTTGACTACAACTGTAATATTCATCTCTAACTGGATTGCCAGTTAAGACCGTCTTACCCGGAAAGAAATCTTTGGCTGATATCTCATAAGAGATAGATATCTTGGTGGCGAAATTTGCCATCAGCTTATTAGCCAACCCAGTAATGACATCTTGCTGATGGATTAAAAGCGGCCGGCGTAATATCCCAGCCATCCAAGCGACTGGCACGCCCACAAAACTGCCGGCCACCATCACCACATTGGGCCGAAATTTTATAATAATAAAAAAGCTTTGGATAAAGCCAAACAAAATTCGAATTGGGTCAGTAAAATTATACCAACTGAAATACCGCCTCAATTTTCCGGCCGAGATCGCTTGAAATTTCAAATTATAACTTTCAACGGCCTTTTTCTCTGGTCCGTTTTTTGAGCCGACAAACAAAACTTCAATATTTGGGTCAGTCTGCTTCAGCTTCTCATAAACAGCGATTAATGGGCTGACTGATCCCATTGTACCGCCACCGGCAAGTAGTATCTTCATAATGATATTTTAAAATTAAAAATTTGCCTTATAACCCTGCTCAACCAAAGACGACAGCTAGTACAAACTACTATTAATCTTGTGGACCGACTTGCTTTGATATATTAACCAAAATCCCCGCTGCTGCCAAGCAGGTCATCAATGCCGTGCCACCATATGAAATAAATGGCAGTGGTACGCCAGTGAGTGGCAAGAGGCCAATAATCGCCCCGATATTTAGAAATGCCTGAACTGTAAACCAAATAATAATGCCAATCGCCAGCAGACGCCCAAAAGGATCACGACAACTCTGCGCCATCTTTATTACCCGAATAAAAAGCATAATAAAAGCAACTACTACTAAGGCCGAAATTATAAAACCCAGCTCCTCGGCAATCACTGCAAAAATAGAATCACCAGTCACCTCCGGCAAATAGGCAAATTTCTGCCTTGAGTGGCCAAACCCACGACCCAACCAACCACCAGAACCGACTGCCAGCAGGGCCTGACTAATATGATAGCCAATGCCTTGGGGGTCAAGCTCGGGGTGAAGGAAAGTGGTCAGTCGATCTGCCCGATATTTCGAAGTCTTAATCATTAATACTAATCCACCAACCCCGACCACGGTCAGCCACGAAAGATGCATTAAACTACCACCCGCCACATAATACACTAAAAGCGAAGTGACCACAATAATTGACATAGTGCCGAAATCAGGCTGAGAAATTATCAAGCCGGTGATAATGACCAAGACTGACAAAAACGGCAAAAATCCATAATGAAAATCCTTAATATGCTTCTCACCCCGTGCTGACAGCCAAGCCACTAAATAAATTAAAAATGTCAGCTTGACGATTTCTGACGGCTGGAGTGAAAAACCAAAAAAATTAATCCAGCTATGGGCGCCAGTTTGGTTGGCAGAACCAATTCCCGGAATAAAGACCAAAACCAACAAAACAATTGAAATAATCAAAAACGGTCCGGCTAGTGCCTTAAGCTTATAATAATCAAGCCGGGAAAAAATAATAAACAACAGCAGTCCCGGTAAAAGACCAAACAAAATTTGGTGCTTCACATGCCAATAACTGTCACCAAAATTCTGCCAGCCCATGGCGGCGCCAGCTGATGATAGCATCACCAAACCAAACACAGTCAAAAAACCGATCAACCCGACCAAATACCAATCTGGCGGTTGGTTTTTTTGACCATAGATAATATCTTTGACAAATGATTTTAGATTTATTTTGCTCATTATTTATTTTACCTCATTGAATAGACAACTTGAATTGTCAAAAATTATTTCAGAATTTTTTATTCAATAGGGTAAATTCTACTAACTATCTTTTTAAACTGGTCACCTCGGTCAAATTCATTCTTAAAAAGTCCAAAACTGGCACAAGCCGGACTAAGAAGTATTATATCACCTTTTCTGGCAAAACTTCCTGCCAGCCCAACCGCATCAGTTATAGATGACACCTCGGTAACTGGCAACTGATAATTAATAACTGATAACTTTTTCCACAATCTATCTGTGCCTAATCCTTTCAGCAGTATCACTGCTTGGCAGTGCTTTTTTATTTCTTTGGCCAACTGTTTAAAATCTAAGCCCTTGTCACTGCCACCAGCAATCAAAATAATTCTACCCCCTCCCAGCCTTCTCCTTGTAAAGGTGGGGGAAGTTAGGGCGCGAAGCGCCGCCATTGTCGCTTCGGGCGTGGTAGAAGTGGTGTCATTATAATATTTTACGCCCTTAACTTCGCGGATTAGTTCAAGTCGATCAGCAATGCCTACGAAAGCACCGACAATCTTTTTGATCACACTAGTTTTGACACCAAAAATCATACCAACACAAATCGCTGATAAAGCGTTATAAAGATTATGCTCACCCAATAATTTAATGTCACGAGTCGCCATGACTTTCTCCATCTTCTCGTCTCGCCGGAAATAAATATAATTATCCCGCACAAAACAGCCATTCTCAACTTTAAAATCTTTCAGTGATATCCAAAATCGTTGAGCTGGTACTTTTTGACCTAGTTGACGCGTATATTTATTGTCACGATTAATCACCACAAAATCTTGGGCGTTCTGCCACTTGAATATATTTTCTTTAGCAGAGATATAATCCTTCATATCGCGGTATGTATTGAGGTGATCAGGATAAATATTGGTAAAGACTGAAATGTGCGGACTGATCTGATGCGACTCCAAGCTTTCCAACATCCAAGACGATAACTCCAACACTGCCAATCCATGTTTTTTTATCTTACTCAACTGTGATAATGGCGATCGGCTGATGTTGCCACCAAGAATTGATTTTGGCTCGACATATTTAATAATATCATAAATCAAGCTGGTCGTGGTGCTTTTGCCTCTGGTGCCGGTGATGCCAATTATTCGTTTGCGGTCTACTAATTGGAAAAAGATTGAAATATCGGTCTCAATTGGAATTTTATATTTGGTCGCAATTTTCAAATATTTAGATGAGCTGGGCACGCCCGGATTTTTGACTACCAACGTCACGTTTTTGAAATCTTGCTCTTGATGTCGGCCGAGAATAAATGTAATTTTCTTAGCGGACGGACCGAATCGCTTAATCTGCTGGTCTAATTCCTGGTTAGATTTTAAATCAGTCACTGTCACTTTGGCGCCCCGCTCAACTAAAAACTTAGTAGCAGAAATTCCGCTACCATAGAGATATAGGCCAAGGCCCATTACAGTCACTTTTTTATCTTTGAAGTCCATATATTATTAATGGTAATGAGATAATTATTGCTACGCAACATGGTAAAATTTAGATATTTTGAGGCAAGACGAGAAAAACCAGAAAAATGATTTGAAGCGTAATAGAGGTTACGGTGAAAATCATTTTTTGCAGTTTGACGACGTATTGCCTTAAAATAGCAAATTTCTAACAATTGCAATAGGGGTTTGTTCGTCAGACTGCCCCAGCGGATTATCAGCAAATAATTTCACTGCCAATTCCTTATCTGCCCCAACACTGGCACCCAACACATCCACACCCAGATCATTAGCATCAATAATAATTACTTTGACGTTATATCTATCACTCAACTTCTGCGCCACATAGTCGGGATCTTTGGGGCCGAGCACAGCATATTTATTGTAAGGTGGCAGGGTATAATCACACGGTCCGTCAATCGCATTGACCCCATGGCCAGCCACATGATAAAAAACTCCTTTAATGCCAAATAGTTTAGTGATAGCTGATACAACTGCGGCTAATAAGATTCTAATTGCGCCCGCTTCATTAATTGCCAGTTGCATCGTCTGAGGCCGAGCTAGTCCAATACCATAAGGTGATTTGTAAACGAATTTGACCAGTAGCTTTGCCAGCCGTCCGACTTTAATCTCATCAATCTTATAAGCCCGGCCTTGGGTAATTGCCACGACTCGTTCGGAAATAAATAGATAGTCCTCCGGCTTCAGCTGATCACTAGCGTATTTTTCTACCACTTCAAAAATATCATCGTCTTTGGTGATAATATGAGTCCGGATATGAATCCGATTATAATTTTGATCGCCGACTTTTATTTGCGTTATAGTCATCTTTATATAAAAAATTAAGAAATTTAAAAAATAAAAAATTATTTTTTCTATCGACGAAATAATTATAATTATCTCGACGAGATGATTAGATAACTATTTTATAGCAGAATTTAGATATTTTCAGGCAAGACGAGGAAAACCAAAGAAATGATTTGAGGCGTAATAGACATTACGGTGATAATCATTTCTTGCAGTTTGACGAAGTATTGGCTGAAAATAGCAAATTATGATGAAAATAGTTATGTAATTATCTCGTAACATCTATTCTATCACCGATTTGAATCCAACTGAAAAATTTGTCAGAGGCATCGTCAGCCAATCTTACACAGCCATGACTGACTGCCGTGCCAAGCGACCGGGACCCTTCTTTGACGCCATTGATATAAGGCAAACTGTGAATGCCATTTTCCAAATTACCAGAAGTGTAAAAACCGACAAAATTTGGCATACCCCAAGTCTGACCGTCACCAGCGCCATAGGCCATGGTATATTTTGAGATCGCCTTAAACTGACCCAGTCGAGTTGGCGTTGACGGCTTGCCAGTGGACGTAATCAGCCTTGCCAGTTCATAACCATTGTCATAATAAGTAAAGGTCTGATCTGATATATCAATATTTAAATAATGCCCCAGGGGAATGCTACGATTTTTCCGTCGAGCAATAATTGATGTCAGCTCCAATTTACCATCACCAGTCAAATCGCCAACACCGATATTTAAGCCATTATCATCTTTTTCATCCCCAACCAAAAAACTGGCTCTAACTTTAAATTGATTATCAAATATTTTTATGTGCAGTGCACCGGTAAATCCCGGCGAAGTAATAATCTCTTCTTTACCGTCACCATCAATATCTGCTCCAATAGCCATGACTCCGCCTCGAAATTCTTTCTCATACGCCAAAAATTCATTCCTCAAACTACCGTTTCCTCGATACACTGTCACCTTAGGCACACTGCCATATGATCCGGAAATCAAAATCTCATCAACACCATCACCATCAATATCAACCTCAGCAACATTAATCCCTCGTGTGCCACCAAAATCATCCACCTCAAAATCGCCAACCATCTCCCCTCGAAAATTAAATATTCTAACCTGGGGCTTGGCGCCATAGCCAGATGCCACCACAATTTCATCTTTATCGTCGCCATCAATATCAGCCGTTGCAACGCTAACACCATTACGATATAAAGCCTCATTAAACGCAAAAAATCCAGACTGAACCGCAATTCTACCATAGCTATCAAATATTCTAATCTGCGGTCCTCCGCCCTCGCCCGCGCCGGTAATAATCTCACGCTTGCCATCACCATTAATATCACCCACTGCCACACTGACGCCACCTTTAAAATTCTGGCCGTAAGCATAAAACTCATTCAACTTTGAACCATCAGCGCGATAAAGATAAACTTTCGGTTCTTGTCCAGACAGCGAACCCAAGATGATTTCACTTTTGCCATCACGACCCAAATCAGCAATCACCATGTTATACCCCTGAACGCCCCAAAAAGGCAAATCCAGACTGCCAATACTCCTTAATCCATCAAAGCTGATGAGATTAAGTGGCACCGCCAATGAAATCGTAACAAAACCAAAAATAAACACCGACGCAAACAATAACACCAATTTCATTCTATTTCCCAACATAAAAAATAAAGATAAAGATACAATAAACAAGGGTACAAGGATACAAACAAATTACAAATGTTTAATAATCAAACATTTTTTTAATCAAGATACAAATAGATTTTGTTTTTTTGATATTTAATTCCTTGTATTTTGTTTGTTTCTTGCTTTCTTGTAACTTGTCTGTTGCTATTCATTAGTTCCACCCACCCCGATCCATCAAAAATACCACTAGCCCAATCACGGACATCATCCCGGCAATCACCCAAAACCTCATCACCACTTTAGTCTCGGGCCAACCCTTGGCCTCAAAATGATGATGAATCGGCGCTGATAAAAATATTTTTTTGCCTTGACGCAATTTCTTTGATGATATCTGAATGATTACTGATAATGATTCAACTACAAATAAAAGGCCAATCACCGGCAAAAGAAAAACCGCATTGGTCATCAACGCAATAATCGCCAAAGTGACACCAAGTGACATTGCGCCAGTATCACCCATAAAGAACCTAGCTGGCGCAATATTAAACCATAAAAACGCTAACAGCGCTCCAGCAATCACGCCACAAAATGTTGCCAAATCATAACGTCCTTGGACAAACGCAATCGTGCCAAATGATAAAAAAGCCGCCATCAGCGTCCCGCCGGCCAGGCCGTCCAAACCGTCTGTTTCATTGACAGAAAAAGCCGTTCCCACAACAATGAAAATAACAAACGGAATAAACCACAAGCCGATATTATATGTTGCCAAAAAAGGAATTCTAATAAAATCCCAGTCCAGTTTGAAATAAAACCACCAAGCCACCACCAGTGATATCACCGTATAAACCATTAGCCGATGTTTAATTGATAATCCGCCACCATAAGGCCCAATCTTTTTGACATTTAAAAAGTCATCTATCAACCCAACAAACGCCGTCGCCACCAGTGCTCCCAAAGGCAACCAAGTCTGGGATCTACTTAGAAAATCAAATTTAGAAAATTCACCACCAAACCAAACACCAAGATAATGGAACACCACTGCAAAAACTAAAACCGTCACCCAAACCAACAGTCCACCCATTACTGGCGTGCCTGATTTATTCTCATGTAATTGTGAATAGATTGGCGCTTTATTAGAAGTCCTAATCTGCTTGCCTAATTTGTACTTATATAAAAAATAAGTTAAGAGTGGCGTCCAGCCAATGGCCACGATAAATGATAAAAAAGTGAGAAAAAAAATCTTGATCACGTAGAATTCAATAGTCATAATAATAAAAAATTAAGAAATTAAGAAAATAAATTCCAAATCACAAATCACAATTTTAAAATAAATATCAAATTTCAATTTAAAACATTTTTTATAATTTAATATTGATAATTGAGTTTTGTTTATAATTTGGTGTTTGATTATTGATAATTTTTCTCTACAAGTTTATATAAATGATCAATCCTACTGCCACCAACATTATTAAATTAACCACCGTCATACCAAACGTCAAAAAATAACTTAAGATTTGTTGCTTCAAATAAAAATACAAACTTAATAAAAAATTAACCATAATTATCACGAGTCCCAACAGTGGAATTACCAATAGTGCATACCAAGGCCCCAAAGCACTAATACCAAAATAAATATTATAATGAAGGGTGATGTATTCTGATTCTAGCCAAAAATTATAAATTATCGCCAGCCAAACTGCGACATTCATTAAAATACTTAAAGCTACGTTCATAAGGATAATCCGATCTCGTCTGGCAACACTGGTGAAAATAAATTCCTGTAATTTAAATAAGATCATATCTGAAATTATAATATTTTTTTTGTCTTTTGTCCAATTGCCAGCCAAAGTTAAAATATTGACTTTTTCTCCATATTATGCTAATATAAAACATTAATTAAGAAATTAATATTATAAAAACTAACTAAATTTAGCCAAAATTATGAACCAAGAAAACATCATAAATTCTAAAAACGTCAAAACTATAGTTATTATCACTATCGTAATGATGCTTTTAAGCTTGGCAATTAGCGCTGTCCAGACGCCAAAATATCAGTCTTCAGCTAAATTACTCATTGTTATCAACCAAGGAGAAATCGATCCTTATACTGCCAGCCGTAGCTCTGACTATGTGGCGGGAATTTTGAGTGAAGTGATTTATTCACACTCATTTATTGATGTTGTGCTCAAAACTAATTTTGAATTAAAGGACGAACTTGGCTTCAACCGAGAAAAAAGATTGAACAACTGGGAAAAAATGATCAAAACCAAAACCAAAGAAAATCGAGGCATTATTTATATTAATGTCATCCATCCGGACAAAAATCAAGCCAACCAATATGCCCAAGCCATCAGCTATGTGCTGATTACCAACCATGACCAGTACCACGGACTCAAAGACAAGGTGACAATCAAAATGATCGACAGCCCGACCATATCAGAAAATAAAGTTCAGCCAAAAATTCTATTCAACACCTTACTAGGTTTAATCGTCGGCTTAATTGTCAGCTTTACTTTTGTAATCGTATTTCCCGAGCAAGAGCTGATTGCCGTCGCTACTTTCCGTAACCGGCCAAACAAAAAAGACGAAACCATTGAACTTGTTGCCACCCAAGATCAAAATCCAGAAGAATTTAACGACCAATTCTCAAATACTCAAACACCTGAACAAAATCAGGATGAAGGATTCTTCTTTAATGGTCAGGACAACTATGAAAGTTCAGATCCAAATGACCAAACCGGAGAAAATCAAAACTGGTAAATAAATATGGAACATATTAAGGCATCAAGCGCAATCAACCAATTTTACAGTATTGCTGCCTACGTCTATCTGGCAGCAATTATTGTAGTTGCAATGTTTTTGGGCATGTCACCCTTAATCTTTTTAGCTTTTGTGCTGATGGCAATAATATTTATTCTGCCTTCAAGCTTCTTGGGGTTGACCATAATTGTCAGTTTTACAATGATCTTTGAAAGATTTTTTACTCTGCAATCTTTGGTCTTAAACCAAGACATTTATAAAATTTATCCTTTAGATATTATCATTGGTCTGGCAGTAATCGCTTGGCTAATCAGCTTGCGGATCAACAAAAAACCATTCAAAATTCTATTTGACTGGCCGGAAAGAATTTTGCTTATTTTTATCATCATTACTTGCGCCTCGTTTTTCCGCAGTCTGGCCAACATTAATACTGAACTGGCAGTCGCTTTCAGCACTTTCAAAAATTATGCCCTTTATCCAATCTTATATTTCCTGGTAATCTTTATTGTCCAAAATAAAGAACAATTCAAAAAACTTATCAACACCATCTTATTGTCTGGGCTAGCAATTATCACCTTTATTGTGATTGGTGCCATCAGGGGTCAGGGCTTATGGACTGAATTTACTCCCCTATCCACCACCGGCGTCAGGCTACTGGCCAGCACCCATGCTTTCTATCTGCTCCTCGTCATTTTAATTGCAACCAGCTTAGTTATTTTTGATCGCTTTTGGAACAAGGGAGTAATATTTTTAATCATTTGGGTGTGGATAATCGGCATTATGACTTCAATGATGAGGCACTTATGGCTGGCTCTGCCCTTTGGGCTGATGATAATCTTTTTACTGCTGAAAAAAAACAACCAGAAGAAAGCCCTGGTTTTTGCGGGCAAAAATATTCTAATTGCCTTGTCAATAATTGCCATTATTATCATGGCAGTTGTCATCTTCAACCAGCAAGATAATTTTGACAATATCAGTGGTAATATTAAAAACATTGAAACCAGATTTATTTCTATCTTAGAAACCGGCCAAGATACTAGTGTTAATTGGCGCATCGGCCTTTGGCAATCAGCCAAAAAGTCATGGCAAGCCAGTCCAATCTTTGGTATTGGCCTAGGACGCAACATTTCTCTGGAAGTCGGCGACTGGCGCGCGTATGAAGAAGTCAGAAATTTGCATAATTCACTTCTGGCGATCACAATTCAAATGGGAATCTTGGGCATTACTGCCTTTGGTCTATTTATCTTGTCAGTTTTAGCAAAAAGCTGGAAGGTTGCCATGTCTGACCCGGAACTCAAGCCATACTTTATCGGAATCATCGCCTGCATTCTGACAATTTTATTTTGTAGTTTGTTTCAACCATATCTTGAGACTAATTTGACCGGCATTTTTCTTTGGCTGATGCTTGGTATCTTACGAACCAGCGCGATAATTATCAACCAACATGTTAAAAATACTACAAGTCAATAAATTCTTTTATCATCGTGGCGGGACAGAATCCTTCTTCTTTGACTTGTCAAAACTACTCCGCCAGCATGGCAATGAGGTGGTATTCTTTTCTCAACATAACCCGCGCAATCAATCCGACCAAGATGAAAAATATTTTATCCCAAATATTGAGCTGGGTAAATTCAACTGGCCGGCTTTAATAAATCTAGGACGAATGTTCTGGTCTTTTACCGCCCAGAAAAAAATTAAACAGTTAATAAAAACCGAACAGCCTGATATTGCTCATATTCACAATATTTATCATCAAATCTCACCCTCAATTTTGCCGATACTAAAATCAGCTGGCATACCAATTGTAATGACTGTGCATGACTTTAAGCTGATTAAGCCGGATTATACTTTACGGGCTGACAACAAAAAAGTAATCCACAAAAATTCAATTGTGGCTGACACTATATTGAAGTTAGAATTTTACTGGCATAAACTGCTCAAAATTTATCAAAAAAATGTTGACTTGTTCATCGCGCCGTCAGAATTTGTCAAAAACAAATTAATCGCGGGTGGCTTTGATAATAAAAAGATACAAGTCGTCCCCCATTTTATTGACACTAGTAATTATCCAAACGCCAGTGCCAAAATCGGCAATTATATCTTGTATTTTGGCCGACTGGATGAGAGCAAGGGCATTGATACACTGATTAAAGCATTAGCTGATACTGATGATAAAAGTATTATGCTCAAAATTGTCGGCAGTGGCCCGATGGAAAATGATCTTAAATCGTTAATCAGAGATTTAGATCTAAATAGTCGAATAGAACTGCTCGGTCAAAAAGATAAGGCGCAACTGATTGAAATTATCAGTGACTGTATGTTCACTGTTGTGCCCTCGCGTGTCCACGAAACTTTCGGTTTAAGCGCGCTTGAGAGCATGGCCTGTGGCAAGCCGGTCATTGCTACTTCAGCCGGCGCTCTTGATGAACTGGTAAAAGATCGTCAAACCGGACTAATTGTCAATGTAAATGACGCCAGTGGACTGACAGAAAAAATTAATTATCTTATCAGCAACCAAACTGAAATAATCAACTTGGGCAAAAATGCTCGCAAGCTAGCTGAAGAATATTCACCCCAAAGACATATCGACGCCATAACAAAAATATATCAATATTGTCATTCGGCTCCTCGCGAGGGGCTGAACCCAGCCCCTAATTTATGAAAAAAATAATTACCACAATTGGTATTTTGATTATATTAATCCCCTTCCATCTGGGGCAGGCTTATAATCTGCCAGATCATGATTTCCCCCGACTGGTTAATCTATATTGGAAAACACCACTTACCAAGACTGATGCCACAAAATTGGCCAAATGGGATATGGTGGCCTTAGATATGCAAGCCCAAACTAACAGCCGAGAGGCAATCAACTATCTAAGGCAATTAAATCCCAATATTATTATTTTGGCTTATACCTCTGCCAATGAAGTGCCAAAAGAACGGCTGAAGATTATTGAGCCCAACGGCCAAGGATTATGGCACAACCTAGTATCTGAAATTAATGACCAATGGTATTTAAAAACCACTTCCGGAAAGAATATTTCTTGGTGGGCAGGTAATGTGTCAATGAATTTATATACCCAAAACAGCCAAGGTCAAACTTACGCTGATTATCTGGCTGATTTTTATACTGATCAAGTATTATCAACCGGCCTGTGGGACGGATTACTTTTTGACAATACTTGGCAGAATGTATATTGGGTCAATAAAGACATTGACATTGATGGCGACTCATATCGAGACAATGAAGAAGAAATTGACCGACGTTGGCGCGAAGGACACATCAACTTATTTGAAAATTTGAGAAATAAATTTGGCTCGAAATATCTGATCTTGGGCAATGGTGATGGCCAATTTGAATTCGTCACCAATGGCCGAGTATTTGAAGGCTTTCCGGAATATTATGAAGGTGAGTGGACAGGATCAATGAGTCGCTACCAAGACACCAATCAATCCGGCTATAATCCCAGAATAAATATTATCAACAGTGACACCGACAATACCGGTAATCGCTCTGATTATCGGGCGATGAGATACGGCCTAACCAGCACCCTGCTTGCTGACGGCTATTACAGCTTTGATTATGGCACCCAGCTTCGAGAGTATTTCTGGTGGTATGATGAATATGATGTAAATTTGGGTAAACCCAAAACTTCAGCTTTTGACCTGCTAAACAATAAAAAAACTGATATTGCCAAAAGTATTTGGCAAAGGGATTTTGAGAGTGGCGTTGTGTTGGTAAATTCAACTGATAATTCCCAAAAAATTAAATTCAATTCAGAATATGAAAAACTTCACGGCACTCAGGACCAAGCAATTAACAATGGCGCGATTATCAACCAGCTTACTATTGCTCCAAAAGACGGCATCATTCTACTCCGTCCAATTGAAAAAATCATCAATGCGGTTTTTACCAACGGCTCATTTGCTCGAATTTTCAACGGCTCCGGCCACAATATTAGAACCGGATTTTTCGCTTATGATGAAAACTTTCGTGGCAGTACCAAAATCATCTACACTGATATTGATCATGATACCAGAGCTGAAACCATTGTGGCCAATAGTAATAAAGTTGAAATTTATAATGAATATAATGACAAATTGAAAACCATTTATCCATACGGCCACAATTATCAGTCGGGAATTTCACTCGCTACTGCCGACATCAACGGCGACGGCCAGATTGAAATAATCACCAGTCCGGAAATTGGCATGTCCAATGAAATCAAAATTTTTAACTGGAAAGGCAATGAACTATTCAGTTTCTACGCCTTCAATCAAGCTTGGGTGAATCTGGGAGCTAATGTTGCCGTCGGTGATATTAGTGGCGACGGTGAAGTGGAAATTATCGCTTCAGCCAGCAATAAAGGCGGTCCGCACGTGAGAATTTTTGATAAAAATGGTAAACTAATATCAAATGGCTTCTTTGCTTATGATTCGGCTTTCCGCGGTGGTGTCAATTTGGCCACTGGTGATATCAACGGTGATGGCATTAACGAAATAATTACCGGTCCAGGTTTTGGCGGTGGTCCGCACGTGAGAATTTTCAATCAAGCCGGCGAAGCGCTCGGCCAATGGTTTACGGCTGATGCCAATATTCGCGAAGGCATCAAAGTGGCTGTGTCTGATATTGACAACGACGGCACTGATGAAATCATCACTTTGACCACCAATGTTTTTACTTATAGCTCGTATATAAGAAATTAAGAAATTAATTATATGACTAACAACGGAAAACAACCAACTGACATCCGGGAGATAAAACCGGAACAAACCAAAATCATCGAGGCTAACGATCAGTCAGCAGTTATAATTGAACCCCAAAAATTAGATGTCAGAAAGGGTGGCAATATTATTATTGGCACCTTAAATATCTTTGCCACGCCGGTCAAAAACCGCTGGCAAAAACATTATCATCCCAAAAACAAAAACTGGCATATTCACCTGATTATGGATGCGATTTTAGCCATCATTATTTTAGGACTGATTACCGTTAATATTTATATTTTGAGCTATGGTGAATTTGGTCCGACCAGTAAAGTGGAAATTACCATTACAACTAATAGTGAACTGATAATCAGTGGACAAAAAACCAGTTTTGTGATTGATTATAAAAACGGCTCCAAAACCAAACTGACTGATGCCAGCTTAACTGTTAATCTGCCGGAACACTTCATTATCAATGAAGTATCGCTCCAGACAATATTTACCAACCACAGTAATACATTTTCTCTTGGTGATTTAAATAGCGGCAGTAATGGCGAAATTACAATTACCGGTGTTGTCCTCGGCCAAACAGATCAAGCCCAAAACATTGACGCATCATTAAGCTTCAAACTTGAAAACTCAAACCGGAGACAAAGCAAACCAACCAGCTACCAATATGTTATAGCCGGATCAAATCTATCCTTGGCAATAGAAATGCCAAGCCAAGTGTCAAATGGCCAAACATTTAATGGTCAAATCAAATACCAAAATAATTCATCAATTGATATTGCCAAACTAATTATCAATTACAGCGCCAACGGCAATAATTTTCAACTGACTGATTCATCGCAAATTATCAAAGATAACTCCTGGACAATTATTTACCTTAAAGCCGGCACTGACGGCCAAATTAATTTTTCCGGTAAATTTATCAACTCGCCGGATGAAAGCGACGCGTCAATAGAATATATGATGGCGATTGGCCTGGGCAATAATGAATTAATCCAACAAAAAATCACCAAAGAAATAACTATCGCCCACTCAAAATTTAATTTGGAAATTACCGGCCAAAACAACAATATTGATTCCGATAAAGACAGTCAATATAATATCAGCTATCTTAATCAAGAAAATTTTACTCTGCAAAATGTCACTATCTCGGCCAAATTTGATTCTAATTTGGTTGACAACAATATAATCACTTGGACCAAAGCCGACTTGCCGGAATTGGCCAATATCGCGCCGGGACAAACCGGAGCAATTTCTTTTCCCATTAAAATCAAATCCACTATCAGTCAACTGACCGAAACTGACAAAAACTTTACGCTCCAAGCCGTGGCCGAAGCCACCTACCAAACCGCTGATGGCACCAATAATAAATTTTACAGTTTTTCCGACCGGCTAATTCAAAAACTAAATACCGACCTCAATCTCAAAGCCTTTGGCCGGTATTATACCCAAGAAGGCGACCAGCTTGGCATTGGACCAACACCGCCGATAGTCGGGCAAGTCACTAAATATTGGATATTTTTTAATCTGGAAAATAAATATAATGATGTTAGTGACGTTATGGTGTCGGCTCGGTTGCCTGAAAATATCTCCTTCACCGGCAAAACCAGCACCACCGAAGATCAACCACCAATATTTAACGCCAACAACCGACAAATAAGCTGGCAGATAAATACTGTGACAGCGCCATCTGAATTTTTCTCCAGTATTGGGGCGACATTTGAAATAGAGCTTATTCCGCAAAATACCGACATTGGCAAAACTGTTGATTTAATAACAAACATTTCAATCACTGGCAATGATGTGTTTACTGGCTACAAAATAATTAAAACTGTGGATAATATCACGACTAATTTGACCAACGACACCAAGGAAAATAGTGGAGGTGTTGTTCAAGGACAATAATTCAACTCAATTAAAAACGTTTAATAAATACCCAAATTACCCGATTTTAAGCATCTAAAATCCGGGTTTTTTGATTAAAAAATATCTAAATTTATACAAATATACCAAAAAATAAAAATACCAATCACTGATTACTTTTTAAGGGCTGTCTAGTTAACATTAGTCACCCTTATCTTATCAAAAAGTAACCCTTTAATGTTAACTATACAATGGCTTGACAAAATATAATATATTTGCTAAGATATTCCATTAAGCAGGTTTTTAACCTTGCTTATAAATTAAGGAGAAATTGAACCTTGAAAACAATCCAGTCAGAAAATGACTGGTGAAAATATATATAAGGGAAGAGAGGTAACAAAAACCAAACAACAACAGGGACAAAGGGTTCCCTAAAACTGGCTAAAAACCAGCAGAAAAGGAGACAAGAATGAATAAGTATGGATTGTTGATTGGAATGTGTGTATTAGTAGCGGGTCTAACCGGCTGTCCCGAAGGGACGCCGGTGCCGTCGGCAACATTTGAAATCGTTGACGGCGACTTGTGGCTGAATGTGTATGTCGGCCACACCCCGCTCCAGCGGGTGTTCTATGGCGTGCCATGGGACTTCCGCGAAAAGCGCGAGGAGTTTCGCCTCGGCCCGATTATGTGGTACGATGATGATGAAATTCCCGGTTTTGTGAACACCGAACCGCTTAGACGCGGTGACACGATGAGCTTCAACCTCGGCGCGACTACTCCTGACCGGGTTGAGTCACTTCGAGTGACATTGTGTGGAACGTTTAACCGATTGCTTTACGACGATGTATTTCCCAACTGGGGAATCTTGTCTGATTACCGGGCTCAAAGCTACTTTGAGATTCCGGGCGTCGGTATTTTCAGCTGGGCCAAGATTGGAGAATGGTCGGCCAGCTACAACGGCGTCGCCCTAGGCGAAGCAGTTGATGCCAGTGGCAATGGACTCGGCTACTGGCAGATTGATCTGCCTCAAGCGCCACCTCCGCCCCAAACCTTTACCTTGACGACCGGCGTGGTTGGACAGGGCACGGCAACAGGTGGTGGCGTGTATCCAGCCGGAACCAATGTTGTCATCACAGCGAATCCGGCGATTGATTGGCATTTCGTGCGCTGGCAAGGCGATATTGTGGGCACGGACAATCCGGCGACCGTCACTATGAACAGTAATGTTCTGGCCACGGCCGTATTTGCCCAAGATACGCCACCTCCACCCGATAACTACACCTTGACGACTAATGTGGTTGGACAAGGCAGTGTCACCGGCGCCGGCGTTTACAACAGCGGAGCTATCGCAACGCTCACAGCGAATCCGGCGATTGGTTGGCGTTTTGCCGGCTGGACTGGCGATCTAGCTGGATTGCAAAATCCGGCCAATGTCACAATGAACACCAACAAGGGTGTCACGGCGACGTTTGAACAGATCCCGGAGCCACACACAGACGCGATGGTTGTGTTCACTACGGCTGACAGTGATTCGGTCCAGATGACAATTCTTCCCGGTCAAGAAGACCTGGGGGGCATCATCTCGCCGGCATCAAACTTGCCGAGTGGAGCAACTTTCGCGGATGTAGCGAGAGTTGGTATCCAATGGATGAGTGTTGGCCACTATCCGTACTTCATTCAAGAGGACTATGCCGCGACGATGACAGCATCGGGCTCGCAAATCAAAGCGTTTGGTGCCGACGGCTTTATCCTAAGTAGCCGGCCAAATGACTTCAAATGCGTGCCCTATGTGATGGTGACAGGCGATGCCAATACTCGCTACTATGTCAACACCTCAATGGTGCCTGGCAAGTGGGATGGCGTCGCCTTGACCCGTCTAATTGACGGGCACAGCTACGACATGAACTAAGTCGGATCGGGGCAGTCAGTAATTGCGCTGACTGCTCCGCCTCCCTTACCTCAACCCAGAAGGAGACAGCTATGTCACCAGAAGAAGGCTTAGCGATATTGCTCTTGATAGGATTAACTTCGGTGCCGATTTTCTTGATTGGCGGCCGATTTATCCTCGCCACGGGCGCGGCAGTTTCCACCGCTATTACCGCGACCAAGCTGGTTGCGGCCGGCACTTTGGCGACCGTCGGCAGTGTCATTCTGCCCATTGGTCAATTTCTTCAGGATTTTTTTACTTATGTAAAATATCCCCACTAATTTTATTTTTTTATTTCGTCCATAAATGGACAATTCGGACTATCAGATCGCTGGTAGTCCTTTTTTATTTAAATTTAGCTAATAATATACAAAAATATCTTCAAAATAACGTTATAAATTATGCGTTACACGTGCGGTTATAAACCCACCCCAAATGGCTTGACAAAACTATTAATCTTTGCTAAAATATGCTGTTAAACATTATTAGCTGATTAAGCTAAAGATGTTTACTGCACGTTAAAAATCAACCTGTAAAACAGGAGAATTAGATATAGCAACTTAAAAACCACACCCAAACCACCATCCGATTACTCGGAACAAGGAGACAACCAATGGCAATGAGGAAAAGAAGTTCTTCAATTTTTTATGTAGTGGTACTGATGGTTATTTCTACATCTTTAGGCAATAGCAGTATTATTGCTGCCAAAGATGTTAAACATGAGCAATTCCCAGCAAAATTGTATGCGAATGAGGATGTCAACCAAAGCGGATCTGTCGATGCGCTAGACATTCAGATAGTAATCAATGTCGTTCTGGGGCTAGGCTACGACGCGTGCCTGCCTGATGTTAACCGCAGTGGCGCAGTTGATGCCATTGATATCCAGATGGTGATCAATGCGGTTTTAAGACTACACATCACCTATCCCCCACCCGCCAGCGCCTACGCAAACTACAACGACGCCTCCGACGAGTTGTGGCTGACGCTTGACTTGGGCGGCGAGACTATGAGTAACGCTTTCATCGGCCTTGATGATGTCGCAGACATTACCGAGGTTGGAGTAGCGTCGTGGCTGCCGGAGAAGCAGGCTTGGGATGTCTATTCCACTGCTTCACTCTGGCCTGATGGCTGGCCCGTGGATGTCCAAGTGGCAAGTTTTCAACCGCCGATCGTGATTCTCAATATTATTGCAATCGGTCCGGTGACTCTTAATCACCCCGACGGCATCTACTGGGGCAACTTGGACTGGTGGGCATTTTCCTCTAACAAGGAAGTACTGCCAAGGAATCCGGGCGAACCGCAGAAGATTGATTTGGGAGTTGTCTTTGAGCCCGCCAGCGCCTACGCAAACTACAACGACGCCTCCGGCGAGTTGTGGCTGACGCTTGACTTGGGCGGCGAGACAGTCCAAAACGCTTTCATCGGCCTTGATGATGTCGCAGACATTACCGAGGTTGGAGTAGCGTCGTGGCTGCCGGAGAAGCAGGCTTGGGATGTCTATTCCACTGCTTCACTCTGGCCTGATGGCTGGCCCGTGGATGTCCAAGTGGCAAGTTTTCAACCGCCGATCGTGATTCTCAATATTATTGCAATCGGTCCGGTGACTCTTAATCACCCCGACGGCATCTACTGGGGCAACTTGGACTGGTGGGCATTTTCCTCTAACAAGGAAGTACTGCCAAGGAGTCCCGGTGA
Source organism: uncultured Gammaproteobacteria bacterium (assembly GCA_964386875.1). Lineage (GTDB taxonomy): Bacteria > Patescibacteriota > Patescibacteriia > 2-01-FULL-39-33 > 2-01-FULL-39-33 > CAYLUK01. Next base: position 29,353 of record CAYLUK010000001.1, read on the forward strand.
GCCCCAGAAAATTAATTTGGGGTTTAACGCTTATCATCTCACCATTGAAATTATCGGCAATGGCTCAGTGCAAACTAGAGAACTGCCGTAATTTCGCCAAGCAAAAATACTCGGAGTTAGACAGTATGTTTGGCTCCGAGCTAAACTACAACAACAGCAAAAAACCAACAAAAAGGAGAAGCAGAATGAACAAGAGCTTGATGATGGTGATTTTGATGGCGCTGGTGTCGGCAATTGCCAGTGCCCAAGGAACGGTCATTGCAACCGAACGCTACTATGGAGAAGGCGTGGTCGTCAAAGTGGAGGCCGTGCCTGATGCCGGCTGGGTGTTTAGCCACTGGGAAGGCGCTCTGACTGGCTCAATCAACCCGACGACCATTACCATGAACGCTGATCAAACGGTCCGGGCCGTGTTTATTGAAGAACCGGCTACCACCTTAACAATCAATCTTAATGGATATGGCTCGGTAACTCCTAATCCGACCGGTCCTGACTATGTCACCAACACCTTGGTGACGCTCACAGCCACGGCCGATCCTGGCTGGCGCTTTGACCACTGGGAAGGCGATCTGACCGGCTCAATCAACCCGACGACCATCACTATGGACACGGACAAGACTGTCACGGCCGTATTTGTGGAAATTCCGATTGTCAGCTTGACGCTCAACACTATGGGCAGTGGATCTGTCAATCCCAATCCAGCCGGCCCCGATTACTATCAAGGCACTGTCGTGACGGTCACAGCCACGGCTGGTATAGGCTGGGCGTTTGACCACTGGGAAGGAGATTTGACTGGGTCAACAAATCCGACGACCGTCGCCATGGACACAAGCAAAACGGCCACGGCTGTATTTGTGGAAATTCCGGTCAATACTCCGGAGTTTCGCCTGCTAAACAATGGTGGCGCCTTGGATGCCAGTTTCAACGCCAACGGCGTGCCAATCAACACTCTCCTCAATGGCGGACTGGCTGCCAATGAAGTAGTGGATCGTCTGGCTATGTGTTTTATGTGGCCAAGCGATGTTCCAAACAATCTGGCCATTGAGCATGAACCTCTGCCTGGAGGATTGCCAGCTAACGCTTTCTCGGCAACGGTGAATTTCAACGGCACCAACTGCCTTGATACAAACTATACTGGCGACCGAGATTTTCCTTTCGGTGAAGAAGATTCATATTTAGTGTATGGAGTTGTCCGTATCACTAATACGGCCACTGGCAACACTAGGTTTGACTCCATGAACACCGACCTGATCAACCTCACTTTTGACGGGGTGAGCCAAAATCGGGTTGGCACCAATTTCTTGCTAGTGTTGCGTACCACCTTTGCCCTCACCATTGAGGTAGAAGGGTCAGGCACAGTCAACACAAATATTGTTCCTTAACTCGAGTTTCAATGGGCGACAGATAACACATCTGCCGCCTCTTTTTTTACCCGATGGAATAAAAATTATTCCATCGGGTGAACCCTTAAATCTATTAATATATTTACCTAAATTTGACTAAACATATAAAAATATCCTCAAAATATTACTCATTACCCATTACTTTTTCTTTACTTTTTTCTGGCTTGACAATTTTTTTCAGATATGGTAAGATGATACATCAATTTAAAAGTATGAAAATAGCGTTTATCGGACAAAAAGGCATCCCAACCAAGCAGGGCGGGATCGAAAAACACGTTCAAGAGCTTAGTACCAGACTGGCTAAAGCTGATTTTGACGTGACTGTATATTCTAGGCCTTATTATACTGGTAGCCACCGAACAAAATACGGCCAAATTAAAATTGTTAATTTGCCATCTTTAAAAACTAAAAATTTTGATGCCATCAGTCACACCTTTTTGGCCAGTATTCATGCTATTTTCCAAAACTACGACATTATCCATTATCATGGCGTCGGCCCATCATTAATGTCATGGATTCCCAGACTATTCAATCCTTGTGCCAAAGTAATCGCCACTTTTCATTGTGTTGATCGAAAACATCAAAAGTGGGGACTAATCGCCAGAACTATGCTCGGACTTGGCGAATGGGCCACTTGCCGTTTTCCCCATGAGACAATCGTCGTATCTGAAACTTTGAAAAAGTATTGTGAATATAGATTTGATCGACAAACCACCTACATCCCCAATGGTGTTCAAATCAATCACAGCAAACAAAAAAGTGATATTATTGCTAACTATGGTCTAAAGCAAGACCGGTATTTACTGATAGTTTCTCGACTGGTCAAACATAAAGGAATTCACACTTTAATTGAAGCGTATCAAAAAACCAAGACCAACCAGAAACTGGTAATCGTTGGTACTGGTTCAAATACCAATAATTATATTGACTACTTGAAAGAACTGGCTCAAGGCAATGAAAATATTATTTTTACCGGCCAGAAAAGTGGCAATGATCTAGAAACCCTATTTCGTGGCGCCTATGCCTTTGTCCAGCCATCAGAAGCGGAAGGACTGTCAATCGCCTTACTTGAAGCGATTGCTTATGGCCTGCCAGTGATAATCAGCAACATTGAAGAGAATATTGAAGCGGCTAATGGCTTTGGCATTGTATTTGAAAATCGTAACATTAATGACTTAAGTAATAAAATTACTTGGGTAATTAAAAATAAAGCCCTAATTAAGAAGCAAGCACGAGTAGCAAAAAATAAAATTAACCAAAAATATAATTGGACTGATATTGCCAGCCAAACCAGCGAACTATACCAAAACATTGTTGCAGAAAACAGAAACAGAAAATATCTGCCCAAGATTATTTTGAAATAAAATTAGCATCAATAAACAAAATAATTAAAAGCCCCGAACCAAAACGTGTTTGGGGCTTTTATTTTCTAAAAAAGTCTTCAAAATAATGCGGTCTTGAAAGATTTAACCACAAAACTAAGGCGAAGACGAACGATTTTGCCATCGTTTATGGCAAAAAGATTTTTACTGTTTAAAACCGCCGATTAAAATCAAAAAAAAAGCGGTTGAGCTAAAAAATCTAATGAAGATGAGCAGTTAGGTTTTGTCTATTTTTTTCAACAGTTGCGATTTTGGCTCCACCCTCATAAAAAGATGGGGATGATATTTAGAATATTTTATTTTTTTATTTAATCCTGTTTTGTGTTATAATATATACAATAATATAACTTCTCCCCATGCTAAACCAAAAAGACTTAGAACAAATTTTAAGTAAAAACGAAATCCTAACTGACAAGCAGATCAAGGATTTTGCAACCAATGCCAGAAAGCGAGGCGAGACTCTAGAAGAATACACCCTAGAACAAAAAGTAATCTCGCCGGCTTTACTTTATGAAAAAGCAGCCAAATTCTACAAATTGCCTTTTATTGATCTTAAAAATCAAAACATTAGAAAAGACATCCTACAATTAATCCCAGAAATCACGGCTCGCGCCCATCAAACCGTCGCGTTTAACAAAACCGACAAAGAGCTTCATATCGCCACCTTAAACATATCAAATATTGAACTGTTTGACTTTTTGGGCAAAAAAACCCAGCTAGAAATAAAACTCCATATCACTAGTCCGGAAAACATCCAAAACGTTTTAAAAAATTACCACCGAGGACTTAGCGCTGAATTCAAGGACATTGAAAAAGAAAGCGAAAAAAAAGACTCTACTAAGCCGGAAGAACTTAAGAATTTGGCCCAAGATCTGCCAATTGTCAGAATTGTGGACACACTGCTAGAATACGCCGTTTTAGAAAAAGCGTCAGACATCCATATTGAACCATCAGAAAAAGAAGTCGGCGTCAGATACCGAATTGACGGCATATTGAAGAATGTTATGACTCTGCCCAAAAACACTCATGCCGGCGTCACTGCCAGAATTAAAATTCTATCAAATTTGAAGTTGGACGAGCACCGTCTGCCTCAAGACGGACGATTTAAAATAAAAACCGCCGAATATCAAGTTTCATTCAGGGTTTCTATTATTCCCACTTTTGACGGTGAAAAAATAGTTCTGCGACTACTGCCGGACCAAAACCAACAACTCACTTTAAGCCAGCTTGGCTTTCATGAAAAATCATTTGAAATTGTCAAAAACAATATCGCCAAACCGCATGGTATTATTTTGGTTACCGGGCCGACCGGATCCGGCAAAACCACCACCTTATATACCATCCTGGGCGTTTTAAACAAGCCGGAAGTCAACATCTCCACGATTGAAGACCCGATTGAATACCGTATGGCCGGCATTACCCAAAGCCAAGTTCAGCCTAAAATCGGCTTTACTTTTGCTTCCGGATTAAGGTCGCTGATGAGGCAAGACCCGAATATTATTATGGTTGGCGAAATCCGCGACCAAGAAACCGCGGAAATCGCCATCAATGCCGCCATGACCGGCCACTTAGTATTGTCAACTCTTCACACCAACGACGCTGTCACCGCTATCCCCCGCTTGACTGATATGAAAGTACCAACATTTTTAATCGCTTCCACCATTAATCTCATTATTGCCCAACGACTGGTACGAAAAATCTGCCAGGACTGCATTGAAAGCTATAATTTGGACAAAAGCACGATCAAAGAATTAGAATCGCAATTTGACTTAGTTAAGCTGGAAAAAAATCTTTCCGACCAAGGTTACTTATCCGGCAAACAAAATATCCGATCAATTTTATTTTATCGGGGCAAAGGTTGCCAAAAATGCAATGACTCTGGTTATAAGGGTCGAATTGGTATTTATGAAACTCTAGAAGCCGATGATAAAATCTCTGAATTAATCATGAAAAAAGCATCTCGTGAAGAGCTTAAAACAGCCGCCTTGGCAGGCGGGATGATTACCCTACTTCAGGACGGATTTATTAAAGCCAAGGAAGGCGTGACCACGATTGAGGAAGTATTGCGGGTCACCCAAGAATAATAAGAATAATTATGAAAAGTCTCAATCAACTCTATACCGACATGCAAAAAATTCCGGCTAAGGCAAAAATATTTTTGTTGCAAAATTTGTCACTCATGATCAAAACCGGCATTCCTCTGGCTGAAGCGCTCCAAACCATTGAGAATCAAACTACCAACAAAAAACTCAAAAAAATCATCAAAGAAGCTCACCTTCAAGTTGAACAAGGAAAGACATTTAGTGAAAGCTTAAAGCCATATCAGAAAGATTTTGGCGATATGTTTATTAATATGATTGAAGCCGGAGAAGCGTCTGGCCGACTAGAAGAAATATTAAAGCGTCTATACAAAGACACTAAAAGAGAACATGAAATCAAAACCAAGATTAGAAACGCTCTGACTTATCCGACAATTATTATACTCGCCATGATCGGTATCGGCACTTTTGTGATATTTTTTGTGTTGCCAAATATTACTCAAGTCTTCGATGAAATCGGCACCGATCTACCAATTGCCACCAGAATTTTAATCGGCATCAGCGATATCGCTCAACAAAACGGCTTGCTGGCTGGTACCATCGCCCTAATTCTATTGGCAATATTTGTTAGAATAATTAGGACTAAATCCGGAAAAAAGATGTTAAGTTATCTTTCATTAAATCTGCCTATTCTCTCTTCAATTGTCAAGCAGATTAATCTTGCCAGGATCGGCCGAAGTTTAAGCTCACTAATCAAAACTGATATTGCAATTGCAGATAGCATCATCATCACCTCCAAAATAGTCAAAAACTATTATTATAAACAAGCCTTGGTTGAATCAGCTGTCCAAGTGAAAAAGGGTGAAAAATTAGAACTTATTTTCAAAAAATATCCAAAACTTTTTCCTCCTATTATCACCCAAATGGTGGCAGTCGGCGAAGAAACTGGGGCCTTAGACGATGTTTTGTCACAACTGGCAAATTTTTATGAAGAAGAGGTGTCGCAAACCATGGACACTCTGCCAATAATTATTGAACCACTGCTGATGCTTCTTATTGGCGTCGCCGTGGCTGGAATCGCTTTGGCAGTACTAATGCCAATGTACTCTCTTACTCAAAGCATCTAAATTAGAGATAATTAAAAAAATATCTCTCTAATAATGACCAACACCAAACTTCAAATAAATAAAATAACCAAGGGCTTTACCTTGGTCGAGCTTTTGACTATCATCGCAATTATTGGAATAGTATCAGCCATTAGTATTCCAATGTATCGCCAGCTTCGCCCCAATCTAGATTTGAACGCCGTTGCTCGTGACATCACCTCTGATCTGCGTTATGCTCAACAGCTGGCTGTCACCGAACAAGATATTCATTCGGTTAATTTTGATATTCTCGCTAATAGCTACACCATCATCAATGAAGATAGCGCCATAACTGTAAAGACAGTTAGTATTAATCCACAAATTGTAATTTCCACTATCAACGACTTAACTGGTAATTCTGTCAGCTTCAACGCCACTGGTGGCGCCAGTGAATCCGGTATTATTACACTCACTAATATTGATAATGTCACCACCACCATCGAAATCAAACCATCCGGCTATGTCAAAATCCAAAACTAACAACCAGGGCATCACAATTATTGAGGTGCTAGTGACAATAACTGTCGTGGTCGTCGGACTAATGGCAATTGTCCAAACATTTCCAGTTGCTTTTAAATTAAGCCGAACATCAGAACAAGCCACCATCGCCACCAACTTAGCTCAAGCCAAAATTGAAGAGATGTTTTATCTTGACTATGACAACATTCCAATTGGCGTGGCCGAGGCTAGACACAGACTATCAAGCAATCCAGACAACCAATTTTATCAATATCAGAGAGAAACTTCTGTTGAATATGTCGACGGCGATCTCAATCCATCAATGTCTGAAACTGGAATAAAAAAAGTGACCGTGACAACATATTGGAATAGTGTCATATTTTCGATGGAAAAAAGTATTTCCATTATAATTTTAATTAGTGAAAAGTAAAACATGATAATGAAATACCAGAAAAAAATATCAAATATAACAAATGGATTTACAATTATTGAAATTTTAATTGCGCTCACAATTTCCATAATTTTATTTTTAATTATTACCAATGTCTATAGCATTAGTCAAAACGCTTACGTTCAGACCGACATTAGAGCCGAAATATCTCAAAACGGACGGGTAATCTTAGATCGGCTAATTCGTGAACTTAGGCAAACTCAAGATATTGTGACAACTATCCCCGAGACCAATGTTGATCCTGACGCCATGCCTGATGAAATAATGTTTCAAGATGGACATGATACAACGATCATTAAATACATCAGATATTATCTTGACAATTCTGATATTAGACGACAAATAATTGTCTATTACTTTGATGACAACCCCGGAGAGTATACCTACTGGTATACCACTGACCCCGTAGGCAACCCGCCCAGTATGGAGATTTTAGAAGACAAAATAATCGGCGAATATGTGTATGACCTTGAATTTTGGGGAGACGACCTAATAAACATCAATTTATATTTACTCAAAAACAACAAAACTGCCACCATTAACACTGCTGTATATGGTCGGAACTTATAATCACCTAATTATGAGTCAATGAATTTAAAATTCAAAAATAAACCCCTAATCAAGCGACATTTAGTTGGTGCCTTTCAACCATCTACTTCAACTGCTATATCTATATCCACAACTCCGCCAAAACATTTTTGGTTACTGGGTAAACAAGGATTTGTACTGATGACTTCTGTCCTCGTGATGTCAATCCTTTTACTATTGTCTATATATGTAGTGAGTTTTACTATTACTGAATATAAAATATCAAACAGTCACTCCATCGCAACCAAAACATATTATCTGACGGAAAGCGGTATTGCTGAAGCCATTTGGCGCATTAAAAATGATGCCACTTGGAAAAGTAATTTTGAAACCGACCCAAACTGGTCTATCACCTTCACTCGCGATCCCGCGTTATATTCAAATGGTTCCTATCAAATTCAAATAGACAATAGCAGTCTGGCTCGTGGTATGATTACAGTCACCGGCTACATTCAAATTGGCGACAGCACTGCTCAACGAGTCGTCCAAACATCAGTCTATAAAGCAATTGGCGAGACCGGCTTAATTGATAACGGCGAAGTCGCTGATGGCGTTGTCAACCTGACTGGTACGGTACTCAACATTCACAATGGCAGTATGCATGCCAATAGCAACATTATTGTTGATTTTTGGAGCATAATAAACGCTGACAATGAAGTCAGGGCCACCGGTAATATTAATATTAATTGGAACTCATCTGTCGTGGCAACAGCCAAAAGGTCATCAAATTATCCGCCAGCGCCCGACTATCTGCCTATTCCAGCGGTTTCTTTTGATGACCCGAGCGATCCTGACTCATACCTTAATCAAGCAACTTTGGCCGGACAGGTGTATGATGATGATGATTTTGAAGATTTGATGTGGGCCAATCAAAACCTGACCTTAAACGGCGTCACTTATGTGATGGGCGATATTGAAATAAAAGGCGACCAAAACTTGACTATCAATGGCGTGTTGGTAGCTGACGGCGATATTGAGGTGGGCAAAAATACCATTTTTTGCTGTTGGGGCGCCAGATGTGGCCAGTCAGAAGTGACCATAGATCAAACATCTTCTACTTCACCGGCTGGACTACTGTCAAAGGGTCGAATAGATTTTGAGTTATGCCTAGACTCATACCAAGCTGATGGCTTGACCTATGCCACCGACAAAATAAACGTCTTAGGTGTCCCCGGTGATTTTGATGTTTGGGGCGCTTTAGTGTCTCGAAAACTCACCCTAACCAGCATCTGGCAAAACATAGATATTTTTTTTGATAATTATGCAATTGCTTATACCATGGGTGATCCGGCGTATTCACCGGTCGTCACAGTGGAGCATTGGGAAGAGGAATATTAGAGAAAATTTCTAATTCACCTAATTTCTAATTATTTTTTTATCACAAATCTGTTATAATAAGTAATAAGCTAGATAAATTTAATTTTTTATTTTATTAATTTTTTAATTTCTTAATCTAGGTTATGTCATTTTTTACCACCAAAGAAATTGCCTTCGGACTTGATATTTCAGACCATAAGCTTCGTCTGATTCAATTGGCACAAAAAGGCAGAAACATAAATGTTCAATTATATAATGAGGTAGATTTAATACCTGATTGTCTTGTCAGTGGTGATATCAAAAAACCAGAAGCGTTATTAAGCTCGCTTAAAAAACTGACCAAAACCGTCCATGGCAAAGGCAAGCTTAGCGATGAAGTGATAGTCGTACTGCCGGAAGAGAAAACATTTCTCAAAACTATAGCTATGCCGATCACAGAAAATAAGAATATGGATCAAGAGTTAAAAAAAAATTTACCTCAACATGTACCGATAAATTTTGATAATGTCTACATTGATTGGCAAATAATAAAAACCAGTGACACCAGTCAGACCGTACTAATCGGTTCTTCGCCCAAAGAAATCGTGGACTCTTATGTTAATATTCTCAACCGGGCCAACCTGATGCCGACTGTGGTTGAAATTGAAGCTACTGCCATTGCCCGAGCTTTAATTGATGCCAAAAATAATCAAAATGCCCAAATTATTATTGACATCGGCGCCAATCGGACCGGGCTATTCCTATACGACGAAGATACCATAAAATTTACCATCAGTCTGCCACTATCAGGCAAACAAATTACTCAGCTGATAGTTGATACTTTAGATCTTGATTGGCAAAAAGCTGAACAAGCCAAAATCGTCTGTGGTCTTGATCGTGAAAAATGTCATGGCGCACTGCTTGAAATATTTACCGATACCATTAATAAATTAGAAAATCATATCAAACAAACAATGGAATTCTACTACAACAACTATGGCAGTGAGAAAAAAGTTGAAAAAATCATTCTATGTGGTGGTGGCGCAAACTTTATCAATATCACTCAAATTTTAGAAGAAAGACTTGGCATTACCACCGCCATCAGCAATCCATGGGAAAGGATCAAAAATCCAAATCCCGACTACTTTAATTGCCACCGAACCCAATCATTCATTACTACCCTTGGACTGGGTCTTCGTGGCCTTAATCCTGAAACTTTCCTATGATCAATATTAATCTATTGTCACCAACCCAAAAGAGTGAGCTAAAGACAAAAAGAATTTATATTGCCATCAAAGAACTAGTGATGCTGATTTTGCTATTTACAATTATTATGGCGATTATGCTTCTGACTTCCCGCTATTACTTGGAAATTCAACTGGCAGATTTAATAGAGCAAAATGCCGTCAGTATCAATATCGGCCAACAAACCTCACAAAAAATCAAAGACATCAACCAAAAAATTAACAGTGCTTTAGACATTCAAGCCAAGTTTAAAAAATGGTCAATGTTTATGACTGAACTGTCAAACATTACTCCGGACAATATCAGCTACAGCTTTGTCAAAGTGTATCATCAAGCTGGCACGCTAGAACTCCAAGGAACTTCTGCCACCCGTCAAGATTTGATTAGACTGCAAGGAGCATTAGAAAATAGCGACCTACTAACAGAAGTAAATGTACCAATTAACAACCTTCTAGCCAAAGAAAAGAATAATTTTAGTATTCAAGCAAAAATTAATTTGGATTATATAAAATAATGAGCTTTTACCAGAAAAAATTTTTAATCTCAATTGGTGTCACCTTAGTAGTTATGCTAGGTCTGGTTGGTTTGATAATATATCCTGCTTTACGTCAGATAAATCAGATTAAAGTAGATATTTCCAATGAAAAAGACAAGCTGGAAAGAAAATTAAATCTGGGACTCAACTTAAAAAATATTCAAAGAGATTTGGCTAGTATTGAAAATGAAATCGGCCAGCTAGATCATATATTTATTGCTGAAAATCACGAGCTGGAATTTATCACCACGCTGGAAAACTTGGCCAGTAAGAATCAAATAATGTTAAATATTAATCCTGACTTTACAATCACTAAAGAAGACAGCACAAAAATCAAAACTATTCCGGTCCAACTAAATATTTCCGGCAGTTACAACCAAATTTTAAAATTCCTTCAAGATGTAGAAACACTGCCCTACTACTATAATGTTGATCTGGCCATTGCTTCAAACCGATCAAATTCCACTGGCCAACCAATGACTTTGCAACTCATCGGACAAACATACTTAAAAACGAATCACTAACAGATTAATGAACACAATAAAGCTCAAATTTAATTTGAATAAAATCAAACTAAAAAAAGTGCATATTAATTATTTTGCGCTAGTGCGATATTTTTATCCAATAACAATTATTATTATAATTATTGTTTTGGGATTTTTTATGTTGTTCTTATATAATAATGTTTATCAAACTATCGCCCAAGCCGAGGCCTTAACAGATCTACGCAAACATGTTTCCGATGAACAATTGCTAAAAGAAAATTTCGAGGAAATTATAGAAAATATTGAACAAAAAAAGCAACCAACCGACATTGATTTTAACAATCTAAAAAATCCATTCCTAGATCTGTCGGTTACTCCAGTTGTTGAACAATAAAAACATTAATCTCCTAGTAATACTAAAAAGCGGACAAAATCCGCTTTTTTATATTGTATTTTGATATTTAAATTTTTTTGTATCTTGTTTTTTGTTCCGTGTTATACGTTTTGCGTTATGTATTTTAATCCAGGGGTGACATCTTTCTCAACTTCTTAATAATCGGCGGAAGTTCCTTGATCAACGCCTTGACATCTTGTTTGGTTGTAAACCGACCCAAAGTGACACGCAGACTGCCATGAGCCAACTCTGGAGCGATACTCATCGCGGTCAGAACATGAGACGGCTCAAGCGAGCCAGATGAACAAGCCGATCCAGTAGACACCGCAATCCCCTTGTCTGATAACATTAAAACCACACTTTCACCTTCAACGCCCTTGAAAATAAAATTAGCATTGCTCGGCACCCGGAATTTCATATCACCATTAACTATGGCGTCTGGTATTTTATTTTTTATTTGTCTAATTAAGTAATCCCTTAATAATTGAGTTTTCTTAATTTCTTGATTTTTCCCGCCTGCAACGCTATCGCTTGCATTGCGGACAGGTAATTTTTTATCAGCAATTAATTCAATTGCCTTTGCCAGTCCTACAATCCCCGACACATTATAGGTACCTGGTCTAACATTATCTTGCTGATGACCGCCATATATCATTGGCACGATTGGCGTACCCTTTTTAATATAAATCACTCCAATGCCTTTGGGACCATATATTTTATGCGCGGACAAAGACATTAAGTCTACGCCTAGCTTGTTAATATCACAATTGCAATAGCTTGGCGCTTGTGTCGCATCAGTGTGGAAGTATATTCTCCCACCCTTACTAAGGGAGGAACTAATGGGTGATTGTCCAAATCCCCTGCTTTTATTTAAATCAGCGATAAATTTACCAATTTGCGCAATAGGTTGAATCGTACCCACCTCGTTGTTGACATACATAATAGAAACTAAAACCGTGTTCGGTCTAATCGCCTTTTTGAGCTGACTTAATTCCACCAATCCTTTTTTATTAACTGGCAGATATGTCACCTTTACCCCGGAACTCTCTAATTGATGACTTGGCTCCAAAATCGCATCATGCTCAATCTGTGATACAACAATATGAACCGGTTGCGCTCCATTTAATGCCCCAGAGACCCCCAAAATGGCCATATTATCGCTTTCAGTCGCTCCTGAGGTGAAATATACTTCCTCTTTGGCACAGCCCAAAAACTGAGCAATTTTGGCTTGGCTCCGGTCAATCACCACCCGATTATCAAGTCCTGCTTGGTACAAAGATGAAGCATTGCCAAACTTATTGGTAAAATAAGGCAACATTGCTTTGAGCACGCGCGGATCTACCGGCGTAGTAGCTGAATTATCTAAATAAATTAATTTCTTCATAAAAACATTATGCGTTACACGTTATGAGTTTTGCGCTAACACCACTTCCTTAACCTCCGAGATTTTTTCTTTAATCGCCCGACCGATACCGTCTTGTAAAGTAATTTGCGACATCGGACAGCCAATACAAGCTCCTTTTAAACTGACTTTCAAAATCCCTTTTTTATCATCAAAATCAATAAACTCAACATCGCCATCATCTCGCTGGAGATGTGGCCGTATTTGATCTAAACTTTTTTTAATCTTGGCCATAGTTTGTTTTGACATAGTTATTTGACTTATAATTTAAATTTTTGTTTTTGATTATAATAATCATCAATCGCTTTTTGCAGGCCGTCATGAGCCAAAAGTGAGCAGTGAAGCTTTGGCTTTGGCAAACCGCCAAGCTCATTGGCAATATCTAATTTGCCAATTTTTACCGCTTCTTTAATTGTCTTGCCTTTTACCATTTCTGTCAACATTGACGAGGTGGCAATGGCCGCCCCGCAACCAAGGGTTTCAAATTTGATATCCTTAATCACTCCTTGTCCTTTGACATCTTTGACACGAATATAAATCTTCATTATATCACCACAGACAGGATTGCCGACTTGGCCAACGCCGTCGGCGTCCTTGATGACGCCCTGATTACGTGGATGTCTAAAATGATCTAATACTTTATCGCTGTACATTATATTTAAGTGTTATAATTTTTTATTTTTTACTAAATCTGCTAGCGTAAATCCTCTTAAGGTCTTGAGAATGCTTCGTTGAAGCTCGTGCCAGACTTTTTGCGTCAGACATTTATCCGGCGAGCACAAACAGTCAAACTTTTTCTTGTCAGTGCCAACACAATAAAAAACTGACAACGGCCCGTCTAAGGCCTCGACAATTTCAAAAATACTAATCTGCTTCGGCTTTCTCGACAGAGTATAACCGCCGGCAGCACCCTTATTACTAACCACCAAATCATCAGCCATCAACTTAGCAAATAGCCGTTCCAAATATGATAGTGAAATATGTTCCTGCTTTGATATCTGCGACAACGGAAGTGGTTTGTCACTGCTGTTTTGAGCCAAGGCGACCATCGCCCTTAAGCCATATTCAGTTTTGGTAGTAAACATCATATAATTATTAACTTCTTCCGCCAGAGACGGATCCGCCTCTAGCGGAAGCTGGTAGAAAACCTATTATATCCGACTAATTTAGTAGGTATTAGTAATACTAACAATAAAAAAAAAACCTGTCAAGAGGATGATTTACTTCATAAATATATAAATTTTAGAAACCAAGCTACTTTTAATTTATAATTTTTATTAGGTGAATTAGAAATTAGATAAGTTAGATGAATTTTTTAATAATTATTCCCTTCCACGACGATCATAACTTTCTCTCCCATCATTATCTCTGCTTCAGTCATCCCATCCTCGGCCAAAGCATGATCCCAATCATGAATAGCATTGATAATAACTTGGTATTTGTATTTAAACTTTTCACCTTTAGTATTGGTGCCAACATCATTGGTGATAAAATTCTTGCTATCATAGCCACGAATTACCAGCATATGATAAATCGGACCATCACCGCTAAAATACGGATTGCCCAGCATCCGGCCAGCCGTCGGAACAATGATCGGATTGCCTTGAGACAATTCATACTTTATCCGGTCCGCTGTCACTTCCGTCGCTAGTCTGGCGTTAAGTTTGAAATATTTCTGCAATATCCCTACCACTTCTGACGCGCTAGCGTCTATCTTATAACCATTTTTTTCTTCCCAGTCCATTAAAGCCAAAATATTTTGGTCGATTGTGTTGCTATCAGTCGGTGAGTGATCATAAAATTTGGCAACCGAAATCATTGACGCCTCTTCACACGCTTCCTGATATGGCATGTCCCAATTTTGTAATGGTGCTTGTGACACAAACGGCACGCCTAAATCTAGCTGAGTTGGAATTTCAACTTTTACTAGGCCGTCTGAATTGCTATTTGTATTATTATTGTTGCCATTGGTCTGAAGTGCATCATCATCTGATTGTGCTATCACATCAGAATTAATATTGACGCTAACGACATTGGTCTGACGCCCGCACGCCGATAATAATAAGAAAATAAAAAAACAAAAAATTAAAAAAATAATTTTTTTCATAAATGGCGTTATGTGTTTTATGTTATGCGTTCTGTGTTTTTAACAAGGATTCTGCTTAGTATCAGTCCTTATCACCTCATCAGAAATCGTCTTGCCGACTATATTCACCTCGCCTTCATAGGCTTTCAAAACGCAACACTGACCATCAATGAAATTAAACTGGTAATTGCCACCCTTTATCTCTGTCAATAATACACCGTTGAGTTGTTTGATTTTATTGTAAACAGCCAAATCACTTATTAAATTATATTTACTTCTTAATAATTGGGATAACTCTGGATTGCGAACAATCATACCACTGACTGACTCGTCAGTCACTGGAGACGGCGTGCCATAACATATGCCCGGATTATATTTATCAACCAAGTAAAACTTTATTTCTAGCTCTTGGGTGACGGTAAAATTTCTACTTTGATCAAATGGAATATTGTCGGCTGGTTTGTTAATATTACTTGAATCAGGATAAAACTTCTGAAAATCTGTATTTACATTGTTATTACTGGGTTGATTATTATTAGCTACTGGCTCACTAGCCAAATTATCATTAGCATTCTTTGTCCCCAAACACCCAGCCAAAAATACCGCCATGAGCAATATCACAATAGAAAAAAGATACTTTTTCATAGAACAAAATTATTTGTAATACATTAATTATATCAAAATTAGATCATAAAAACAAATATTTACCCGGTAGAAGAATTTTAACCTTATAATTTAACATAAAGCTATTTTTGCCCAAAATGTCCATTTTACGATACATTATACTCGTTTAAATTTGCCACCTTTGGTGGCTAGTCAAAATTTCTTTCTACTGGGCTTGACTTTTACTATAATTATGGCTATAATACCTCTTGTTGATTATTACATAAATAAAGATCAAATTATATGGCGCATAAGAAAGCTGGCGGCAGTACCAGATTAGGGCGAGACTCAAACGCCCAACGGCTTGGAATTAAGCTATCTGGCGGACAACACGCCAAACCCGGAGCAATCATTCTCCGACAACGAGGC
>CAYLUK010000002.1:0-42719 GCA_964386875.1 uncultured Gammaproteobacteria bacterium
TCAGACATTAAACCGACAAAAACAGAATCAGCGCTATAATACACAGACAAAGCCGTGCTAATGTTTGTTGGATAAGCCAACACCGGCTTAATCTTACGCTCCAACAAGTTGGCTAAATTGTCGCAATATTCAATATTGGTCGGATCAATCATCGCCACCACTAATTCTCCTGACTTCTTTTCCCTGATTGGTATCACTCGATATAAAATGGCAATCTGGGGCTTAATTAATTTAATAATTTTGTCCGAGACTGACATTAACACGTCAGTGGAAACAATCTCAAGACCAAGCTGGACAGCCAAGGTTTCGGTGATGTGAAATTCTAAAATATATCCCCATTTCAACATTATCTCTCCTAAACGATGATGAGGAAAAAATATTTCTTTCTGATATTCAAGTGCACAGTCACGCTGTTTAACGCTTATAATATCTTTAACAACCAATATTTCGCCAAATAGCATACTGGCCGGCTGGTCAGGGATTAAATTGAGTTTTTCCGCTTCTTGAATTTCCATAGCTATTTTGATGTCATTTTCTGAAGCTAAACGCATCTTTATCAAAACAACGCCAATCATTTCATTTGTCAACCGTTGCCTTCGGATAGCTTCATCAAGCTCTAATGAAGTAATTTTGCCTTGAGCCACAAGAATTTGACCAAGTAATAAATTTGTTTCATTATCTGACAAAAGCTTTGATATATTTGGAAAAAGCTTTTTGTCAGCGTTGTCAAAAGCAAGCCAAAGAACATCATGCATTTTGTGACACCGATCATCTTCATGGATGTTAAAATTCTCTTTCCATGATCTGACCGCCTCAAATAATTGTTTATAAACTTTCAATTCAAAAAATATTTGTTGTAGTTGAACTTTTGTCATACCCATCTTTTGTCTCCTTTGTTGTCTATTTTTTTGATTGTCAAAGTCCAACTTATTCTGTTTAAATCCTATCAAAAAATGGAATTTTGTCAATAATAAAAAAACGCGTTTATTAAAATAAACGCGTAATCGCAGCTTTGTTTTAATGTGAGCTAATCGAATAATTGTTAGTCATACAGGCATAACAAAAATCATTTGAATTGGGGACCAAGCTCATCAGTCCGGACAAAGACAAAAATTCCAAACTATCTAGACCAGCGTCGGTCATCATTTTGTCTTTAGATAATCTAGCAGCTGACAACTCACTATGACTGGGCGTATCAATGCCATATAAACAAGGATACATAATCATTGGTGTCACTATTCGTCCGTGGACTTGACGCGCTCCAACCCAACGAAGCAATTTCACTACTCCGGGCATTGTCGTCAACCGAACAATTGAATCATCAATCAAAACCACAATCTTGTCCTCAACCAAATATCTAATCGGCGCAAACTTCTTACTGACCATCAAATCTCTCAACCATTGATTGGGCTGGATAAATGTCCGGCCGATAAAGTGGCTCCGCAACAGGCCCCTGGCCAAGCTTAGATTGTGACTCACTTTTTGTCCGGCTTGGGCATAGCCTTGAGCATGAAACATCGCTGAATCTGGCACTCCCACCACAATATCAGCTTCTGGTACTGGATGCTCCTGCCACAATATGGTGCCGGCATCAAGCTGAAATTTCGCCACGCTTTGGCCAAATACCACACTACCCGGGTTACTATAATAGAGTAATTCAAACTTGCAGAATGCCCGCTGATGATTAATAGACTCATTAGATAAGCTATTCTCATCAAAGTAATGTGACTGGAGCCCGGCTTTGGTAATGACCACAATTTCCCCCGGATCAATTTCACGGACTGTTTCAATAAATAAATTTTCAAAAGCGATATTTTCCGACGACAAATACCAACTCTGGTCCTTTCTGCCGAGTGACAACGGCCGGTTGCCCCACGGATCGCGAACCGCAATCATCACGTCATTATACATAATGATCAGAGAATATGTCCCGCGGATATGACGCAAGACGCCATAAATCCTTTTGACTGTATCCTCTTCTTTTGACTCGCAGATAAGACGCAGGACAATTTCTGTATCAATATTCGTCTTAAGTCGATCTGGATGTTTGAGCATCCCTCGCAGGTGGGAACAATTGATGATATTGCCATTATGAGCAATGGCAATTTCATTATCGCCAAACGGCCCGACGAGTGGCTGAGCATTATCGCATTTTGGATTATCTTCCACTGTTGAATAACGAATATGGCCGACCGCAGACAACCCACGCAATTGGTCTAGATCTGCTTGAGAAAAAACATCTTGAACAATACCCGGACCGACAAGCCGAAACAGATTATGACCGTCACTACTGACAATGCCCGCATATTCAGTCGCTCGCGATTGAATGGCATGAAGCCCCATGTAAGTGATTTCAGTCGCCTTGCGACTATTAAAAACGCCAAACACTCCGCACATCCGATTTCCTCCTTTTTTTTCAAGGTGCTAATTCCAATTAATAAAAAATTCGTTCAAATTTGAACGAATTTATGTAGCTTAAATTTTAGTTATTTCAACTTCAGTAAAATATTGCTTATGACCATAGCTAGTGGCTCGCCGCGTCTTGGGTTTGTATTTCACACCAGTTACTTTTTTAGTCCGACCCTCTCGGATGACTGTGGCTTCTACTTTTGAGTTGACTAGTGGCGCGCCAATATCCAGCTTATCTCCATCGGCAACCAACAATGTATCAAATTCTAATTTATCCCCTGCCACGACAGGCAAACCTGCTTTAGATATTACTCTTTCAATTTTTAGTTTGTCCTTTTCTTTAACAACTTGTTGTTTACCACCAGTTTTAATGACTGCGATTTTCATAAATTTAATATATTTTTTATAAGTTATTAACTAATACATATTATACTGCCGAGTGATATTTGTCAAGTTTTATTTTTTACCACTTTTTTGGAACTAAATGTTATGATAAATATCAAAACTATCATTATTATTGTCATTGCCAGCAGACCAATCAATTTACCGATCCCATTAGCAATAATAGCAATCGCGCCAAAGATCAATGATATAAAACATAAAAACAGCACTGCCCCCTGATGAGAAAATCCTAAAGTTAATAATTGATAATGAAGATGTTTATTGTCAGCATGGGCAAACGGCGACTGCCCTTTAATCAGCCGTTGAATAATCACCCAAAACACATCTAATGCTGGAATACCAACCACCAGTAGTGTAGCGGCAATTTTGGAACCGGAAATTATTGACAGTACCCCCAAAATGTAGCCAATTAATAAACTGCCACCCTCACCCAAAAAAATCTTGGCCGGATACCAATTTAAAATTAAAAATCCCAGAGTTGCGCCGGCAAATACCAGCGCCCACACACCAGTCGCTGACATTTCCACATCCCAGCTTAGACTCAAAAGAAATATAACAATACCGGCAATCGCGCCAATGCCAGAAGCCAAGCCATCTAAGCCGTCCAAAAATTTAGTGGTGTACATCATCACCATCAGCCAGACAAAAGAAATTATTATGCCGACAGTTGAAGTCAAATAAATAATTGCATTACTTGAATCGCCAATTGGATTGGTGACATAGCCGATTCTAATACCAGAAATTAAAACCGCCAGAACCGCCAAGATTGGCCAGATAATTTGTCGGCTAGGTTTCAAATTATATTTATCATCCAAAAATCCACCCAAAATAATCAGCGACGCGCCGACAAATACGCCCCAAATAAACTTGTCAGGCACCAAGGAAAAATTAGCCAAACCAAAATAACGCACAATAAAAATCATTAAAAACATCGCCAGAAAAATCGCCATTCCGCCCAAAAGCGGAGTCGGTTTTTTGTGCACTTTGCGTTCAGCTGACTGTGGCCGATCAACAATATAATAATTAGTAGCAACCTGTCTAATCAAAATCGTAAATAATAAGGACAACAAAAAACTTACTCCAAATATGACCAAATAGATTAGATTAAGCAATATAATCATAATAAAATTATATCATTTTTTACTAAATTACCAAAGAAAAAATCCCCCCACTTTGGCGGAAGGATGTGTGCTCAGCTCAGGGACCATGCTCCCCTTTGCCCCTAGACAACACTGTGTCGTGGGTTCACTTGTATTATATAGCAGAAATATATAATTGTCAATACTTATGTTTTAGATGTTTTAGAATACTTATGTTTTAGAAAATAAAAAAGCAGAGAAGGAGTTTTGAGGCAATCCTTCTCTTTTATAATTTTCCAACTTTAATTTGTTGTCTAATTCTAGACATTAATGTTAAATAAAACTCCAAATTATTTAAAGTCGCCAGTCGCATGGCTAAGGGTTCTTTGGTTTTAAACAGATGATGTAAATATGCCTTGGAATATTGTTTTAGATTAGTATTATTGATTGGTGATTGATCATTTTTAAACTTGGCATTAGTAATGTTCATTGTTTTATATGTCATCCCGAGAGAGCGGAGCGACCGTGGGGATCCAGTTGTATTACCACGGGATTGCTTCATCACCTTAATACTCCCTCGCAATGACGTTATTACATACAACCTCCCATGTCTCGCTTCCCGAGTCGGAATGACACAATCAAACATATCCCCCCCCCGTTTAACCGCCTCAAATATATTATCCGGCGTACCCACGCCCATTAAATATCGAGGTTTATTCTCCGGCATTATTGGCGTCAAATAATCCAAAACTCGATACATATCTTGATTGCTCTCTCCTACAGCTAAACCGCCGATCGCATAACCGTCAAAATTCAAATCAACTAACTCACCCAAACTTTTCAACCGCAAATCTTTGTATATCCCACCCTGAATAATCGCAAACAATAACTGTTTTGTGTTGTGCGTTTTTCGTTTTGCGTCGTACGCCTGCCTCGCCCACTTAGTAGTAATCTCCACGGCTTCAGCCACTTTCTGCTTGCTGTCTTTTGAACCGGGACAAACATCCAAAACCAGTGCAATATCCGAACCGATAATTTGCTGAATCTCCAACACTTTTTTGGGCGTCAATAAATGCCGACTACCGTCAAGATGGGATTTAAATTCAACGCCACTAGGCAATATCTTTCTAATTTTAGATAATGAAAAGACTTGAAAGCCGCCACTGTCAGTCAAGATTGGCCCATCCCAATCCATCAACTTATGCAGACCACCGGCCTTTTTCATCACCTTCATCCCTGGCTGAAGATATAGATGATATGTGTTTGACAAAATGATTTGCGCTCCCAAAGCCCGCATTTCATCAGTAGTCAAATTTTTCACTGCCGCTTTGGTCGCAATCGGCATAAAAAACGGCGTCTGAATCTGACCGTGAACCGTCTTTAATGTTCCCAGTCGAGCCTGGGATATTTTTGATTTTCTTAATAATTTATACATAGGGTTTATTTAAAACTCATCCAAAGGTAGTCCTGTCTCAAAGGTCATATTAGGATTAACACCGGTGATGACAGATATGTTTTTAAATTGATTTTTACTAAAGATTTCATTAGTGACTAATCTTTTCTGGCCGATATCAATATACCAAATATTCTCTGATCCACTATATTGAATTAAGGAACCATCAGGGTAATGACTAGACACGTCACAAGTGGTATTTCTAGTGTAATCACTTTCAAATCCTGGTTGGATTACTAGAGCTGAATTAATCCAGTCATTATTATAAAGCGAATATTGCCGACACAGCTGATCACCGTCGCCAATCGCATAGATAACATTACTATTTTTAAACCTAATTAATTTTGACCCCGGCCGAACAGTGACATTCTGACCAATGCCATATGCATCAAACTCATCTCTGGTGATAACTTCTAGATCAATATCTGACCAACTGCCAGTATACCAAGTCCAGAAAGTAGCGGCATTGGAAAATAATCGCCTTTTGCCGTCTGAAGCAATATGATAAATGGCTGTGCTATCTGATAATTTGACTAAACGACCGCGATGAAAAGATTTTCTGATATTGCTGGTAGTCTGGCTATTTGTGGACGAGTCATTATTATTATTGGTGGAATTATCAGTGTCTCCGCCACTATTATTATTAATATATGTACATGTCCTGTTTTCATCCGGCTGACCACTAGATATGCCACAAGCATTAACATCAGTACATGTCCTGACTTCAGAACCTCCTAAATTGCAAGCCGACCAAACACCACAAGACCAATTCGGCGTACAACTAGTTGTACAACCTTGACTTTCAGTTGGTCTATTAATGGTCGTCCCGCAGTTATTTAAATCATTGCAATTTCTAGTTTGAATATTATTATTGCAAACACTCCAAGCGCCGCAAGACCAATTTTCTCCACAACTCATAACCGTAATAGTGTATGTCTCTTGTTTAGTTGATTCTTGATTACCAGCGCTGTCACGAGAATAAAAACGCAACACACTTGACTCGCTGATAGATATAGCTGAAGCATACAATGTCGTCGGATTGCAATCTGAACCAAAACAATAATAAGTCAAACCAGATTCGTTTATAGATAGGGTGACGGGTTGCGACGATTGATAACTACCTCCACTGGGAGACACCACGGTTATTGGCGGTGTCGTGTCAACCGGTGTTTCTGATGAATTTAATCGAGTCTGATAAGCGAGAAATTTTTGGGTGTTCATCTGATCTTGATATTCAAACATACCCCAATATTTCTCATTATTGGTGTAGGGAGAAGAATAAGTAAAACCAATAAATAATTTTCCTGGATTTAATTCATCCCACTTGGCAAACATATCATTATAAAAAATCTGCATCCGAGGATCGTTTTGGGCATTGTAAAAAACACTGGCGATAGCAGAGCTACGACCGCTGGCATCCAACCCTTGTCCGCCTTCATAAGCGACCAGATCAATGCCATATTGATTGGTAAAAACTAAATTATTTATAACTTCCTGGCGAAAGCATTTGCTACTATCAGTGCAATTCAACCAATGATTTAATCGATTAAAAACAGCATCAACCGTCGCCGGCTGTGATCCACTGGCCATTTCATTATCAATTTCTCCGCCGACATAAGGCGCGATGGCAAAAACCTCCGGCAGTGTTGCTGAAGGATTGTAAGTTGAAACTAGAGAATATTCCAAGAGCCGTTCAGCCCAACTTGAATTGGCCGCCTGACCGGACAAAACATTAACAACTCTGTCGTCTCCCAATTCCTGTTCAAAAATCTGCCAAATTTCAGAGCTTCTAAATACCTGATATTTCTGAGTCGCCGCTGTGTTGTTGGTGTCAAATCCTTTTTGCAACCCCTGATCTCGACAATAGCCAAAGGCTGAAAAACCTGAATTCCAAATTTCATTGGAATATTCAACATAAACTTTTAGTCCAACATTAAGATTTTGTTTTATGAGCTGGGCATAGCCTCTGACATAAGAATCCGGTGCATTTTCCGGGATGGATATATAACAATCGGAATTTATCCGATTGCATAATTCAATGACATATTCCGGAGCAATACCCCAATCACCGGTTTGATTATATGTTTGAGTGGTAGTTCTCTCACTCCAATTCAAATTACTGGCTGATTCGTTAATTTTCTGCCAATTACCAAATCTAATCACATCAAATCCCGCCCAGCCACGGAGATATTCTGGATGAAAAATTTGGGTTTGGTAGCTGTTGACAAATCCAGGCATAATTAGCCGAATATTTCTCACATGATCAGCACTATCTGATCTGGTAATTTTAAGTACGCCGTCTGATTGACTGCTACTTATTGGCACAATACAAGAATTATCCAAGCCATTGTTAGAATCGCAAGTGACACCCAAAAATGTGACTGTGCCATCACCGTCAAATATTAATGTGTAATCCCCAACCGGCCAATGTTCCCAACTATGATCAAAATCAGAAGCAACACTGTTAACTCCGGCTTGAGGTACCTGCGTTGGATAGCCATTGCTATCGGCGGTAAAAGTAGCTGAAGAGCTGTTGTTGGCAGTCCGAAACTTGCCACTAAGTTTCATTACATCCACAAAAATCCACTGATTCCAATAATGGTTAATTTTTCCAACATTCATTCCAGTTGAATTTCCAGCTGATGCTGTCACCCCACTTGATGACAAAAATAAACCTGCCACAAGAATTGTTGCAACAATTAATAATAAAAAAATAACTCCCCAAAAATTAAAAAAATTTTTCATGAAGTTAAGATAACAAGGTATAATGAGATGGTTACAAAACTGTTTTCACCATAATTTGCTATTTTCAGGTAATACTTCGTCAAACTGCAAAAAATGATTATCATCGTAATACTATTACGCCTCAAATCATTTTTTTGGTTTTCCTCGTCTTGCCTGAAAATACCTAAATTCTATTATAAAACAGTTTTGTAACCATCTCAATTTATTATTCCACTATCCCCCGCACTTGACCTAAAATCGGATCATCAAACGCAGTAGTAATCGCCTTAATATTCTTGCTGATGTCAGCACCAGTGTCAGCGTCCTTTGCGGTCAGCACAATTTCTGAAACCAGAATCAATATTCGACCAAGATCATTGTCCGAAGGAGTAATGCTGACATTAAAAGAAGCGTTTGTTCCACTTGTCGACTTGGGCAGACGAGAAATCATCCAAGTCACCTTATTTGACCCAGCGTTATACACCACATCGCCGGTGTTGTGAGATTCTTTATTACTCCAAGAAATGCTTTGAGGTAGGGTGATCACCGCCCTAATATCTTTAACATCATGAAGATTATTAGTCAATTCAATATTGATATTATAAGTGGAAGTTTCGCCGACCTTGGGATTAATCGGTCCTAAGCCAAGTGGGATATTATCCTCATTATAATATCTGGCACCGGCTGATATGCCCAAATCGGAATTAATGGAATTTACTATCGTCTTGGTGTTAATCGTCGTCTCACCGCTGGTATCACCTGACTGTTCTAATTTTGCTTCAATGTAGCTCTCAACACTAAACTTGGCAATATCGTCTTGATTGGACACACTGGCATCCTTAACTCGCACCCGCCAAGATATCTCACCTTCCTCATTGGGCCCAAGCTTAAGCAACTTGGCAATGTCTTTGCCACTCCAACTGATTGTATTGGTACCAACAATACCACCACTTTCATCGCGCAGGGTTGACCAATCAATAATTTTGGAGTCCAAGTGAGCAATTATTTCAATATTTTCCAAATCTTCTTCGCCGGTATTTTTGTAATTCAATGAATAGACAAGCAGATCGCCAAAGCCAATCGGCTGGTCTTCAGCCGAACCATTGATAATCAGTTGCATTGTCAGCTGATCTTTGATAATAGTGGTCACTAGTGTTTCTTCAGCTTGTGGATAATAATCATTTTCCTGCTTAATCTGAACCCTAGCTTTAAACTCCTGATTACCACCAGCTTCAACAGCAGAATAATCACCACTGACAGTCACCTCACCTTCGGCTCCAGCCAGCATTTTATCTATTGTCCAAATTTCATTTGTCCCGTCATCAGCAGCCGGATCGGCCTTATTAAATACAAACCCATCAGGATAATCAATCACTAGTTGTAAATCTACTATATTTTCATCACTGGAATTTTTATATTTTAATTTATATTCAACTGTTTGATTGACCAAAGCTTTCTCTGGTCCTGAAATATCCAGTCCAATATTTGAAGATGACACCAAGACATCAACAATCGCATCCTGCTTATAGGTGGCGTTTAAATTTGCCGGCTTGAAAGTCAAAATTCCCTTAAAAGTCTGGGAGGAGTTAAGCGCTGCCAGCACCTTGCCTTTGATTTCAATCTTCTGGGTTTCACCGACCCGCAAGACACTAAAATTCCAAATATTTTGTTTTTCAGATTCGGCTTCAGGCACACCTTCTAAATACTGAAAATTATCAGGATAAAACATTTCCAACTTAGCATTATATAAATTAATATTCTCCTTATTAGTAATTAATATGGTATAAATCGCTTCTTGACCGGACATAATTGTAATTGGCGGATCAATTTTAAATATTACCTTCTCATTAGTGAAGCCATCACCGCCGATAATTCCGGTAAACACCAAAAAGCCGGCAATTGCCACGACCAAAAGCACGGCAAATATGAAGATTAAAACATACAAAGCCGACTTCCATTGTGGCCGCTGGGTGCGTTCCAATTTGGTCAAATCAGGAATTTCACCATTACTATCAGTATAAACTTCAGCCAAATCTTTCTGAATGTTTTTACCCCGACTCAACCTCAACTTATCTTTAATTTTTTTCATCTTAAATCTACGTCCTTCTTTGCTTGTCGGTTGGGTGTCAACTTTATCTTGGATTGCGTTTTTTATCTCACTAGTCTTTGGTGGCTGACTTTGTTTGACAATAGTTTTTTTGCTCTTGGTCACGACACTTTCAGACTCGATTGGCTTTGACTGAAAATTAATTTTATCCTCCATAATTTTTTTATGACTTATATTAATGAAATAATAATAAAATCTCTAATATCTAAAACCAGCCAAATAAAATAAATCAGTATCTAAGGTATTTTGATAAATAATTTCCCCGTTATTACCAGTCAAATCTTTAGGATATAAAATCTGGGTTTGGAAATTTTCCGGATAAATTAATTTGCTAGAAAAGTCGCCATTATTTGAGCCTGATTGTTTCTGGACTAATAGACTATAAGAATCATAATTTTGTTGTGGCAGTAGCGCCGATGATATCTTGCCTAGCCAGCTTTTATCTTTTGGTGGTTGATTTGATCCGATTTTAAATGGCAATTTATAAACCAACACCACATCTCTAGATCGACCGGGAGACAAAGTGAGCCAATTGGCAAAAACAGTCTTCCCTGCTTCATCATATACATTGGTATCAGAATCAAGATCAGTATATGCTAAATTCTCCAATTTCAAATCATCATCCTCCTCTAAATAATCCGCCGGGTCTTGAAATTCAGATTCAAGCGGTAATTTAAATCCCGAAGCGCTAATCAGCTCACTGCCCAGTGGTACATACACCCGCAAATAGCTCCGATTGGCATGGTTGGTAAAATCAGTATCGGTCGGACCAAAGTGATAACGATTAATTAAGACAGTGCCAATGATCGAACCATCAGACATAATCTGAGCTTGATGATAAATGTTTTGATTTACAACATTGTCAGTCTTGCCACCGCCGATATTGGTCGCGACAACATTAAGATAGTCCTTTTGAGTGTCCTTAATACTGCCATCCCAGTTATTTTCAATAACAAATTGATTGGACTTGGCATTAGTCAAGTTTATTAATATATCTTTTTCTTTGAGACCTTTATTTAAAATCGAGATTAAATCCAAAAACTTATCTGACTGGGCATTAAAAATCTTATCCAAGAGTGATGGCGCCAGATCAACCAGCACCTGTTTGGGCCGGATTTTATCTTCGGCTTCCAGCTCAATCGCCGTCTGGAGCTCCAACTCAAAATTAGCTGAATTAATAATCTGGCCAGTGGTCGGCAGTTTCACCTCACCCAAAGTGTCCAATAAATCACCAAACCAATCAGAATTAATCGCAATCACACCATCAATAGTCGGTCCCCCGCTCTTATTATAAAACCAAGAAACCTTTCCGGCTGATGTCGGCCAATCAGGCCACCAATTTGAATCTTGAAATTCCCAGCGAGGATTGACCAGTTGCATTGGATTTGGCGACTGAAGCAGATAATTAAACCCCGCCCTGACATCATAGGTGCCACCGGCCGGCATATCAATATTTGCCACTTCGCCCGACTTAATATCGACCAAAGCAAAACTTCCCATAAACCCACCTGTCGCCCGAAGCTCATTATCATTTTGAAAAATTACTAGATACCGACGAAAATCATTATCACCCAAAAAATCAAGCGCAAAATCAGACATCTCATCAAATTTTTCTAAGCTACTGATAAAAATTGGTAGCTTTGCTTTGAGACTAGTAAACTGATCTTGATAATTTTCCGGCAAATGATTTTCTTTCACTTTTAATAAATTTTCATTGGCAAGTATCAGCTCTGCAACGACTTGCTGATTAATCAGCTTAAACTTTTTAATCTTGTCAGTTAAGGTTAAATTTGAATCAGCTTGTAAAATCTGAAGTCCGCCAAGCGTATATTCACCGGCAATAGACAAATGCTCTCCCAAATCAAGCAAATTTTTACCACTTCTGAAAGTATTGCCAGTCGGAATAACTTCAGCTAAGACCGTCAAAAATGATTTAACATCGTCAAGCTGTTTCTCAGCCGAGACAAAGTCTTGAGTTGCGAGTGAAAAATAATCACCGGCTGACTTGAAATTCATGTCCTTGACATTGTCTTGAGCCAAATTCAAATTTTTAAGTGCCCGTTCAGTCTGGCCGAGGACCTTACCCTTGGTCTCTTGAATTTGTTGCCAATAATTTACTGAAATTAATGGCAGAACTATCACCAATGAGATGATGACAAAAGATGCCAGCGATCGCCAAGAAATATCTTCAATTTTAAAAATACTTTTAATATTGGGCACAAAAAACTCAGTCCAAAACTTCTTTGGCTGAGTCTTCTTCTTAAATAGTTTTGTTTTGGGAGCGTGTATCTTTTGTGCTTGAACCGGCAAATCAGATTCAATATCTTCTACTCGACTAGTTTGAGTTGAAAAATATATTACCTCATCTCTTTGACGCATCACTTGCGATTGCCAAAAGTATCTCACTAGCAAGTCAATCACCTGAAGTATCCTGCTAATTCCGGCAGCAAAAAAATATATCAGATTTATCAAGGACACATCCTGCCAAATTAGAAATTCCTTATTCAGCCTGCCCTTTTTCAAAAGTAGTGGTGGTTTGGGCGACAAATCCACCGGATAGAATAATTTTCTTATTAATTTAAATAAATATATCCCCAGTCTTTTAAAAAACAAATATATTTCACTTTTTTCATATGATAAAAAATCAAAAACATACAGCTTAGCCAATAGGTCTCCACCCGGTAAGCTTTGGTAGTCAACAATCCGCTCCCTACTAGTCGGCCTGACCTTTTCAATCTGCTTAATAGTGGATAAGTCCAACATATGAGGCGACCAGTAAACGCCTAATGGTTCATTAATAATATTAATCCCCACCTCTTTATTGCCCCATTGGGAAGTCAAAGCTTTTTTATTGTCAATATTTTTGACCGACCTTGACCCACTTCCTTTGGTTTTGGAGCTGGTTTTGGTTATATTTTTGATAGTTTTCTTTGTCACCTTTACCAATTAAAAGAATTTATAAGCTAATCATAATATGACTCAAAATTTTATTTAAATTTAAGCACATATAGATTCATAAATTGCTTTTATTATAACATAAATTAGACCATTGAAACAAATTTATTTTAAGTGTGGATAAATAACAATAATTCTGTCTTGCTTGACAATATTTATAATTGTGCTATTATGTTTAAAGTACCTTACTTTTAACACTGATATTGCTCTGCCCACCCAATTACAGAGCAATCGCCGAGATCGCCGTTTCCCCCGACAGCACTCGGCCCGAGCAGACATCCAAAGCCCCTTGCAAGCAGCGAAAAGGATGTCTGCCCTCCAATCCCCCCCTCAAGCCAACTAGTGTTCACACCGAATACTTCACAAAGGTGTTGGCTTGGGGGGGCTTTTTATTTTTCCGACATATTTATATTTTTCTGAAAGAATACCGCTAATGTAATATCAGCGGTATTCTTTATTTCGTTTTGAATTATATAAGTCATTAATATAACCCCAAAGTTTCTTGAGCGCACTTTTCCCAAGAATATTTGTCAGCATTTTCATAGCCACGCTTGATTAAATCCTGCCGTAAATTATCATCGGACAAAATAATTTTAATCTTATCAGCTATATCAACTGAATTGTTCGGATCAAAATATATCGCGCCACCACTCAGAATTTCTGGCAGACAGGTCGTGTTTGAACTGACGACCGCCAAACCAGCTTTCTGGGCTTCCAGCGGTGGCAAGCCAAATCCCTCAATTAAGCTAGGGAAAACGTAACAACTAGCCCCTTGATACAAACCAGACAAATCATGATCGCTTAAATAATCAGTAATAACAATTCTTTCAGATAAAGCTTGATATTTTTCTTTGATATGTTTTTCTAATCCAGTATAAAAAAAATCTTTCTTGCCGACGAGTACCAATTTTAAATCATCCCTACTTTTAATTATCTGATCAAAGGCAGAAATTAATCTCTCTAAATTTTTATGTGGATATGCTGATCCAATATATAAAAGATAGTTGTTTTGAGTTAAATTAAATTTTGATAATATCGACTCATAATTTTCTTTAATGGCTATTTGAGCATCAATACCCTCATAAGTAACAAAAATTTTATCAGCCGACGCGCCTAAAGTATGAATAATATCTTTTTTAGAATACTGCGACACAGTAATTATTTTATCCGCTCTTTTGGCAGTTGATTTTATAATTAATCCATAAAAAAATAATTTTATCTTATATAATATCGGACTTAAAGTTGTGGCGCGACTATCAGGATGGTGAGTGATAATTAGATCATGAATAGTGACGATAAATCTTTTCTTAAATAACAATGGAACATTAAAATGAGTAAAATGAATCAGATCTAATTTATATTTTTTTATAAGTCGAGGAAATAATAACTGTTCCTGCCATGAATATGCTTTAAAATCTGCTACCACCTTCTTAAAATTTTGATGCTTGGGCTGATAGTCGTCAAAATTATCACAACTCATAAAAACAACATAATCGTTTTGACGATCAATCTTTTCTAAACTTTCAATCAAATTTTGAGTGTATCGCCCAATGCCACGATGTTTTGTGCCAAATAGACGAGCATCAATACCAATTTTTCCGCCAGAGGCAGACTTAAATCCTTTGGCTGGTATGTCATTATTCATATAGTTTTTAAAATTTCTAAAACTTGCTTAGCCGTCTTGTCCCAACTGAAATTTTGGCTTCGCTTTAATCCTCTACTAGCCAGCTCTCCGGCAAAATCTTTATTTTCAATAATTAGCTCCATCGCCTTCTTAATCTCATTAATATTATAAGGATTGATTATTAGTCCGGCATCGGCCACAATCTCACCTTGAGATGAATTATTGCCACAAATCACTGGACAACCGCAGGCCATCGCTTCCAATAGTGGCAAGCCAAATCCTTCATAATATGACGGATAAACCAGACACGATGCTAGACTATAGACAGCTGGCTTGTCCAATTCATCAATATACCCAATTAGTTTTATATTAGCATTTTCCTTGGCTAATTTATAGATCATATCTGTTTTCCAGCCCTGACCACCGCCAATTACCAGCTGATGATCAGTATCCATCTGATTATAAGCCTCAATAATACTTTCAATGTTCTTTCTCGGTTCTAGTGTCCCCAAATAAAAAATAAATTTATCTTTCAAGCCATATTTATTTCTGACTTCAGCTAGCTTATTATCGTCAATAATCCGCTGATATTTATCATCAACTCCCAGATAAATTACTTTGATTTTATCGACGCTAATATTGAGTAAATCAATCAAATCTCTTTTGGTGCTAATTGAATCCGCCACAATGACATCGGCCGACTTCAGAATATTTTTGGCTAGAATCAGCTTGTGCCACAACCACATTTTGATTGAAAAGAATTCTGGATTTTGTAAAAACGACAAGTCATGCACTACCACCACTTTATTACAAACACCAGTCAATGAAATAAAATGAAAATTGGGTACTAAAAACACATCAACACCGCCAACCAGCTTATCAATTTTGGGCCAGCTTACAAAATTTACGACCAAATTAAATATTTTGTTTGGATAATTAAAGCCGACATATTTGACATTATCAAATTCAAATTTCGGCAATTCAACTTGATGCGCCGAATTGTAAAAAAGTAAATATTGATTTTGCTTATCCAATTCAAACAAAGATTTTAGAATATTAAAAGTATACCAGCCGACCCCGGAATAATTCTTGTCCATTAGTGATCTGACATCAATGCCGATTTTCATCCCTGTAGAAAAATTTTGAACATTAACTGTAATAAAGATAATAATTCAAAGATTCTTAATTATGATTTATTAATTAGTCCCTTATAGATAAAAAAATATTCAAAATTTCTCTACAGGGCATATTATTTATTGTTGTTTATTTGATCAATCAGATATTTTATTTTTGAGACAAAATTATCAACGCTGAATTTCTGCGCATAATTTTTTATAATTTCAGGATTATACTGGTGGTGGTTAAATCTAATAATCTTGTCAGCTAATTCTTCCCAAATTTGCTCATCAAAAAATTCGCCGGTAACGCCGTCAATCACTGTCTCGGTGGCACCGCCAGCCCGATAAGCAATTACGGGTCGGCCTGAAGCCATCGCCTCAATCGTAGTAATGCCAAAATCTTCCTCTTGCGGGTTAAGATAAGCGATACAATCAGCAAACAGCTCTTTTTTCTTTTCATTACTTACTTTACCAAGAAATTCAACATTTGGCTTGGCCATCTTTTTCAAAAAATTAATTTCCGGACCGACGCCAAATACTTTTAGTGGAATACCCAGTCGAGAAAACGCCTGAACTGCCAAGTTAATCTTTTTGTATGGCACTAGTCGTCCGCCCGCCAGATAATATTTCTTTGGGTTGTCTGATATGGAAAATTTATCAATTTCTACTGGTGGAAATATCACCTCACTCTCTCGGCTATAATATTTTCTAATTCTATCTTTGACTGTGTCAGAGATAGCAATGAATTTATCCACCCGATCAGCCGCCAGCCTGTCCCACTGACGAAGCTTTCGTAAAGTCAGAGGCAAAAGACTTTTAACTATCGGATTGACTTTAAGCTCTTGAATGTATGAGTAGGTATCGGTCCATAAATATCTAGTCGGCGTATAACAATAACAAATATGAATACTGGACGGTTTGGTAATAATCCCCTTAGCAAAGCCGGACGCGCTGGAAATTATCACATCATAATCCATTAAATTGTAATTTTCCACTGCTAGTGGCATCAACGACAGATACCACTGATAACGCGAGACACCCAGAGGAATTCTCTGAAGAAATGATGTTCTAATATCCTTATCAATAAAATACGGATTAGTATGCTTTTTGTCATATATCAACGTGAAAATAGGCGCCTGGGGAAACATTTCCATCAGCACCTTGAGCACCAGCTCCGCCCCTCCGTCTTGAGCCAAATGATCATGGACTAGAGCAATCTTCATATTAGAAGTTTAGCCAAATTAGCCATTTTTGGCAACCCTGTTGAATAAAAAATTCTTTCAGAATTTTTGGCAACAAAGTTTCCTATTCAACAGGGTAAATAAAAAAAACTCAGCTCGTGCTGAGTTTAAAGATTGCGTCAATTGTTAAAAGATTCTCTTAGGCCAATATACCAGAAGACAGGCCAAATTAAAGATGCCAAGAAACTGAGACGAAACTTATTGCAAAACCTGCTATTTGATTCTATAAACGCCAAAGTGAATAAAAATCCGAATATATATCCAAGTACATATAAAAGAATCATGTCTCGCGTCCTCCTGTTGGTTGTAATGTACTATTACTCCGCGTTTCGGTGCCTCAACACAGCCAGTGGGGTCTTGAGCAAGATCATCAGATCAAGCTTAGGACTCCAATTTTCCATATACCAAGTATCTAAACGTATTTCCTCCTCAAAGTCAAGGTCACTCCGGCCTGACACCTGTGCCATGCCAGTAATCCCTGGACGAATAGTCAATACTTTTCGATGATGATTTTGATACTTCTCCACTTCTTCTATCTCGTGAGGCCGAGGGCCGACCAGACTCATCTTACCACCCAGAACATTAAATAACTCTGGCAACTCATCAATACTGATTTTTCTGATAATTTTGCCAACTCGCGTAATGCGAGGATCATCTTTAAACTTCATCATCGGCGTATCAGCCCGCAAATTTTGATTAGACTTTAGAAATTTCTGATCAAACCGATACTTATGTGCGTCGCTAATCATGGATCGAAATTTAAAATAGGTAAATGGCTTGCCAAATACACCAATCCGTTTGTAAACAAAAAACAACGATCCGCGTGAATCAAACTTAACTAGTAACGCGGTAATAATAAAAACCGGCGATAAAATAATAATCAAAATAATTGACCCAATAATATCAAAAAATCTTTTGTAAATTCGACCCCAGCCGTCAAGCCGAGTCTTTTTAACTTCAATAATCGGCAATCCACTGATAGTGTTGAATTCAAAATTAACAATTGGAAAATCAAATATATCAGCTACAAATTTTAGCGTGATATGATTGATATAAGAAAAATCATTTAGCCGATCAAGCTGGTTGCCAGATAAACTCGAATTGACTACCAGCACATCGTCAAATTTATCACTCTTGACCATCTTGGTCATCTCCTGCTCCACATTTTGGCTAAACTCGTCAAACTTCTTAACGACCTTATAGCCGGCTTTAATGTTTTGTTTGAATGAATTTATCACTTCATCGCCCAGATTACTATTGCCAATAATCACCACCCGATGAACACCAAACCCATACTTATATAAATAATGCTGAACAAACCTAACCACTCCCCGGCCAGTAATCACAAAAACAATACTAAACAGCCAAACTGCGATGATGATAAACCGAGAATCAAATAAATTCCGAGAAAAGAAAAAGATAAACATTAGTGCTGCCACCGCCGTTGAACAGCTTAAAATGATTTTTGTTATCTCGTCAATGTTACGCCGAGTACCGCGCATTGAATATAATCCTGCCACCGCAAAGCTTACAATCCAAATTAAAGCAATCAACCAAACCAGATCAAAATAAGTATTAAAATCCAAATCAAAAATCACCGGCCGGACATCTTTGATCGGTTGCCAAAGTCTAATAAAATAAGCGACAATGCCAGCCAAAACAACCATTAAGTAATCAATAGGGACGAGGCTGGCTGAAATTGCTATCTCTGATCTTTTCATAATACTCCTATATTTACAAATCTATTCACAAATATACAAATATTTATATCTAACTTTATTTTAACTAATAATCATAACATAATCCACTATTTTAGTCAATTAATCTGCTTGACATTAACCAATCGTGCTTGACAATTGGCTTTTTTTGTGATAGTATAGATATTGTCCATGCAAATTGGATGATCGCCCAGCCCCAGTTTAAAAAACTGAAGCGGGGAGGAAAGTCCGAACACCTCTTGATGCAAATCAAGGTCGCGGTAATGGGTAACACCCATCCTTTGGCTGGCGACAGTCAAAGAGGACCAGTTCCACAGAGACTATACTATCCAACTCCGGTTTTATTATTAAAGTATTCAATTAAAAACTTTAATAATAAAACCGGAGTTGGAGAAAGGTGAAAAGTGTTATAGTGTTTTAGAGTGAGCACGGGATATCCCCTCAAACTAAAGCTATATGACTCGGCCTCTGGCAACAGAGTGTTTGTGGTAAACTCTACCTGGTGCAATCCCAAAAACAGTGGGGAGCATGAGCTAGTCAGTAATGACTGGCCTAGATAGATGATCATCGTTTTATCTTGAGTCTTCAAGATAAAATACAGAATTCGGCTTATAGATTTGCTTGGACATATAAAAAACATCTCTTGACGAGGTGTTTTTTGTTTGATATGATATTTTCACGAGAAGCTGGAAATGGTCCTGCCGGCTTCACGGAGCGTTAGGGACTAGCCACCAGTGAGTTGGGTTGAGCCGGCACAATTTGTTGCTGTCCTCGACTTGCACCCACCGCCAACTCCCGGAGTTAACCGGAGCTGAGTAGGGGCGACCGAAAGAGCTACTGGTGGCTCTTTTTTTTATTTGGTAAAAATTCTTTTTTTAATCACCAACAGTAAAATTGCGCCGATTAAAGTCAAAATTCCGACGACTGTAAATAAAATATTAAAACCAAACTGATCAGCCATAAAGCCACCTAAAGCGGCGGCGCCAGCCATGCCCAGTCCGGTAATGACATCATACATACTCCACTCAAAAGCTTTTTTATTTTTATCAAGGTGACGAGTAAAAATTGAATACCAGCCGGGAAACGCCACGGCCGCGGCAATACCCAAAATAATTTGCAGAGAATACAACTGCCAAACCTGATCAACATAAATATAAGCAAAATAGACCAGGGCAGTTAAAATTGTCCCCACAATTGAAGTATATAAATCATCTCTCTCCCCTTTTTTTTGATCAATAAAAACTCCAACTGGAATCTCAAAAATTGATTTTGACAGTAAATATAACGCCGTGGCAATGCCCACGACTTCAATCGTGCCACCAACTATTTTATTAGTGATAAAAATAGCAAAAATCGGCAAAAATAATTGAAAGGACGACCAGATAATAAAATCAGAAATAATTAAAATTTTGATTACCAAGTTGATTTGGTAATCTCTAAATGATCTAACAATACTTTTTGAATACATATTTTTGTTATTTTAATTTTTGGTCAATCGCCTCATTAACCAATTTATCCGCTTCCTTGTTCGCTTCTCGAAAAATGTGTTTGAAAGTCACCTGATCAAAACTCTGAATCAAATTCCAAGCTTTGACAAAAAATGACGCCAAATCCTGATTTTTGACTTTGTATTTGTGATTAAGCTGTTTGACTACCAATTCTGAGTCCAGATAACAATCCACTTCTCTCACGCCTGCTTTCTTCGCATGTTCAAGCCCCATAATAATCGCCTGATACTCGGCTTGGTTGTTGGTGGCCTCACCAATATATTTTTTATAATTATATTTCTGATCGCCGATTTCCAAAACCGCGCCAATCCCAGCTGGCCCGGGATTACCACGCGCTCCCCCGTCAGTATATAATTTCGCTTTTACCATAAAATTAACTTTTTATTTTAAAAAGATATCTTCAAAATAATTATTAATTACTCACTCTAAGATCTTTAATTTTAAGTTGAAGTTCCCGATTGCCATTCCACTCATTAACACCAATCTCAAACACTATATCTATTTTATCATTAATCTTCAATTTAGCACACCATTGGCCAAAGCCAAAACCGATGAATTTATGAACTTTGACATTTCCGTCAGGACTTACCATAATTCGCAAGTGCTTATTATCTTTGCCAACCAGCTGAATCTGCATCACCACCACGCCATAAGCGACAAACAACGGTTTAGGATTGGCCTCACCATATGGCTCAAACTTCTCAAGCTCATCCCACAACTCCCAATTAATGTCATTTAAATCAATTTCTGCTTCAATATTAAGTTGAGGTCGCAAATCAACATATTTTAATTTCTCTTTGGCCAATTTTTTCAGCTTGCTGGCAAACTTAGTAAAATTTTCATCACCCAAAACAGTAAAGCCACACGCTTGGGGATGACCGCCATATCGCGTCAAATACTCACCACACTCTGACAAGGCATGAGTGATGTCAAACTCTGGCACGCTCCGGCCCGAACCAGTGTATTTATTTACCCCGTCGAAGACCTTGGGAGTGCTTTCCTTAACAACAGCCAAAGTCGGACGATGATATTTGTCTGCCAGCCGACCCGCTACCAATCCCACCACTCCCACTTGCCAATTATCACCTGTCACAATAAGCAAATAATCATTATCACCAACCTCGCCAATTTGGTTTTGGGCTTCTTTCATCATCTCTTCGGTTATTTGCTGACGATATCTATTGTTCTGTTCCAATACTGTAACTAATTTTTCTACCTCACCAATATCTCTGGTGGTCAATAAGTCAAAAGCGACCGATGCATGCTCAATCCGACCAGCGGCATTTATTCTCGGTACCAAGCGCCAGCCCAAATATTGAGTATCAATATTACCGTGGTTATGATTGGTAGTGGCAATTAGTTTTAATAGTCCTATTCTTTTGCTCTTTTCTAGTACAGTCAAACCGTATTTGACAATTACCCGATTTTCACTTAAAAGTGGCACAATATCACCTACTGTCGCAATGGCGACCAAATCCAACAGCCACTTATCAAACCCAGCCGGCAGTTTAATTGGCAAGTCCTCGTTTTCTTGATTGATAATAATGGCTTGAATAAATTTAAACACCACGCCGGCACCGGCCAATTTAGTAAATGGATAGCCAGAGCTATTCATCGCCGGATCAATAATTGCATAAGCCGGCGGCAATTCAGGTGGCTCCTGATGATGATCTAGCACAATTACATCAACTCCCTGCTCCTGAAATAATTTTATTTCGGCCATATTAGCAATACCGCAATCAACCGTGATGACCAAATTAAAACCTTGATCAATTATCTGGGAAGTTATTTTGGTATTTAAGCCATAACCTTCAGTTTCACGAAATGGAATATAAGTATCCACATTCAAGCCTAAACTTTTTAAGGTCTCAAATAATATTGCAGTTGAACACACACCATCAGCGTCATAATCACCATAAATCATCACCTTTTCATTATTTTTTGTTGCCCTCATCAACCGATCAACCGCTTTTTTCATATCCTTGAACAAATACGGATCCAAAATTTGGGTATCATAATTGGGATTCAAAAAATCATCAATTGTGTCCTGCTCGGTCAAATCACGAGTAGATAATAATTGCAATACAATATCATTAATCTCTGGAAATTTATCTTTAAGATCTTGATTTATTGTTGGTTGAATTTGCCATCTTTTAGTCATAAATTGACCATTATACTTTTAATTGATAATATTAAGATATGAAGAAAAGAAAAATACAACGGATAATTTGGGTTATTTTTGCGTCACTAATGATAGTATCAATGGTATTTCTTACTGTTCTACCACTGTTTTATTAAAATGAAAGAACGACGGGATCCCTCGTTGCACTCGGGATGACCCAGCCCTTTGCGAGGGGCTGGGTCACTTTTTTAATACGGCTAAAAACGCATCTGTCGGAATATCAACTTTACCCAGACCCATCATTTTTTTCTTGCCCTTTTTCTGCTTTTCTAGTAGCTTGGCTCGCCTACTCCAGTCACCACCATAAAGCTTGGCAGTCACATCTTTACGCATGGCTGATATTCGCTCGGCCGCGATTACCTTGCCACCGACAGCGGCTTGAATTTTAATCACAAATTGATGACGCGGTAATTCGTCTTTTAAAATATGGACAATCCGCTTGCCGACATGAAAGACTGAATCCTTATAAGTAATGAGCGACAGAGCTTCAACTTTTTCCTCCGCCACCAAAATATCCATCTTGACCACCTCCACTTTCTGATAATCATAAAAATCATAGCCCATACTGGCATAACCGGATGAAATGGATTTTAATTTGTCATAAAAATCAACAATCAATTGCGTCAGTGGAATATGATAATGTAAAATCGCCAAGTTATTATCAAAATATTCAGTATTCAAATATGTTCCCCGCTTTTCAGTGGACAACTGCATTATTGATCCGATATACTGACTGGGCGTAAAAATATCTAATTTCATAATTGGCTCCTGGACATAATCAATCTTGGTCGGATCGGGTAAATCTGTCGGA
The DNA here is from genome assembly GCA_964386875.1 of uncultured Gammaproteobacteria bacterium. Classification (GTDB taxonomy): domain Bacteria; phylum Patescibacteriota; class Patescibacteriia; order 2-01-FULL-39-33; family 2-01-FULL-39-33; genus CAYLUK01. The sequence continues at coordinate 23,332 of CAYLUK010000002.1, forward strand.
TTATAAATCATCTTAGTTCCGTCACTAGTCGTCACCTTAAAAGCGACGCTCGGGGTAGTCACCACCAATTCAAGATCAAATTCTCTTTTTAACCTTTCTTGAAATATTTCCAAATGTAGCAGACCCAAAAATCCGCACCGAAAGCCGAATCCCAACGCTTGAGAATTTTCCGGTTCATAGCTTAGGGCGGCGTCATTGAGCTTCAACTTTTCAATTGCTTCGCGCAAGTGGTTAAAATCGCTGCCATCCTTACAAAAGATACCGGCATACACCATTGGTTTGACTTCGCGAAAACCCGGCAACGGCTCGGACAACTTGCCAACTGACGAAACCGTATCGCCGACTCGGCATTGAGACACATCTCGTTGTCCTGTCACAATATAGCCGATCTCGCCCGCCGATAGCTTGTCAATTTTACAAAATTTTGGATTAAAATATCCGACCTCAATTACTTCAGTTTCTTTCTTGGTGGCCAAAAATCTAATTTTATCTCCGGCTCTGACTTCGCCATTGATAATTCTAATATCAGCAATCACTCCTTTGTATTCATTATAGATAGAATCAAATATTAAAGCCTGAAGCTTTTTGTCAGCTGATACTTTCGGCGCCGGCACTTTATCAATCACCGCCTTAAGAACATCTTCCACTCCGACTCCGGTCTTGGCTGATACTCTGTAAATATCTGTCGGCTGGCAATTAAGCAAAGAAATAATCTCTTGCGCAATTTTATCCGGCTCGGCATTAGGCAAATCAATCTTATTAATCACCGGAATAATGGTCAAATCTTGTTCCAGAGCCAAATACAAATTTGCCAAGGTCTGGGCTTGAATGCCTTGGGTGGCGTCAACCAAAAGAATTGCACCTTCCACTGCCATTAAACTACGCGAAACCTCATAAGTAAAATCAATGTGACCCGGGGTGTCGATCAGATTTAGAAGAAATTCTGAATCTATAATTTTGGATTTCGAATTTTGGATTTCTGACCGATAAATCATCCGCACTGGCTGAAGTTTGATGGTAATCCCCCGCTCCCGTTCAATATCCATCTGATCTAACAACTGTTCTTTCATCTCGCGACTACTGACTGTGCCAGTAAGCTCCAACATCCGATCAGCTAAAGTAGACTTACCATGGTCAATATGGGCAATAATACAAAAATTTCTAATGTTTTTATTTTGATTTGACATAAATAATAAATTATACTCACAAAGTTTACCACCAAAACGATAAAAAATCAACCAGCAATCCCCTTGCCAGTTCTTTTATTTAAATAACTTCTTCAAAAATAATTAGAAATTAGGTGAATTAGAAATTATTTTAAATCCCCTCCCCCTCCCCACTACTATCTTCAGTCACCATCAGACTAGCAGATTTAAGTAGTTTCCGTCGCAGTGACGAAATGAAAACTTCCATCTCACCCATTTTAAGCAACGCCGCCACAATCCAATAGCCAGCCAAACCAAAAACTCCCGCAGCCATGCCCTGGACAAATATGCCGACAAATGTCTGGGTGGCAATCATTAGGTCAATGATCTGCAAAAACGCATAAGTGAACAACCCGGCGCCCAAAGACGCAAAAAGTATTCTCGTCGTAGAATCTATAATCTTGCGTCCGTCCAGCCGGCCAATCTCTCGCCTTAGCCAAATCATCAATAATACCAAATTAAATATTGACGACAAAGAAATTGCGGCCGGCAAAGCCAAAATCCGTAAATCAGCGACTTGCCATAAATCGCCAATTCGTAGGACCGCCACAGTAAAAAATGAAAACCAATTACTAAAACCAAACACCCAACGGAAAAACATTAGGCCGACGACATTGACCACCAGAGAAAACAGACCGATATAAAACGGGGTCTTGCTATTATGTAAAGCATAAAATCCTCTCACAATGAGTGGCAAAGTGCCTTGAGCAAACAGACTCAAAGTAAAAATCGCCAAACTGGCTGCAGTCAACCGCGTATCAATCCAATCAAATTGCCCGGCGCCTAAGATTACCCGCACCACTTGCGCTCGCAAGACATAAAGAATAATCGAAATCGGCAAGATGAAAAACAAGGTTTGCCGGAAAGTGCTGGAAATCGTGTCTACAAATTTATTCATGTTATTTTGGGCGACATAAGCCGACAAAACCGGCAGAGCCGCAATGGCAAACGACACGCCAAAAATTCCCAAAGGAAATCCTTGCAAATTATTGGCCAGATTGAAAATTGCCAATGACCCAACCGCGAGAGTAGAGGCAATTATGGTGACGATTAAAATATTGACTTGATTAATAACCAGCGTCAAAGTTCGTGGAATCATCAGCCGTCCAACTAGTCGAACATTTTTATCATGCCAATTAAAGCCCCACTGATACTTAAAGCCCAAGGCAAATGCCGAAATCAACTGGACAATCATATGCAATACTGAACCCAAAACCACACCCCAAGCCAAACCATAAATCCCCCAAATATCAATAAAATAAATAACTCCAATTATAATACCCAAATTATAAAAAATAGGCGCCAGCGAATAAACAAAAAATCTTTTATATGATTGCAAAATTGAGCCAAAGATTGCTGAAATGCCCAAAAAGATCGGACTTAAAAACATAATTCGCGTCAAACTGATGACCAATTGCATCTTGTCCAGTGAAAACCCTGGAGTAATCACCTTCATAATCCAAGGCGCGAAAATGATTATTATCACACTAATAACAATCAAACCGGAAATCAAAATATTTAAAATACCGGAAATTAACAGCCAAGCCTCATCTTTTTTACGCTTACTAACAAGTGTTGTAAACACCGGAATTAGTCCGGCGGAAATCGCGCCCAACACCAGTAAATTAAAAACTAAATCTGGCAGGCGAAAAGCGGCATAATAAGTATCCAAAATATCACCGGCGCCAAACTCTGACGCCAAAATACGATCACGAAAAATCCCAAGTAATCGACTCACCAAAGATAGACCGCCAATTATCATGGCGGCCGAAGTGATTGATTTGACTGGTGAAGTAATTAATTTCTTAAACATATAGAAATAATTATAAAACTATTTTCATTTATTTCAAAAATCTAATATCAACAATCTTACAGCCTTTGCCCTTAGGCATGACCATCACCGGATTAAAATCTATTTCTTTAATCTCCTTAAACTGCAAGGCAAAGTCACCCAGCTTGACCAGCACTTCAGCCACGGCATCTATATCAGCCGACTTTTGACCCCGAACACCTTTTAATATTTTATAAATCTTAAGCTCGCTGATCATTTCCATGGCTTCACTCCGACTAATCGGCGCTACTCGAAACGCCACATCATTAAATATCTCGGCATAAATTCCGCCCGCCCCAACCATTACCAGTGGCCCAAACTGCGGATCATGTTTCATACCGATAATTAATTCTGTCCCCTTGACCATTTCACCAACCAGATAGCCGGAAACCGCGCCGAATTTTTTTTTCATTTTAATAATTTCAGCGCTTAACTTCTGATCATTTTTAATATTCAGTTTAACTCCGCCGACATCTGATTTATGGACAATCTTAGCTGACACCACTTTCAAAGCAACCGGATATTTAATTTCATTGACACACTTAATCGCTTGTTCTTTATTTTTTACCAGACAAGCCGAGTGTAGTGGAAAGCCAAGCGGTTCCAAAATGTTCCGAGCATCAGTTTCAGTCAAAGCTGATTTTTTAATAACCTTCTTAACTTTTGTATTGTTGTAATACTTTTTATAATCTTTAGGTTTAGTCATTAGTAACGGCTTATTTTTCCACTGTGAATATTCCAACATTTTTCCCAACACCTTCACTGATTGAAGTGGAAAAGCATACTGGGGCAAAGAATACTTTTTGAAAAATGGATAATTCTTCACAATCTTGTACTCGCCCATAAAACACAACACGATTGTCTTTTTATACTGACGACTCAACTTGCCAATCACTTTGACCGTACCTTTAATGTCAGTCATTTTCTGCGGTGTCAAAACTACTGCCAGAGAATCAACATGATTATCTTTCAATACCGCTTCAATCGCCAGTCCATAACGATCCGATCCGGCATCACCCAAAACATCAACCGGATTGATTGTACTGGCTGCTACTGGCAAAACTTTTTTCAATTTATTAATGGTCGCTGACGAAAGCTCGGCTAATTCTAAGCCGTTTTGTGGTAATAAATCAGTCAAAATAATCCCCGGACCGCCGGCATTAGTGACGACTGCCACCCGATTGCCTCGAGGCAACGGCTGAAGAGAAAACCCTTCGGCAAAATCAAAAAAATCAGCCACGCCCTGGGCTTCAATAATTCCTGACTGGCTAAACGCCGAACTATAAGCTTGGACTGATCCGGCCAAAGATCCGGTATGTGATGACACGGCTCGCTGACCACTTTCGGTCTTGCCACTTTTCAACACAATAATCGGCTTCTTTTTTGAAATTTTACTGGCAACAGATATAAACTTACTACCATCTCGGATGTCTTCCAAATAGGCCAAGATCACTTTGGTCTTACTGTCACTGCCAAAATACTCCAATAAATCAATCTCGCCAATATCAAGCTTATTACCCATACTGACAAAATAGCCAAAGCCAAATTTCTGGGCTTGGACCATATCTAAAATTGCCGTGCCTAAGGCGCCGGACTGGGAAAAAAAGGCAATATTACCTTGGTTTGGCGTATCAGCCGAAAATGAAGCATTAATTGGCAGTAAAGTTGAAATATAGCCCAGACAATTGGGTCCGAGCAGTCTAATCCCGTATTTTTTGATCAAACTATTTATCTTCTGTTCCAATTTCATCCCACCTTCTCCAGTCTCACGAAAACCAGCCGAGATTATGACAATATTATGACACTTTTTCTGACCACACTGGACAACCACTTGAGGCACAAATTTGGCCGGGATGGCAATCACTGCCAAATCAACTTTGCCAACAACTTTCAATATTGATTTATATGCCTTGAGGCCGGCAATCTCCTTGTCGTCCAGATTGATTGGATAAATTTTGCCACTAAATGTTTTTTGCAAGTTGACCATAATATCATTGCCAACCTTGCCCGGCTTAGCCGAGGCGCCAATAACCGCCACTGACTGGGGATGAAAAAATTGATAAAGCTTTTCTTTCTTCATAAATAAATATAATAAATCGCTAATTAACTGATATAAATTTTATCATATTTTGAAAAAAAAGTAGAGGCATAGCCACCTTCGCCAAGTCTAGACGGGCGCACCATGTCTCTATAAACATATGTTAAAATTTTGACAAAAAGAAAGTCCCGCAGAGCTCGTCCGATGACAAGATGCGGGACTCTTTAAAACGCGGTGGAGTTACTCTTTGCGGCGCTGAATCTTCAAGACGCTCACGCCTTGGTTTCCAGCGAATAAGAGAATATTTCCCTCAACAGCTACCCCCCTTCCTCCGTCAGCCGAAAACTGACAGACCGGATTCGGATTGCTCGGGTCTGAAAGGTCAAGACCCTTAACGCCCGGGTCCTGGTCGCTATAATCAACGATAAACAGCAACCCATTAGAAAGGACAGTGGACCAGACACTGCCGTCTTCCCAGTTTCCGACCAAATACGGCATAGCCGGATCGGAAATATTCACGACATCAAGACCGGTGCCCAGATTGCCCAACAAGGCAAACTGGCCCTTGATCTCAACGCGGAAAGCATATCCCCAGTGGCCGCCGTCATAAACGCCCACAAGCTCCGGCGCGGCTGGGTTGGAAATATCAACCACCTCCATGCCATGATACCCGCAGGCCAAATACGCGTAATGACCCCTGACTTTGACATCCAACACCCAATCAGACGACTCGGTGTATGGATCGTACTGGCCCACGAACCTTGGATCCGCCGGATCGGAGACGTCGACAATGACCAGCCCACTGGCATAATCCGCGAGATAAAGATACTTCCCGCGAACCTCCAATTGGCTGGAATTGGAATTCTGGTCGTACCAGCCCAGCACCGACATTTGTTTGGGATGACTGATATCCACGATGGCGAATCCCGACACCCGAACCCCGTTGATATAACCCACAGTTTCCACATAGGCCAGAGGACCACGAATGACGATGTCGTCCGCGTTCCAGAGATCCAAGTGGCAGAGCTGTTTGGGGACACGCGGGTTCCGAATATCCCAAGAATCCATGCCGTAGGGACCTCCGGAAAATGCCACTTTGCCTTTGATGGCCACACATCCTGTGTAGGCCGGGTCGGCCGAAAACCTCCCAATTTCCGTGAGCGCAATCTTGTCCTCCGCTTGCGCCATCATCATCATCATCGCCGTCACAAGAAGCTTCTTCATTGCATGTCTCCTATTCGAGGCCGCTCTATAGCCGCCCCCTGTTCTAACGTCGGCTGACCATCAACCGACGATGTGTCGCTTTTATCCCAAAAACTCAAAAACCACGACATATAATTATATCATAAATAATAAATTTTGTCAATACCAAATAATTAAGCTTTGGAATAGAATTTAAGATGGTATTTTAGATGTAATAAATAAAAAATAATGCCTAAAATTAAATAAATTTACAATTTTCTTGTCATTGTAATTTCACTCCGCTATAGGCGAGTGGACGAAGCAATCTCTGGTTATTGGTAATAAATCTTAATTTATAATGTTTGAAAAATTAACAACTGCCACCTCTCTCTTAAAGCCAAAAAGAGACGCGATAAATCGCGTCTCTAAATGCTTATATTACGTGCTATATGTTTTTTATTTGTTACGTGTTTTTATCACCGCCTGCGCCGCCGCCAATCTCGCAATCGGCACTCGAAACGGCGAACAAGATACATAATTAAATCCTTCACGGTGGCAAAATTCTACTGATTCCGGATCGCCACCATGTTCGCCACAAATACCAATCTTTAAATCACTCTTGACTCCCCTACCTTTACTAATGGCAATTCTAATCAACTCGCCAATACCAGACTGGTCAAGCGATTGGAATGGGTCTCGGTCATATATGCCTTGACTCACATATTCCTTAAGAAACCGACCAGCATCGTCACGACTAAAGCCGGCGCCCATTTGAGTCAAATCATTAGTGCCAAAAGAGAAAAAATCAGCTTCCTTGGCAATTTCATCAGCGGTGACTGCAGCTCGCGGCACTTCAATCATGGTACCAACTTTATATGACAATTCAATTCCAGCTTCCTTTATTTTTTGATCGACAATATCTATTACTCGCTGTTTAATAATTGACAATTCTTTAACATGACCAACCAGCGGAATCATGATTTCCGGCATCACTTTGCTGGCGCGACCACACTTGGGACATTCACGAGCCACTTCAATCGCTGCTTCAATAATCGCTGTCACCTGCATATCATAAATTTCCGGATAAGTAATGGCTAATCGACAGCCACGATGCCCAAGCATTGGATTGAATTCATGAAGATCAGAGATTTTGGCTTTAAGTGTGCCAACATCAATTTCCATTTCCCGTGCTAGATCAAAAATATCTTTTTCCTCTTGAGGCAAGAATTCATGAAGTGGCGGGTCAAGCAACCGAACGGTGACAGGAAATCCATCCATAGCATGAAAAATACCAATAAAATCTTCTTTTTGATATGGCAACAGCTTATCTAAGGCTTTTTTCCGGCCAGCTTCATCACTGGACAAAATCATCTCTCGGACCGCCTTAATTCGGTCACCCTCAAAGAACATGTGCTCGGTCCGACAAAGACCAATACCTTCAGCGCCAAATTTTCTTGCCACAGTGGCATCGTACGGCGTATCAGCATTGGTCCTGACACCAAGTGATCTTATCGCATCAGCCCAGTTCATCACCACATTAAAATTACCACTCATTTCCGGATCTCTGGTCGTCACTTTGCCTAAATAGACTTTACCGTCAGTGCCATCAAGAGTGATAAAATCACCTTCCTTAACCACAATGTCACTGCCCTTAATTGTAAATTGTTTTTCTTTTTCACTTATTTCCACATCACTACAGCCGGCCACACAACAAGTGCCCATACCTCGAGCCACTACCGCCGCATGCGAAGTCATTCCGCCTCTGGCCGTCAAAATGCCTTTGGCGCTATGCATACCATCAATATCCTCTGGCGAAGTCTCAACTCTGACTAAGATAACATCCATACCTTCTTGCGCTTGGTCAAATGCTTCTTGGGCGGTAAAAACCACCTTGCCGACTGCTGCTCCTGGTGAAGCCGGCAGGCCTTGAGCGACCACCTCGGACGCTTCCTTGGCCATTGGGTCAATCTGTTTGTGAAGTAATTGATCAAGCTGATTGGGATCAATTTTGAGCAATGCTTCCTCTTTCGACAATTTGCCTTCACTCACCAAATCAACTGCAATATTTACGGCTGCTGTAGTTGTCCGTTTGCCATTTCTAGTTTGTAAAATATATAATTTTCCATTTTCAATCGTAAATTCCATATCCTGCATATCTCGATAATGATCTTCTACTTTTTGGCAGGTATCAACAAGTTCTTGATAGATTTCCGGCATCTGTTCTCCCAGCTCTGATATCGGCTTTGGCGTCCGAATTCCAGCTACGACATCTTCACCTTGGGCGTTCATTAAATATTCGCCATAAAACTTATTTTCACCATTGCTTGGGTTGCGAGTAAAACAAACCCCCGTACCACTATTTTCGCCCAAATTACCAAACACCATCGCCTGCACATTAACTGCGGTACCAATCAGTCCCTTAATGTTATTGATTTCCCGATACCGAATCGCCCGATTGTTTTGCCAAGAGTTAAATACAGCGTCAATTGCCAACTGTAATTGCTCTCTTGGGTCTTGTGGAAAATCAACCCCCTTGACTTCTTTGATCTTCTCTCGATATTGTCTGACTACTTCTTTGAGATTATCCGCTGATAAATCCATATCATATTGAACGCCATTAGTATCTTTAATATTTTCCAAAATCTGCTCAAATTCGTGGTGCGCCACGCCTAAGACCACATCACCAAACATTTGGATCAACCGACGATATGAATCCCAAGCAAATTTTTCATTGCCGGTCTTTTTGACTAAACCCTCAACTACTTGGTCATTGATGCCCAAATTAAGAATCGTGTCCATCATACCAGGCATAGATGCGGCCGCGCCACTTCTGACCGATACCAACAGTGGATCTTCGCTATCACCCAATTTCTTGCCCATTTTTTCTTCCAGTTGGGATAGCTTTTCACTGATTTGATCTTTGACTTCTTGAGGATGCTGTTTATTGTTCTGGTAATAAACATCACAAACTTCAGTTGAAATAGTAAAACCTGGTGGCACTTTAATGCCCAGACTACTCATCTCGGCCAAATTCGCTCCTTTGCCACCCAAGATCTCTTTGAGATCCTTATTCCCCTCTTCAAATGCAAAAACGTATTTTTTTTCTGACATCTCTTTTTAAAATATTTATTAATAAAAAAATAGGTCAATTCTGGCCTATAAGAAACAAGCAACTAAAGCCGTGGTAATTATTTAAGTTGTCGAAGACTTAATAGGCCGTTTTGGGCTCCCACCTTACCAACCACCGAGGCTGAATTGGTTATCCCCCATTTCAGAGCTAACTTAATATTTTTATCATAAATAATTGCACTTGTAAAGGCAGAGGCAAAAGCGTCACCGACGCCAACAGTATCAACACTACTAGTTGTCAAAACTTTCATATAATAATACTTCTGACCGTCATAGACATAAGCTCCTTTTTCGCCATCAGTGATAACCACAATCTTTGGCCCCAAGGAATGAATGTATTTGATTAGTCCCTTAATATTTTTTAATTTTCTAAACTCTAGGGCCTCGTCCTTGTTTAATATCAATAAATTTATCTTAGGTAGATATATCTTAACTTTATTGATAGTTGCAAGTTGACTACCACCTGGATTCCAAGCAATCTTAGCTTTTTGTCTGATGACTGCTCTTATTATATTTTCCCAACCACGTTCAGGTAGTGACGGAATATAATACCAATCAGTCATAATCTTTGACAAAGATAAATCATTATCAATCAGTAAGTTATTGGCGCCACGATAAGCAAATAATACATGCTCTTTGGCGATGCTATTGACGGTCAAAATCATTGAAAATCCAGTCTTCGCTTTTTTGTCAATTTTTATTAAACTAGTGTCAACTTTTCTAGCTCGAAAATTTTTAATTACTTCCTTACCATTGTCATCATTACCGAGTTTGCAGATTACCCCAGTTTTAAGACCTAGTCGGGAAAAAGACACGGCTGTATTGGCTGCACCGCCACCATATGAGAAATACAGCTTATCAGCCAATATTTTGGCGCCATATTCAAAAGCCAAAAGTTTTTGCTTGGTCAAATTACCGGTTGAAACCAGCTCACCTTCACCAGAATAAAACATAATATCACGAGTGGCTCCGCCGATTGTCACCACATCAAATTTTTTTACCCTGTTTAATCTTGCCGTTGGCAAGACCGCTTTGCGGTATTTAACAAGGTTTATTCTTTTGCTCTTCATATTAATTATTATAGCATAAACTAAAAAAAATAAGAAATTAAAAAATTGAGAAACCATCATACAAACATTTGACAAACGCCATAATTTAAGCTATTTTAACATTATCATCGCACATTCAACCATTAGGAGGCATCGCTATGGTCTGGCTAATTCTGATAATTTTGGCGACCATAATTACTGTTTGGATTGGAATTTATTCAGTTGCTTTGATTATTGGCAAAACCAATCAAGCCTGGGTGACCCTTAGTGAGTCGGAAATCAGCAAACAAGTCGAGAGCAAGCAATGTTGACCGCGATTTATATCTTGATAGCTATTGTGATTTGGCTATTTTGGCATACAAACTATCCCAAAAGGTAAAATAATGACAAGTTATATTGCGTAAAAAACCACTTCAGCGCGAAGTGGTTTTCTTTTTATTTTAATTTTATTGCTCCTTGCCTTAATACAGTAACACTGCCATTGTCCACTTTGATTAAAGTGGATGGTTCGGCCGTGATCTCGCCTGCGTCAACATAGAAATCAACCAGGTCGCCAAAATATTCTTTCGCTTCACTGGCAGTCTTAGCCGACTCTTGTCCTTCGGGATTGGCGCTAGGCGCTACCAATGGGCCAGTTTGTGCTAATATGTCAATCAACTCTGACTTATCTGGCAGACGAAATGCCAACGAGTTTGTGCCACGATGCAAATACGCAAATTTTTCATTGTCGCACGGCAAAATTATGCTCACCGGTCCCGGCCAAAAATCTTTCAAATTATCTACCGGACTAATCCCAAATAATTTCAAATCATCAATTGAGCTGACTAAAATAATAAACGGCTTATCCGGCTGTCTGGTTTTGACTTGATAAATCCTCTCCACCACATTTTGGTTTAAGGCCAGGCCAACCAAGCCATAGACGGTGTCGGTTGGAAGGATACCAATGCCACCTGATTTTAAAATATTAACCACACTTGTCATCCCGAGGGAGTGTAGCGGAGCGGAACGACCGTGGGGATCCCGTTGTATTGCCACGGGATTGCCACGTCGGCCTTCAGCCTCCTCGCAATGACACTTGCTCAATATATTTCTCTCTACACAATCTTCAATTCTGAACTCACCCACTCTTATCCGTTCCAAATCCGCCAAATACCCACCCACGCCCAAAACCACGCCAAGGTCGCGTGCCAAAGACCGAATATACACGCCCTTGCCAGTGATCACCCTTAATTTTAAGTCTGGATATTTATAATCTAAAATTTCAATTTCTTTTATTTCCACTTTTCTGGGCTTCAGCTCGACCACCTCGCCTTTTCTGGCTGATTTATATGCCCGCCGACCATTAACTTTTATGGCGCTGTATACCGGTGGCGCCTGCTCTATTTCCCCAACAAACTTTTTCAAAACCTCTTTAATATCTTCTTCTTTAATTTCTGATTTTTTTAATTTCTTAATTTCTTGTTTGCTCCCCTCCTCATCATCAGTGGTGCTAGTCAAACCCAGACGAATGTCGGCAATATATTCTTTTTCTTGGCCCACAATTTCTGACAACTGCTTGGTGGCCTCTCGGCCCACAGCAATTACCAACACCCCCGAAGCCAATGGGTCAAGCGTGCCGGCATGACCGACTTTTTTTACACCGGTAATTTTGCGCACTTGCGCTACTACATCAAAAGAGGTCGGCCCCTTGAGTTTATAAATGGCAAAGATGGTTTTATTATATAAATTCATTATTTTTAAATAAACGGCAAATAAAATAATATTTCTTAACAATTAATACCCCCAATATTAGTCGGGGGTATTAATTAGTATCGTCTGATAATTAAATCCAATTAACACTCGGGTTATCGTCTTTTTTCCTCAAACCATTATCTTTCAGTTACCCAACAAAATTCTGTGCCATTAGATTTATATTGGCCTGATGACAAAGCACCCAGGACATTTTGATTCACTAAAAATAAATCTACCGCATTAACGGAACCATCGCAATTTACATCGGCGTTTGCATCACCAATATCGATATTTAGTAATTTATTAGTTACCAGTTGAACATCAATTGCATTAGCTACCCCATCATTATTGACATCGCCCGGAACACCATTTATTGTACAATATTCTGTACTATTAGATTTATACTGGCCTGATGGTGATCCCAACATTATATGGTTCACTAATATCAAAAGATCAACACCATTAACTGAACCATCACAATTTATATCGGCGTTTATAGTACCAATATCAATATTTAGTAATTTATTAGCCACTAGCTGAACATCAATTGCATCAACTGCCCCATCATGATTAATATCACCCGGAACACCATTTATGACACCTTTTGCACTTTCAGCCAAAGAATGATTATAAACTTTAACTTCTTCAATTTTTCCTTTAAAATACGCGTGTTGTGCTGTGCCATTTTTTTCACCTAAAACATCCCCTATGCTTATGGTATTAGCAATAGTGCCTGGATTAGCCACTTTGACCTCATCTGCTAATGGTATTAATCGATAAGCTTCATTATTATTTTGATCTAAATAGCGTACGGAAAGCATGGGACCCGTAAGGGAGGTATAAGAAAATATCAAATGATGCCATTGACCAGTAGCTAAACGATTTTGATCCTCATTAACAGCGATTTGAAATTTATTATTACCATATATAACAAGTGGCAGACCGTCACTTGCCAAATAAATTCCTCGTCTTTCTTTATTACTATTAGTAAACTCAACTATTCCTTCGCCCGTAGAATTGGCCTCCCTATAAAACCAAACCGCTATGGTAAAATCATCTATATTATAATCGGTTTTAGTATATTGAACAGAATCATTACTTCCATTAAAAATTCCCGACTTATTATACCCCGACCTCGATGATTCTTTTGCGGCAAATGTTGGACAGTGATTCGGACACGAAGCTGTTTTTGAATCAATCGAATTTTTAAAATTACCATTAAAATTATAATAAGCAACCAAGCCATTAGACGCAGCGGCCTGACTATTGGATAAATTTCTACTTAAGGGCAAAACTGAATAAAGACCATAACCACCAATAATTAATCCGGCGATAATAGCAGTTATGGCTATCACACCAATTGCCAGTTTGGGGCTAGTTTTTGTTCTGCTTTGTCTTTTCTTAACCATACATTTTTTAGTTAATGAAATTAAAAATAAGTCTTTTTTTTATTATACTCCATACCACAAAAAAATGTTTAAAAGTTATCCACAGACAAAAAAACGCGATGAAGATATTTATATTTTCCGCCTCTTCTGCCGGCCGGCGAGATTACAAAACCGATGCGCTTCATCACGCACTGCCAGCAAAATATTTTTGATACTGGCGGTCATAGCTTTGATTACCGACTTGGATTGGGGCGGAAACACCAGCTTGTCGCCGGCCAACTTGGAAATCCCCACCATTGGAATACTAATGTTATTTTTTTTAAAAAATTTATCAACAAAATCTATTTGCGGCCTACCGCCGTCAATTAAGACCAAATTCGGTCTTGACCACTCCAAGTGATTAAATCTTCTGGCCAACATCTCTTCTAACGCCCGCAGATCATCACCACCTAGGGCGGTTTTTATTTTAAACAATCGATATTCCTTCTTGTCCGGCTTACCACCGGAAAACACTGACATTGCCCCATACACTTCTTTACCGGTCAAATGAGAAATATCATAGCCCTCAATCCGATTTATACTCTGGATTGATGTCAGCTCATCATTGGCTAGGAGAATAACATCTTGCAAGTGGGTAAGAGCTCTGGCTGTGTCTGGGTTGTCCTTTTTCAACTTTTTCAATAATCTTTTTTTCTGACCAGACAATAGCAGAGAAATATTTTTGATATTCTGTTGATAATCTTTTTTACTTATCTCACCCACACAAGCACCAGGGCAAAGTCCAATTTGATGATCAAAACATGGTTTACCCTGTCCCAATTTACATTTTCCATAGGGAAATATATGTCTAATAATTTTTAAAGCGTTTTTTACTAGAGTCGCATTCTGATATGGCCCAAAAATCTTATTTTTGACTTTGGGAAATTTTTTCAAATCATGATGACGCACCAACATCGGATAAGAATAATCACTGTCAGGAATTACAACATAAATAAATGACTTATCATCTTTGGCTTGGACATTATACTTTGGCCAATGTTTTTTGATTAAATTCGCTTCCAAAATCACACTGTCCAAAATAGTGTCAGTGATCTGATATTTAATATCTTTGGCCTTGTGTACCATTTCACCAATCCGCGGATCAATATCTTTTCTAAAATACTGACTGACTCGTTTTTTCAAACTGGTAGCTCGGCCGATATAAAGAATCTCACCTTTAGAGTCAGACCAAAAATACACCCCCGGTGTGTCAGGAAACTTTTTTATTTTTTCTCTTATGTCCATAAATTATTTCAAATAGTCTTTCAAATATTTGGCGGTTTCTGACTGGCTTTTTTTCTTGTGCCACTCACTCACAATTTCCTCCGGCGTGCCTTTAGCGACGACTTTACCACCAGCATCTCCACCACCCGGTCCCAAATCAATAATATAATCACATGACTTTATCACGTGCATATTGTGCTCAATGATCGCAATGCTATTGCCACGATCAATTAATTTATTCAACACTTCAAGTAATAACTCCACATCATGATAATGAAGTCCGACTGTGGGCTCATCCAACAAATACAATGTCTTCTTGCCAAGGGTATGGGTGAGCTCACGGGCCAGCTTAATCCGCTGGGCCTCGCCGCCGGAAAGCGTAGTTGCGCTTTGACCCAGCTGAAGATACCCTAGACCCACCTCTTGAAGCACTTTTAATTTATCAGTAATCTGATAAATGCCGTCAAAGAAAGGAATGGCCTCGTCAATAGTCAACGCCAAAACTTCGGCAATATTCTTGCCGGCCTTGCTGTCAGTATTTTTTGAAGATGAATTTTTATACTTTACTTGAAGCGTCTCTCGGCTAAACCGCTTGCCATGACACACTTCACACTCCACATACACCGCCGGCAGAAAATGCATTTCAATCAAATTAAATCCTGCACCATCGCAAGATTCGCACCGGCCACCCGGCCGATTGAATGAAAACCGCGACAAAGTATAACCCCTTTCTCTGGCATCCGGCAACTGGGCAAAAAATTCTCGAATTGGCGTGAAGATTCCGGTGTAAGTGGCTGGATTGGACCGCGGACTTCGGCCAATTGGCGACTGATCCATAATTACGACTCGGTTGATGTATTCGGTCCCAATAATCTTGCTGACATTTTCCAGCTCTTTCCTCTCACCGTGTTTAATTTTGACTAGATTTTTATACAACGCGTCATACAAAAACGACGACTTGCCACTACCTGATACACCGGTCACGCACACCATCTTCCGCAGTGGAATATCCACTTGGATATTTGCCAAATTATTGGCGTTAGCACCGATCACCTTGATCACCTCGGTAGTCTTTTTTCGCCGTTTGGGAATTACAATCTCCCTTTCGCCTCGCAAATAGTCCAAGGTGAGAGATTTTTGTCGGCTATCTTTCTTGAGCAGCTCCTTGGTGACGCCAATAGCAACCACTTCCCCACCCTGACTGCCAGCCATGGGTCCCAAATCAACTAGATAGTCAGACTCCCTGATTACTCGCTCATCATGCTCAACAATAAGCACGCTATTGTTTTGATCACGCAGTGATTTTAAGGTATCAATCAAGCGGTCATTGTCCCTTTCATGCAGACCAATAGTCGGTTCATCAAGGATATATAAAGTGCGAGACAAATACGAGCCAATCTGCGATGACAGCCGAATCCGTTGGGCCTCGCCA
Organism: uncultured Gammaproteobacteria bacterium; assembly: GCA_964386875.1. Classification (GTDB taxonomy): domain Bacteria; phylum Patescibacteriota; class Patescibacteriia; order 2-01-FULL-39-33; family 2-01-FULL-39-33; genus CAYLUK01. Next base: position 39,580 of record CAYLUK010000002.1, read on the forward strand.
CCAGACAAGGTCTCGGCCTCACGATCAAGCGACAGATAATTAAGCCCAACCTGGATCAAAAAAAACAACCGGTCACTTATCTCACTTACTACCGTGTCAGCTATCTCGTGTTGCCGATTGGTCATTTTCTGCTTATACTTTTCAAAAAAATCATACAATTTATCTAGTGGCAGTTGACTGACTTGAGCAATGCTTTTTCCTTCTATCTTGACTGACAATGCTTCGGGCTTAAGACGCAAGCCATTACAATCTAGACATGGCTTAATCACCCGTTGCCATTTTCTGATATATTCTTTTTTAGGCTGACCCACATTTCCTTCAACCTGTTTCTTTTCCCAAGACTCAAGCCGGCCAATGCCATGACAGTTTTCACAAGCGCCGTGAGGACTATTGAATGAAAATAATCTCGGCTCCACCTCCGGAAATGAAAAATTATCATTGGGACAGCTCCAATTTGAAGATAATAATAATTCCTTTTGATCTTTCTGGTTCTCATGATATAAAGCGATTATCAAACCATCACTATAGCCAAGCGCGCTTTCAATCGCTTCAGACAACCGACCATCATCATTTATTATTACTTTATCAATTACAATATCAATACTATGCTTTTTATATCGTGCCAGCTCCACCTTATTGTGCAGTGAGTGAAATTTACCATCAATTCTAGCCTCGCCATAACCAAGACCTAGATAATCATACAATAGCTGATAATATTCACCCTTACGATCTATTACTACCGGGGACAATATTGTCACATAATCAGTCTTAAGTTCTTTGGCGCGACTTGTGACAATATCCACCATTTCATCTAAGGCCAGCTTTTCAATCTTATAATCACACTGGGGGCAAAATACCTCACCCAGCCGAGCATACAATACCCGCAGATAGTCATAAATCTCGGTCAAAGTGCCGACAGTTGACCGCGGGTTATGCGATAGTGCCTTCTGATCAATAGAAATAGATGGCGCCAAACCGATTATCTCATCTACATCCGCCGGCTTCATCTGACCCAAAAACTGACGCGCATAAGGCGACAGCGACTCAATATACCGCCGTTGGCCTTCAGCAAAAATGGTGTCAAAGGCCAATGATGACTTGCCACTGCCCGACACACCAGTAAACACCACCAGCTTATTGTGGGGTATTTCAAGGGTTATATTTTTGAGATTATGGACGCGAGCGCCCTTTATCTGGATGGTTTCTTTCATATCTGAATTAATTTTAAATGCTTTAATTTTTAATTTTAAATTACCAGTTACTAATTGCTAATTACCTTTTTGCTTGACCCTGTAGAAGAATTTTGACTTTTAGTTTATATAAAAAGTTATTTCTTGCTATAAATATACTACTTTATAATACATTACACTCAATTTATATTTGCCACCCTTGGTGGCTAGTCAATTTTCTCTACGAGGTTGACAAAAAATTATAAATGCAATAATATTTGAAACTAAGTGGGTCTTTAACAACTGGGTCAACAACCGGAACAAGGAGAAATAAAATGGGTATTTTTTTATTTGTGTTATTTGTTTTGGGATTGATATTTACATCTATGGGATTATTTTTTTGCTTCTTCAATAATGAATATTACGATCAGACCCAAAAAACAGAAAAAAAACGGTTTGGCTTATTTTTTATTATCATTGGATTGTTGTCTTTTTCTACCGCCATAGTTGTCATCATTGCCAACCAGCCGATTACCATTAATGTTGTCAACAATATTCCGCCCGACCAAACTAGACTTATTGAACGCTATCTCAACTGTGAGCCGATTAACGGGGTTGATGCCATCTGGCTGGATATGCCGGATAAAGAATTAGAACGTTTTTGCGCGCCAATCGCTGAAAAATTATATCTTACCAATTCTGAACTAATTGACAAATTGCGTAATCGCCAATGTTTGACCATCCAATATACGCCTGTCAGAAATTTGGCTCGACGCTAGACAAACTAATTACCTCAACCGCAAGAATCAGCTTGCGGTTTTATTTTTGCCTTAACTTGCAACATTCGCGTTTAATTGGTGTCATTCGCATCGGTTAAATCAAGAAAATCCTCAATCTCTTTACTGATCGTCTCTGGTGTAATGCCATGTTGCTGATTGTACTTTTTCTGAATGAGACGCCGACTTTCCACTTCTTTAAGCGCTCGTTTCATTGACCCGGTCACAGTATCGGCGTACAAAATGACCTTACCGGTCACATTCCTAGCAGCTCGTCCCATAGTCTGCATCAGTGATGTTTCACTGCGCAAAAATCCTTCTCGATCAGCATCCAAGATGGCGACCAGTGTCACTTCCGGCAAATCCAAACCCTCACGAAGCAAATTCACTCCAATTAGAATATCAAACTTACCCTTTCTAAAATTCTTTAAGATATCAGTCCGCTCAATCGTCTTAATATCGCTATGGATATAATTTACTTTAAGTCCTTGCTTTTTCAAATATTCATCAAGATCTTCAGCCATTTTCTTGGTCAAAGTATTGACAATGATACGACCAGTTTTCTTACTGTCATTGCGAGTGGCCGGAAGGAGGGTGGCAATCCCGTTTAATTCCACGGGATCTATCGCTCTGCTCGAAATGACACTTTTAATTTCCTTAATTAAATCATCAATTTGGCTCTGGTCAGTCTTCTTATTATATACCGGCCTAATCTCGACTGGTGGATCAATCAGCCCGGTGGGTCGAATAACCTGACGAATGGGTCGGCCAGACTTTTCAATTTCCCACTTGCCGGGTGTGGCTGTCGTAAATAGAGTTTGGCCGATTCGCTGTTCAAATTCCTTGAAATTCAACGGCCGATTATCTAGCGCTGACGGCAGACGCCAGCCATATTGGATTAAGGTTTCTTTTCTCGCTTTGTCACCGGCATACATTCCTCTGATTTGAGGCACGGCAATATGCGACTCATCAATAATGGTCAAAAAATCTGGACTGCCATCTGCGTAACGCGGAAAATATGCCAACAGCGTATCGGGCGACTCACCCGGCAATTTGCCGGTCAAATGACGAGAATAATTTTCAATGCCATGGCAATAGCCAAGGGAAAGCAACATCTCCATATCGTATCGTGTCCGACGCTCAAGTCGCTCGGCCTCAAGAAAAAGACCCTTATCCTTATAATATTTCAGCCTAT
>CAYLUK010000003.1:0-11363 GCA_964386875.1 uncultured Gammaproteobacteria bacterium
CGGTGCGAAAGTTTGAAAATACTGACAACTGGGTAAAGAGTTAATTTATTATTAAAAATTATTTATTATGAAAAAAGATAATATCACAACGCAAAAAGTAGCCAAAGTAAAAGGCCGTGCCATGATCCATTGGGTTGGCAAAAAACCATTGGAAGTGGTGCAAAGCTATCCGGCGCAACTTTGTGAAAGTTTTGGTGCAATAAAACCGATTGAAACACCGACTTTTGACGTGCTGAATAAAAATTGGAGTAATCTGCTTTTTCATGGCGATAATAAAGAAATTTTATCAACCCTTCTTGTCAACGGCTTTCGCGGAAAAATTGATTTGATTTACATTGATCCACCGTTTGATAGCGGAGCGGATTATGTGCGAAAAGTAGAATTGCGAGGCACGGATAAAAAAATTGGCGGTGAAGAACAAAATATCATTGAGCAGACACAATATACTGATATTTGGGCGAATGATAATTATTTGCAGTTTATGTATGAACGATTGATTTTGCTTCGTGAATTATTGAGTGAACAGGGCAGTATTTATTTGCATTGCGACTGGCATAAAAGTCATCATTTGCGGTTTTTATTGGATGAAGTTTTTTGGGAGGAAAATTTCGTAAGCGAAATTATATGGGAGAATCAAGGATCATGGATTGAACCGGATAATAAATTCCCAAATAGGCACAATAATATTTATGTTTATTCAAAATCCAAAAATAAATTATTCAACAGGCTATATGAAGCAAATTTTTCAAACAGCGTAAATTATAAAAGGTGGGCAGATTATATTAAAGACGACAAAATTTATGGGGATAATTATCCTGCTCAAGATTCCAGATTCAACACATACCTCCAAAAATTTATTGATGAAAACGAAAGAACCCCAAAGAAAGACGATGTTATCGTTGATTTTAAAGGTGAAGTTTTGGGAAGTATTTGGTATATAAAAACTGTTGATCCAAAATCTACGGAAAATATTTTTTATCCTACTCAAAAACCAGAAGTATTACTCGACCGAATAATTAAATCATCATCAAATCCTGATTCTATTGTTTTAGATTGCTTTGCTGGAAGTGGAACAACGATGGCAGTAGCGGAAAAACTAGGGAGAAGATGGATTGGCTGTGATCTCAATAAAGGCGCGATTCAAACTATTTCCAAACGACTGCAAAAAATAATTAAAGAGCAGGAAAAAGATGGCAAAAACAAACAAACCAAATTACTCAAAGACGATAAAAAAGAAATTAAATTTTATTCGTCGTTTCTTCACTATCGCGTCAACAATTATGATTTTCAAGATGATAACACAATTAGGCGTGTCGTTTTTGAAAAATATGGCATTGAAAAATTAAAAACCGACAGCTTTTTTGACGGCATGCTTGGCAAAAAGCTTGTTAAAATTGTTGATTTCAATAAACCGCTGACCAAACTTGATTTACAGCTTATTAAAAATGAGCTTGATTTGCGAACAGACGAGGAACGGGATATTTTGATTATTTGTAGCGGTTCGGAGCTGGATATTGACGAAGAAATCGCCCGCCATAACAAACTACGACCGCTGAATAGAATTGATTATCGCGATATTCAAAAAGACGGCATTATGGCTTTTGACCATGCGCAAGTCGACGCGGAAATCGTCAAAAAAGACGGTAAAGCAAGTATTATTATCAAGGATTATTTTTCACCGACCATTCTCAAACGACTTGATCTTGACCGGACAGTTTTTGATGAACAAATTACCGATTTTCGCGCGCAAATTGATGTGGTCTTGATTGATGCCGACTACAACGGCAAAACATTCAATATTTGCATTTCAGATGTGCCGGAAAAGAAAAAAGATTTTGTGAAGGCGAGATACGAATTTAAAATTAAAGACAAGAAACGAAAAATCGCCGTCAAAATTATTGATATGATGGGCGAGGAAGTTTTGATTGTAGAATGATACAGCATATGCGGTTTGCTTGTTGCACTTCGTTCTCCCATATTTTGCTCCGTTTCATTACGAAAAACATCGCACATACTGAAACGTTGTGGTCGAACATTTAGTGTTCGGGTTATTGGTGATTGTTGTGGCTTATTATATCGGTAAATTAATTTCATTTTAAAAAAAACATATGATTGAAAAAAAAATAATTTATATCGGGATTGCGGTTTTAATCTTTTTGGTTGGCGCTATGATTGTGCGGTTTGGCTTTGGTGGCGCTGAAGACACTTGGATTTGCCAAGATAATCAGTGGGTGAAGCATGGTAATCCGTCCGCGCCAATGCCCGAGACCGGTTGTGGTCAAATCAGTTCAATTACAAATTTTAATGAGTGTGTTGTCGCCGGCAATATAGTGATGGAAAGCTATCCGCGCCAATGCCGTGCCCAAGACGGCCAGACATTTACTGAAACTATTGGCAATGAGTTGGAAAAGGGTAATTTAATTCGTATCAGCTCACCACGGCCAAACGAGGAAGTGTCTAGTCCGCTTGCAATATCAGGTGAAGCTAGAGGTTATTGGTTTTTTGAAGCCAGTTTTCCAGTGAGATTATATGACGCTGAAAACAATTTAATTGTCACCGGCATTGCCACCGCCCAAGATGAGTGGATGACTGAAAACTTTGTGCCATTTTTCGTCAATTTGGAATTTTCCGGAGTCACTGGCCAAGGGCGGCTCGTCTTGGAAAAAGATAATCCATCAGGACTACCGGAAAATGACGATCAGCTTTGGTTACCCATTACTTTCAAATAAAAAAGCCTAACGCATTACTGTGCGTCGGGCTGAGTGAGCTGGCTCGCTAGCCAAAAACACCGCCAATGACGGCGACGATCCACTCTACTGCTTTACCAAACATCAGTAGTAGATAAGCAACGATAATGGCAATAGTACTCATTTCTTTACCTCCTTACTCATAATTTACCACCACTTGAAACAAGAGTCAATCCTCTTGTTTTTTTTGTTTAATAAGATATGCTTGTCTTGTTAAATTGACAAGAAATGTGTCTTTATTTGACATTGGACAGGATATTTATTTTATGCTACAATATGATATGGGTTGAAAAGTAGCAGAGTTCTTTGTGTCGTCAACCACAGGAGGAAAGACAGATGTGGGATCCTGATCCGGAAGTCAAAACCGAGCGGAATAAAAAAACAAAATTATCTCAATTGCCAGTCCGGCTGATAGCCAAAATTGATGCTCTAATTATGGGATTTTTAATGGCCATTGAGTGGCTATTGGTTCAAGCTATCTATCTGGTTGATTGGTCCAGAGGCAAAAATTGTGAAAACTAACAGACAGACGCTATCATCACGATAGCGTCTTTTTATTATTCACCCCATTGAATAAACAGCTTGGTTGTCAAAATTCTGGAAAGAATTTTTATTCAACGGGGAGGGGTAAAAAAAACACCAGAGTTTTGTCTGGTGTTTTAGTGGTGGTCAGAGATATATATGGCGTAAGCCATTCTTTGAAATAGATTTCTGATTTGTTGTTCAGTTAATTTGGCAAAAATCATTCGTTCGGCGACCAAAACATTGGTTTCGGACCAGTCAGGATAAATAAAATGAAGACATTCGTGAATCAAAGTGGGAAATATCCGATCATTAGGACTGAGATAAATAGTGGTAATTTGATCAGTCTGACCTTGATATCGACTTGATCGTTGAAAAGTGACATCAATATTTCCTGATTTCAAAAGAGCATAAATGCGATAAAGATAATATCTGACCTTATTGTTACTCATTTTTTCCTCCTTATCTGCGCGTGGAGCACGCTATAAATTATATCAAAAGACGAAATTATTTTCAAGAGTTTTGTTATTTTGGTATTTTTCCGTTATGATAAATAAATGCAACAATACACAATAAAAAATATTCAACCGACAAGTGATTTCAAGATTGACTATAAGTCAGAATTGAACGACGAACAGTATCGGGCAGTTGTCGGCGCCGAGGGGCCGTGTTTGGTGTTGGCCGGCGCCGGCAGTGGTAAGACGCGGACTTTAGTCTATCGAGTCGCGTATCTGCTTGAGCGGGGAGTCAAGCCAAATAGGATTCTGCTAGTCACTTTCACTAACAAGGCGGCGCGTGAGATGATGAGTCGGATTGAACTCATTTTAAAATTTAAGCCCAAAGGGCTGTGGGGCGGAACTTTCCATCACATTGGCAATCGATGCCTAAGGATGTATGGCAAACACATTGGCATTGATTCAAATTTTAATATTCTTGACGCTGAAGACGCCAAGGCGCTAGTCAAATCATGTTTGAGCTCAATTGCTGTTCCCAAAGATAAATCTTTCCCCAAAGCGGATTTGATTTATAAGATAATTAGCTTGTCAATCAATTTGTCACAGCCAGTGGCCGAGGTGATTTGTGAGAGGTTCTCACAAATCAACGAGAAGTATATTGATTTAATCATGTCAGTCGCTGACAATTATCAAACTAAGAAAAAGAAAGCTAATTCTTTGGATTTTGACGATCTATTGTCAGAGTGGAATAGGTTGCTTTTGGAAAGCCAAGAGATTAGAGAGAAATTAGCCAAACGATTTAAATATATCTTAGTCGATGAATACCAAGACACCAATCATATCCAAGGTGAGATTGTTGCTCATCTGGCTGGGCAAGATCAAAATGTTTTGGTCGTCGGGGATGATTCACAGAGTATTTATTCATTCCGCGGGGCTGATGTCAGTAATATTTTAGATTTTCCCAAGATTTATCCCAAGAGTCAGACATTTAAGCTAGAGACCAATTATCGATCCACGCCCGAGATTTTGCGTCTAGCCAATCAGTCCATCACTTACAATAGTAATCAATTTAAAAAAGAACTTCACACCAACAAGAAACCAGGTATTATTCCGGTTTTGGCGCCACTTGAAGACAGTCGCCAGCAGGCAAACTTTGTCTGTCAGCGGATTTTGGATTTGGCTCGTGATGAGGGAGTGGAGTTAAGCGGTATGGCAATATTGTTTCGAGCTCATTTTCAGTCGCTGGAAATGGAGCTGGAGCTTAATAAGCGTAATATTCCTTATGTGATGCGGGGCGGTCTGCGGTTTTTCGAGCAAGCTCACATCAAAGACGTAATTTCATATTTGAAGGTGACAGCCAATTTTCACGATGAAGTATCCTGGCAGAGGATACTGCTTTTACAAGCCGGTATTGGTCAAGTAAATGCCAGTAGTATTTGGCGTAAGATTTCCGGCGCTCAAGACATTAAAGAAGTGGTCCGGATGAGTAGCGCCGGTCTGTCAGCCAAAGCTGAATACGGATTTGGCCAAGCCCGGAATATCTTGAAAAAGCTGTTAGTGATAGACAAAAATGATATCTCGGCCATGATTGACGCCGTGCTCGGCTCCGGCTACCGAGAATATCTCAAGAGTAAGTTTGAAAATTATCAAGATCGAATTGATGATTTGACCCAGTTAGCGTTGTTTGCTGAAAATTATGAGTCAAGGGAGAAGTTTTTGACTGATACGGCTTTGGGGGAGAGTTTCAAAGGAGACAAAATAGCCGATCATAAAGACAGGTCGGAGGAGGCAGTCGTGCTTTCCACTATTCATCAGGCCAAGGGTTTGGAGTGGAAAGCAGTGTTTGTGATTGGACTGGTTGACGGCCAGTTTCCCAATGCTCGGGCGTATGATATTGCTACTGGCATGGAAGAAGAACGGCGCTTATTTTATGTGGCGGTGACTAGAGCGCAAGACCAGCTCTATTTGACTTATCCAATGTTTAGTTTAAACTCCGGTAATATCAATCAAATGTCGCAGTTTATCAAAGAACTACCTGACGACGCTTATGAGCCATGGCAAATCAGCGAGCAAGACACTGAAAATGTGATTTATGTGGATGAAGACGGGGAAAGTGTGAGTGAAAATTTCTGGCAACGGATGGCAAATCGGCGTAATCAAGATAATTAAACAGTTATTTTAAGTTTTGAAGCCGGATTACTATCATAATAATAGCTTTTTTGTTGCTAAATGTTGCTAAATTTGAATAATTTATGTCTTAATATATTTATATTTTGTAATTAACAAGTTGTCCACAGATATTGTTTGCTTGCATATATTAATAGTGTTAAGATAGTGTAATACATTTCCGAAGGAGGGGAATGATTTTTTTGTCTGCCTTTTTTTTGTTTCTTTGGTTCAAATAAATTAAAATCAAAAATAAAATGAATACCATAATGAAAATTCAGACTCGCTTTATCAATCTAGGCGATTGCCAAATTTTAATTAATTTCATTGATATATTTTAACTCCGCCTTTATATTGCCGGAGTTTTTTTATTGAGGGTGGTTTTGTGACCGGCTCAATTACTCTTGGGAAAGAGATATTAAGGGAAAGGTTTTTGGTAGGGCAAAAAGTTTATGTTTAAAAGGTCGAGTTGTTTTAAACAACAAACACATCACGCCCGTTTATCAAAGAGATAAACCAAACCTTAATAAATATAATAAATAATCGACAATAAAACTATGAGAAAGTTAATTTACACCGTAGCGGTGGTGGCATTGTTTGCGCTATCAATCGCTCCAGTTTTAGCTAACGTCAATGTCAACACTGGACTCAATCGCGACACCCCCGGTGGCGCCGCGCCAATTGTCAAAGCTAAGTGGGAAGCCAATGCTGATTTCTATACCGACGCTTCCACTGATGCTGGCGCTCAACTCTTACCTTCCGGTATGTTCCAAGTGAACAAGACTATTGGTATGTGCGCGATAGTCACAGATCCGGACGGCTTGGCTGATGTTATTAATGTGTATGCTGATGTGTTTTATCCAGACGGTATTGCCTTGGGCGACAGCCATGTGGCTTTGCCTGACCAGTCCGGTGAAGGTTGTGGCGAGTTTATGCAGGAAGACAGCTTATCCAAATTGAGCAAAGCCGACGGAATTGCCCTTTTCTGCAACACTGTCAGAAACAACAACAATAACCTGCCAGTATTCAACCAAGGTTATGATTATGACGAGATTTGCGCCATTGATGGTGAATTACAAAAAGACACCGCCGCTGTTTTTTGCGGTACCAAAGACATCTCCTATGAAGATCCTTCCGGCGATTACAAAGTCTGGGCAATCGGCCAAGACGCCAATGGACTTCAAGGCATTTTGGAGAATTACTTCACTTATTTGCCAGTGACTGCCTTTGAAACTGACTTCAACCAAGTAGCTTATGGCAATGTCAGACTTAACACCCACAAGATTATCAGCGGTGACTTGACTTGGAATGCGTTAAATCAAGGCAAAGCATCAGTGCGAAATGTTGGTAACACTCGGTTGAATATGACTGTTTGGCAGAATGATATGGGACTCGGCAAGACTGACGGACTTTGGAATGTTGAGTATGACGCCAGAGTCGGCAGTTCCGCTCAATACGCGGTTTACAGCCCGGAAGTGACCACCACTTTAGAAGACGCTTTGGACTTGTCAGAATTGGATGAAGTTGACTTCTCCATTGACATTTCCAAGTTCCCGCCAACTCATACCAGTGAAACTTACACTGGTACTATGACTTTGGGCGCGGTTTATGCATCTCATTTGGTTTGCAACCCTACCTAGTAATTAGTAATTTTATTTTAGCAATTGTCAGGGGCGGTTTTTCCGCCCCGGAGAGGCCTCAAGCTAATCTAGTTGGCTTTAGGCCTGTCCGAGAATTATTTATGACAGTTTAATTTTATAATCAAACCCTATTGATAAAATTTTAATAAATTTTAATAAATGTTGACAAATATTAGCGCAAGCATTAAGGTTGAGTTAATAAAAGATCGTTTTAGCTATTAATTTAAAATAAAAATATGACTAAATTTAAAATTTTGGTTGGAATTTTTGCTTGTTTGCTAATTGTTTCTCCACTGGCGGTTTTGGCGGTCGGCCAAACCACAGAGCCGATTTTAGTGGATAATGCTCTGCGGGGCGAGGAGTTTGAGCAAAAAATGATTATTATCAACACTGATGGGGAACAAATGAACATTGATTTGTCCGCCCGAGGCGAGGTTGCGACTTGGGTGACATTTTATGAACCGGCTGATTTGGAAAATCCAATTGAGAGTATTTCTATTCCGGCTGAAAACCAGACCGCCAATGTGGTCGCGGTTTTTAATGTGCCAGAAGATACTGCCAACGGTGTATACAAGGGCTATATCGGGGTTGCCCAAGGAGCTCAAAGCGTGAATGATCAAGAAGGATCATTAGTTAATGTTTCTCAACAAATTGATCGAGAAGTGACAATCATCGTCACTGACCAAGAAATTATTAATTTGGCGGTTTCAGTTATTCCGGCAAAATATGATATGGTCAAAGATGAAGCCTTAAGCGTTCGTCTTATCTATGACAATCAAAGCAATGTCAGTCTTCGGCCGGAAGTCCAATTTAAAATTAGACAGGGTGACCAGACGGTTTATAATTCAATCTTCCCTTATCCGGAAGATGAGCCGTCAGTCCGACCATCATCCCAGCATGAGATTCCAGCGCTTGAGATTGCCACTAGTGGCTTGAATCGGGGCAAGTATATCGCTGAATTAACATTTTTACATAATGGTGAAGAAATTTTAGTCAAAGATTTTACTTTTTCGGTTGATTATTCAGGCCGAGTATTGGGTGCGATGGATTTTGGCGCTGGCATCAAGTGGGCGCTGGTTTTTGGCGCGTTGGTAATTTTTGCCGCGGCGGCCGGACTACTAGTCTGGCGCGGAAAAAGACCCGGTAGCGTGTTATAAAAGGCCGTCAAATTCAGCTAGAGATAATTATTTATCATAAAATTATATGCTCAAGAAAAAGAAGAGGGCGCTAAAGGCGGTACTAGGCATAATTTTCTTTGTGGCGTTTTTGGGCTTAATTGGCACCACCTCTTATCTAAATGTGTTTTTTGGTTTAGGTGACACAGCCAAAGCCGAGGATATGTGCGAGGTTGCCACTGATGTCGTATTACTTATGGATGTGTCAGGCAGTATGGCTGATGGCGGCAGTCCGAGCCGGTGTGATTGGCAGGAATTGGAATGGGTCGGACAAAGTCTTCAATGGGTAAATCACACGGAAAACGATGTTACTCAAGAATGGTGTGATGAAAAAGGTTCGCCACAAGAAGGTCGCCCATCAACCTATACTGAAACCGTCCCCAATAAGATTGAATCAGCCAAGTCAGCGGCCAATTCTTTTATTGACAATATGGGCGCCAGTGACCAGTCAGCAATTGCTTTTTTCAGTGATGGCGCCAATTTGGCCAAAGCATTGTCTAATGACCACACGGCGACTAAATCTGCAATTAATGGTTTGATTCCCAGTGGCGCGACCAATATCGGTGATGCCATTGGCACTGGCACTGGTGAATTAGGATCTGTCCGGGGTAATCCTCAAGCGGTCAAGACCATGATTCTTTTGACTGATGGTAAGGCTAATAAGCCAAATGGCAATGGTTCGGATGAAAATCCGCTGGATGTGGCTTATGCCGAAGCTAAAGCGGCTGAAGCGGCGGCTTTGGATTACAAGATTTTTACCATTGGTTTGGGGAGTGATGGCGATATTAATGAAACGATGCTTCAAAATATTGCCACAATTACCAATGCTCAATATTATCATGCGCCGACTCAGAGTGATCTAGAAAATATTTATAATCAAATTGCTTGGGAAGTGTGTCAATATGGCTCAATTGCCGGTTGTAAATATAGTGATATAAATAACAATGGTGTGATTGACGAAGGCGAGGCGACTCTCGCTGGTTGGGATGTCACTTTGACCGGCGGCAATAATGGTCCGATTAATCAAACGACTGATGTAGATGGTTGTTATGTTTTTGCCGGACTTTTGACCGATGATTACATGATTATAGAAGCGGAAAATTTGAGCCAACAGCCATTTGTTCAGACTTATCCGGTAATTAATCAATATGATATTAGTCTGTCATACGGACAAAATGTGACTGGCATTGATTTTGCTAATTATTTGCCAGCTTGTGGTAATGATATTTTAGATGATAATTATGGCGAGGCGTGTGATGATGGCAACACTGATGACGGCGATAACTGTTCCGCCACTTGTCAGCTTGAAGCGACAGATTGTGGCGATGGCGTGATTGATGATGGTGAAGCGTGTGATGATGGCGGTCTCAATGGTGACAATACTTATTGCTCCAGCGGGTGTGAGATTAATCCGGCTTGTAATAATGGTCTAGACGATGATGATGATCAGCTGATTGACGCCGATGATCCTGGGTGTCACGCAGACAATGACCTTAATAATCCTAGTAGTTACGATCCGACTGATACAGATGAAACTGATGGATTAGTTCTTAGTCCGGGTGAAATTGTGATTAATGAAATAATGCAAAATCCTAATGCACTGACTGATGTTTTAGGTGAATGGTTTGAGCTTTATAACACAACTGATCGGGAGATTGATGTTGGTGGCTGTGTCATTAATGACGCGGGTGTAAATACCCATACAATAAGCGGGACGCTAGTCGTGTCGGCGTACGGCTATGTAATATTATCTGCCAATGATAATTTGGCGACTAATGGGGGACTTATCGTTGATTATGAATATCCTACGGCCTGGGTGTTGGGCAATAGTGATGATGAAGTTATCTTGACTTGCGATGGCGTTGAGATTGACCGAGTAGAGTATGATGGCGGGCCGAATTTTCCTGATCCAACTGGTGCGTCAATGAGTTTGGCTAATCCGTCGCTTAATAATAATGACGGTGCAAATTGGTGTGAGTCAACTAGTGTGTTTGTTACTGGTGATTTTGGTACCCCTGGTGCTTTAAATGATGTTTGCGTTGGCGTAGTAATTTGTGGCGATGGCGTGATTGACTCGGGTGAAGAGTGTGATGATAGTAATACTAATGACGGCGATGGCTGTTCTAGTACTTGTCAAATAGAAGTCCCAGGCAATGGCTCAATCTTGGCTTGCAAATATGACGACAGCGATGGCGATATTGCGACGACTGACGACCAGACGCCGGTTAGTGGCTGGAATATTACTTTATATTATGGCCAAACGATTTTAATTGAACAGACCGGCGATGATGGTTGTGCCGTATTTTATGACATCATTCCTGATACTTACACTATTACTGAAGAAAATAGAAACGCTTGGTATCGGATCAATCCGGCTGGCGGTCAACAATCAGTCGTGGTGACAAGCGACATGCAAACGGAAATTAATTTTTATAATTTGCAATATAGCTATATCAGTGGCTACAAATACGGCGATACTGACGGATTAGCCAGCACGACCGATGATTGGGTCGGCTTATCCGGCTGGACAATTAATTTGTATGATTCTTCTTCCGGCACCACGCCGATTATGACGACCACGACTGACCAAATCGGTTATTATCAATTTTCCAATTTACTGCCGGATGTTTATGGCTTAATTGAAAGTGTCGTGGCGGG
>CAYLUK010000003.1:11373-41687 GCA_964386875.1 uncultured Gammaproteobacteria bacterium
ACCAGACGCAGTCAATGTTTCCAGTGGCACTGACTCGCAGAATAATAATTTTGTTAATTATTATGCGGGTATTGATCCTGTTTGTGGCGACGATAGCTGTAATGGCGATGAAAGCTGTAGTAGCTGTGCGACTGATTGTGGTACTTGTGGGGGCGGTGGCGGTGGCATTGAAATTCCACTTTATATTCATGATGAGCAAGCCATTAGATCTATTAATGACACTTCAGTTTTAATCACTTGGTTGACTAATAAGCCGGCGACTAGTCGGGTAGTGTATGACACTATGTCTCATCCGGAGCTTGGAGCACAGCCGAACTACGGCTATGCGTATTCAACGGGCACGACTAATAATAATCCAAAGCTTACATCTCATTCAATTATTATTGAGGGACTAGAGCCAGGGACAACTTATTATTTCCGGCCGATTTCCGCGGCTTCACCAGAAGTGCATGGCATTGAGCTGACATTTACAACTGCTACGCCGGCACCTGAACCAGAGCCGGAGCCAGAGCCAGAACCTGAACCGGGAACTGGTGGTCAAACCGGTGGGACGACCGGTGGTGGCACCTTACAGCCGGGAATCGGTGGAGGAGAGGAGCTTCCAGAAGAACAGCCAGAAGAACCAGCTGAAAACCCGGCGCCGGAAGAGCCTAATGGCCAAGTCGCCGGTATTTCAGAAGAAACTTGTCGCCCTTGGAGCTGGTGGCCCATTATTGTGCTGATTATCTCTTGGCTAATAATGTTGGTGATAAATTATTTGAGTCGATCAGACAAGAAAAATTATTTTTCTCGAAACCAAAGTGGATTAGGTTGGATATATGTCGTTCTATTGGCGTTAATGCTGATTGTGGCCGGACTGGCTTGTGGCAGTTGGGGCATTTGGATGTGGATTTTAATGATTTTACTATATGTGGTAGTGTTGAGATTTGTCTTAATTAATCTTGAAGTTAAAAATCAATGGCCGTCCAGTATGTTTATCACAATCTTTTTAATCGTCCTTTTGGTGCTGCTTGAAAGATGCTTTTGTTAAAAGCTTTGATTTATCTTGTATTTATTGCTATAATTGTAAGTATAGTAAGATTGTGGAAAACTTTGTTAATTAAAATAACTTAACTAAGAAAAGGTTATGGCTAAAATGACCAAGACTCAAATCATGGCTGCCTTGTCCGAGAAAACCGGCCTGGGCAAAAAGGAAGTCGTTGACTTCATGGAAAAATTCGTAGATTTAGCGTATTCTGAGGTTAAATCTAATGGCGAATTTGTAATTCCGGGAATCGGAAAGTTGGTAAAGGTGGATCGAAAAGCGCGAATGGGCAGAAATCCTGCCACTGGCGAAACCATCAAGATTCCAGCCAAAACAGTGGTGAAGTTTAGGGTGGCGAAAGCTACCAAAGATGCTATTTTGTAAATAGTTGAATCAGTTAAATAAAATCCCGCCTTTGTGAAAAAGGTGGGATTTTGTTATAATGAGATTATTATTAAAAATAAAACAATTGCGGTAGAATGCAATCATCTCAAATAATATTTTTCAATTTATAAAAGATGAAAAAAAAGGATAAGCTCAAGCACAAAGCTTGGATTATTACTGTTGATATGGGCTATGGCCACCAACGAGCGTCATATCCGCTTCGCCATCTAGCCAAAGACGGCATTATTGCCGCCAATAATTATCCCGGTATCACTGAAAAGGATAAGTCGGCTTGGGCCAATAGTCGTAAATCGTATGAGTTTATTTCGCGCTTTAAAAAAGTGCCTTTTTTGGGTGAAAAAACATTTGAAATTTATGACCGTCTCCAGTCAATTCCTAAATTTTATCCTCGGCGTGATTTGTCCAAGCCTAATTTACAGCTTAAAGGCATTTATAATATGATTAAAAAATTTGATTGGGGCAAGCACTTGATTGACAAGTTGGACAAAGACCCATTGCCAATGATCCACACTTTCTTCGTCACAGCGTTTATGGCGGAGATTCACGGCTATAGCGGGGAGATATATTGTTTGGCGACTGATACGGACATTAGTCGGACTTGGGCGCCACTTAATCCGACCCGGAGCAAAATCAATTATTTTGCGCCCAATAGTCGGGTGGCGGAACGGCTGAAGCTGTATGGCGTCAGGCCAAACAAGATATATGTGACCGGTTTTCCTTTGCCCGATGAAAATGTTGGCGAGAATTTAAAAGTGGTCAAGCAAGATCTGGGTCGGCGATTGATTAATTTGGATTCAAAAAAAATTTATTTGTCTCAATACCAAAAGACCATTGTCCGGCACATTGGTGAAAATAATTTGAAAAAAAATCCGACGCGGCCGTTAACCATCACTTTTGCGGTCGGTGGCGCCGGTGCGCAACGGGAATTGGGTCGTGAAATTATCATCAGCTTGACCAGAGAAATATTGGCTGGTAAGGTAAATATTAATTTGGTGGCGGGAGTCCACCCGCAGGTGAATAATTTTTTTCACCAAGCGATAAAAGAGGCCGGTTTGAATCGGAAGCTGAATCAGGGTGTTAAGGTGATTTTTACTAAAAGTAAGCCGGAGTATTTCAAGCGATTTAATCGAATATTGAAGACGACTGATATATTATGGACCAAGCCGAGCGAATTGTCGTTTTATTGCGCTTTGGGCATTCCGATTGTGATGGCGCCACCGATTGGTTCGCAGGAAATATTCAATCGTCAGTGGCTCCAATCAATTGGCGCCGGTATCAATCAGGAAGATCCGCGTTACACCAATGAGTGGCTGTTGGATTGGATTGATAGTGGCTGGCTGGCGGAAGCGGCGATGCAGGGATTTTTAGAAGCGCCCAAATATGGCACATATAATATTGAGAAGATTATTTTCCATCAGTCGGGTCAGGCGAAAAGGGTGAAGACGGTACTGCAATATTAAATCTGAAATTAGAAACTCTAAACAGATTCTAATTTCAAAATTCAAAAAATTTTAGGATTTAGAATGAATAACAACTTATTTAAAATTATAATATTCGTATTTCTATGTCTCGGTGGAGTATTAATTACTTCACCGGTTTTTGCTAGTGGAGCACTGCTGAAAATCGCTGACAGTCCGGCGGTGTATTATCTAGATGGCAACAATACTCGGCATCTTTTTCCTACGGGATCAGTGTATAAAAGCTGGTATAATGATTACTCGGACATTAAGACAGTAGACTTAGATGAATTGATCAAATACAAATTGGGCAAAAACATTACGGTTCGCCCCGGGATAAAGATTGTCACCTTCCGGACTGACAAAAATTATTATGCAGTGGAAACTGGGGGCGTGCTAAGAGAATTTGACGAGGAAGAAACTATCAGAGAAATTTATGGCGACAGTTGGCGCCGTCGGCTTATCACTTTGCCGGACGGATTTTTTGAAAATTATGAAATTGGCGAGGATATCCACCTTTGGAATCAATTGCCAGACGGCATGATCCATAAGCTTAATGAAGATCGGAAATATTATTATGTTGATAACGGACTTATGTGGCCATTTGCCGATGTCCAGAGTTTGATTGATAATGGCTTTGATTTGAGTGATGTGGCCAATACGAATGTTAATTATAGTATGCGTCAGCGTGAGATTACCGGATTTGACAGTCGAATTTTTGATCCGGTTGCCACCTCAAATGCCAGCACGGCTGATTGTGAGAACAAAAAATTAAAAGCGGCCATTATTCTTGTCGCCAAAGAAAAATATACGGCCGACGAAGTCGCGAAGCTGACCAAAATCAAAGACCGACTAATTGTCAATTTCAAATGGGCGACTAATGATCTGGCCGAGCTTGATGTCAGCTATCCAATTACAATCTTAAGCGATGATAAGACCCTGCTTTTTACTGACAAGGATGGCCAGTTTAAGCCGGATATTGAAACTATTAACACTTTTTATGACAAAAATCCCGATATTTTTGATTTTATTATTTTGTATAATAATTTTGTGTTGAATGAGTCGGAAATAGCCAAATATATTGCGACCACCAATGATATCAGGGGTACAATGGCGCCGATTATGCACACGGCTTATGCTTATGGCAGTCGGGGCAAACTCAAAGGCATCGCCAGTATGGGCAATCTTGATAAATATAGCGTGGATAATAATAGCACCTTAGATCAGTCGGTCAATTATGTTCTTCATGAAATCGGTCATCACTGGAGTGGCCGAGCCAGATTTATAGACGAGTCAGGAAATGTCAGCCTTAATTTGCTCCAGCAAGATCTTTATCATTGGGACGGCAAGCTGGATTTTGTTTCGCCACTGGGCGGCTATGGCTGGCAGGACAATGGTGATGGCACCTATACCAACAAAATATCATTATCAACCGAGCCGAACAAGAAGAAATATTCGGATTTGGATTTATATCTGATGGGATTATTACCATATCAGGCGATAGATAATATTAGATATTTGGTGCCGGATAACAAGCTTGATAATAGCAATACACTAGCCGGACACTTGGAAGAGGTGAAAATGAGCCAGATTATTGAAGTGATGGGTCAGTGGCGATGTTTACTATAAAAAATTAATTTTTGATGGAACACAATGAAATAATTAAAATTCCGAAGTTGAAGAGATTATTTGATGTAATCTTTTCTTTGTTTTTTGTAATTATTTTTTCGCCGTTATTTGTTTTAATTATGGTTTTAATTTTGGTTGAGCATATTATTATGGGTCAGGTTTTGGCGCCGTTGTTTTACACCGAAACTAGAATTTCTCAAGGGGACACGTTCCCACTAATTAAATTCAATATTTTTAATCCTCAAGTTATTGCCAAGATGAAAGCTGATGGAAAGTTTATTGCTACCAAGCAAGTAGAGAAAAACGATCAAAGTTTGATTTGGACCGGCCGAGTGCTTAAAAGTATTTATCTAGATGAATTGCCACAGTTGCTGAATATTTTAATTGGTCATATCTCTGTAGTTGGTCCAAGACCGGTAAACTTGCATATTTATCAGAACTCCATCTCGCGGGGAATTTATAATAAAAAAGTTATCAAGGCCGGGCTGACTGGAAACTTTCAATCGCAAAAAGGTTTGACTAAAAAAACAGATGTTGAGCTGGATGGCGAGTATATCGAGTATTGTCGCTTAAATCCAGCGTGGAAAATAGTATTATTTGATTTGAAAATATTACTGCGGACGATTCGAGTAGTTCTACGAGCCGAGGGTATTTAGCGTTGACTTTTTAGTGGTGAGGAGATACAATAAATATTGTGTTTTAAGATATTAATTTCCAATATAATGAAACAAATCAAGCATTTAGGAGTGATTATGGATGGCAATCGGCGTTGGGCGAAAAAACGGGGGTTGCCGGCGATTGAAGGTCATCGGCGCGGATATCAAAAAGCAAAGCAAGTTGGCGATTGGTGTTTGGAGCGGGGGATACAGATTTTGACGGTGTATGCTTTCTCCACTGAAAATTGGAAGCGGAGTAAAGTAGAAGTGAATTTTTTGATGAATATATTGGAAGAGGCACTGACCAAGGATTTGGCAGAATTTATTGATAAGGGTATTCGACTTAGAATTATTGGTGACAGCTTAGGGCTGTCACAGAAATTACAACAAGTGATTGACATCGCGCAACAAAAAACAAAAGATAATAAAAAAGGTGATTTAAATATTGCAGTTAATTATGGCGGCCGACTGGAGATTGTGGAAGCGGTCAAGAAAATTACGCGCAAAAAGATTTCTCCGGTCAAAATTAATGAACAATTAATCGCTGATAATCTTTGGACGGCTGGACAGCCAGATCCAGATTTAATTATCAGAACTTCGGGTGAACAGCGATTATCGGGATTTTTGACTTGGCAGTCGGTGTATAGCGAGCTGTATTTTACCCCTAAGCATTGGCCAGATTTTATTGAAAATGATTTGGATAAGGCGATTGATAATTTTCAAAAAAGAGACAGGAGATTTGGGGGAAAATAAAAAATTAAAAAAATATTCTTTTATTTTTTAGAAAAAAAGATCGCCCGGACACTTTTGTGTCGCGGGCGATTTTGCTTTAATCCTCAAAAATGATTTTGTCCCCTGCATCGGGGGGACGCGGAGTGTAGCACATACAGATTTCTGCTGGCAATCCACAGCCACTGCAGATGCTGGTTGTCCATGGTCTTGGTTTGACCTCCTTCGGAGGTGAGTAATTCTGGTTGTTGGAATTCTGGTTCATGTGTCTTCTCCTATAGTTGGGTCGGGTTTTTGCCGACCGTGCCGGTTTCATCGGAGGGGGTAAAACGTTCATGACCCAAGACTTCTTCTTGTCGAAGCCGGGCCATCCGAGCGTCGTCCCATTTCAGGAATAACCCGACCAGACCAAACGCCGACCCTAGAACACCGATTGTTATCATTACTTTGTGGCCAATCTGGTTCATTCGTTCACCGGAGTAATACAAGATAATAATGGCGCTCCCATATGTCGCCATCGTACTCCAGACCGCCCACCAGCCCTTAATTCCAAGGGCGTAAAAGACGAGCAAAGTGAGAGTGACGACGGAGGCAGTGATCATGCCTCCCAAGCCCACCCGTAGCATTGTCCACTGCAGTTGGGCCGTCATCAAGTTGTCGACTACTATGCAGTAGCCGATTCCAAAGACGATTGCACCGACCACTACCACCAACAGCCCGTAGTTGAGAATCCTATTCATTTCATTACCCCTTTCTGTTGGGTTTTTTTACTGTTTTAAACAGTTAAAGAGCATTCACTATTATATCATATTTTTGTGCGTCTGTCAAGGGTATTGTGGATATTATCAGATAGGAGTAAAATACACCCATTAACCCGCAAGAAAATGGATCTATTTGACCAAAAATTAAGTCAAAAATTGGCTTTTGAAGCGCCTTTGGCCGATAAAATGAGACCTACTACTTTGGAGCATTTTATAGGTCAAAATGAGGTAATTGGCGAAGGTAAACTCCTGCGCCAACTCATTGAAAAAGACGATATTCCGTCGATTATTTTTTGGGGTCCGCCGGGTACCGGCAAGACCACTTTGGCGAGAATTATTGCCAATTTGACCAATTCTACCTTTATTTCTTTTTCAGCTGTTTCTTCCGGCGTTAAGGATTTAAAGGCGATTGTCAGTCGAGCTCAAGAAAAAAGAAAATTTGATAATCAGCGCACTATTTTGTTTATTGATGAGATTCATCGTTGGAACAAGTCCCAACAAGACGCGCTCTTGCCTCATGTTGAAAATGGCATTATTACCTTAATTGGCGCCACCACGGAAAATCCCAGCTTTCAGATCAATTCAGCCTTGCTTTCTCGCGCTAGAGTGTTCGTACTTGAAGGATTGTCTGAAGATGATCTGTTTGGGGTATTAAATCGCGCCTTAACTAGCAAAGATCAGGGGCTAGGAAATTATCAAGTGGAGGCCAGTGATGATACAATTAGGTATTTAGCGGGACTAGCGAGTGGTGATGCGCGAACCGCCTTAAATGCGCTTGAATTTGCGGTCAAGGCCACAGAACCAAATAAAAGTGGTATAATACAATTAAATCAAGAGATTATCAAAGAATCACTGCAGAAGTCTCATTATCTATATGATCGAGCGGGCGAACAACATTACAATATAATCTCGGCGCTTCATAAATCACTTCGTGGCTCGGACGCGGACGCCGCCTTGTATTGGCTGGCTCGGATGATAGAAGCCGGCGAAGATCCGCTTTATGTGGCCAGACGGCTGATGCGATTTGCCAGTGAAGATGTGGGCTTGGCCAATTCTCAAGCGCTTCAGCAGGCCGTAGCCGGCTATCAGGCTTGTCACTTCATCGGCATGCCGGAATGTAATGTGATTTTGGCGCAAGTGGTAGTTTATTTGGCCAAGTGTAAAAAGAGCAATGAGCTTTATATGGCTTATAGCCAAGTCCAAAAAGATGTCAAAGAGACTATGGATGAGCCGGTACCGCTTCATCTGCGTAACGCGCCGACCGACCTGATGAAAGATTTGAAATACGGTAAAGATTACAAATACAGCCCAGATTTTGACTACCAAGAAGAGCAGGATTATTTACCTACTAAAATTAAAGGACGCAAATATCTTAAATAATTTTTAAATTTTGTAATTTTGTAATTTTTAACTAAATCTAAATTTTAAAAATTAAAACATTAAAAATTATTTACAAAATTAAAAATTGAAAATTTTTATATTATGATTAACGAAAAATCAGTCGGCATAATCGTCTTCCGCTTTCATCCGCAAGAGGGTTTGCAATACCTGGTGTTATATCATCGGGGGAGTTATTGGAATTTCCCCAAAGGTAAAATGGAGTTAGGTGAGAATGAGAGTCAGACGGCTTTGCGCGAGCTTGATGAAGAAACCGGACTGAATAAATTAAAGATTGTCGATGGTTGGCGCCAAGAAACAGAATTTTTTTTCAAGGAGAACCGGTCGGGCAAGATGGAGCTAATCAAAAAGAAGTTTATAATATTTTTAGCTAAAGCCCAACCAAATATGGCAGTCAAGATTTCGTCGGAACACAATGGCTACGGCTGGCTGGATTATAAAACCGCAGTTAAATATCTGAAGTTCAAGAGTCTTAAAAGCATCTTGACGGAAGCTGATTCATATATTAAAGATAAGGTAGATAAATATAAAAAATTAAATAGCAAATAGCAAATGGCATATAGCATATAGTATTTTTAAAGAAACCATAAGCCATTAGCCATTAGCTATAAGTTAAAAAAATATATGAAAGAGGAAAAACCTCAAACTGAAAAGCTAGTTGGCAAGATCACCCACTATTTTGATAAGATTGGCGTTGGAGTGATTGAACTTACAGATGCTACCTTGAAGGCCGGTGATACTATCCGGATCAAAGGTCATGAGCGTGAGTTTGATCAAGTAGTCGCATCAATGCAAGTGGATCATCAGGAAGTGGCGAGCGCCAAGAAAGGCGACAGTGTCGGCCTTAAGGTGAACGAACCAGCTAAAGAAGGTGATTTGGTTTATAAATTGTAAAGCACAATGACCAAACCAAAACTTCTACTTCACACCTGCTGCGCTCCTTGCAGCGGCTATTTAAGTCGGCGTTTGTCAGAGGATTATGCTGTCAGTATTTACTTTGATAATTCCAATATTTATCCCAAATCAGAATATGACATTAGACTGGATGAAGCCAAAAGATTTTTTTCCGTTGAAGGATTTGAGTTTATTGAATCTAGCTATGGCCACAAAAGTTGGCAGAGATTAATAGCAGGATTGGAAGCTGAACCGGAACGAGGCCGACGGTGCAAAGTGTGCTATCATTACCGCTTAACTAATACCGCAAATTACGCCCAGAAAAACGGTTTTGATTTCTTTTCCTCAACCTTGGCAGTTAGTCCGCACAAAGATGCGCTGGCAATAAATAACATTGGCCAGGCCTTGGGACATAAATTGGGCGTCAAGTTTCTCTCCGGCGACTGGAAAAAACAGGACGGTTTTAAAAAGGCGATGGAGCTAAGTCATCAGGAAGGATTTTACCATCAAAATTATTGTGGCTGTGAGTTTAGTATCACATAGCATGGAATATATTGATATAGCTATGAAAATAATGTATAATTTAATTAAATTGGTCAGTGGCTGATTGATTAGCAGATAAAAATGTATGCAAAAAGAAAAATGGGAACAATTAAAGGGTCAGGTGCAAGATAGCTTTTCTAATGTTGAAATCAGCCAAGAAGACTTGACTAATCCAGAAAAAGGCGTCAAAGAAATTGTCATATTTGACGGCCCTTTGGGTCGGATGAGATTGGAGTATATCACTCGGCCGTTAGTTCTTGATAAGCAAACTCATGGCTCGCGTCGGATTGGGTCTCATACCGAGGTAGAATATATTTATTCCGAAAACGAATTTACTCATAAATTGGTTGCTTATAAATGGGATGAAGATACTGATAATTGGGTTGAGATGGAAATGGATAAGAAGGAATCTTTTAGTTTATAAAATCATCACTAATATAATATATTTTTAGATTATTTAAATATGGTTGAAAATTTCTAATTCACCTAATTTCTAATTCACCTAATAAAAATTATTAATCCCCAATTCTATGTTCAAAAAGAAAATTGATTCCAATCTGCTTATTAAAAAAGGAATATTAGCCGGTATTTTGGAAGTAATATTTATTTCTCTAGTCGCTGGTTTTTTTATGATTGCCGATTCTTTCTTTCCGGCTGATTCTGGTAACATTATTCTTAATATTATGGCGGTGTTGTCACTACTAGTAATTGGCGTCGGCGTGTCCGGCATACTGGTATTGGGATTGCCTTTGTATTATTTCACCCAGAAAAAATATCAAGAAGGCATAGTCGCTTTGGGCGTTACTTTGGGCACGATTCTAGTAATTTTTATTTTAATTAGTTTAATTGAAATATTTGTTTTTTAATAAATTGATGCAAATGATGTAAATTAAATACGAATGACCAAAATAATTATATAAATAATAATAAACAATATGTGGCCAACAATTATCACCATCGTCGTCGTCGTGATCATTTTTTTCGTTCTGATCAGCTTGCGGCAAATCAACGAGTATGAGCGGGGGGTTAAATTTCAGTTTGGAAAATACAAAAATATTATGACCCCGGGTTGGCGAATTATTTGGCCGATCATTCAGACAATGCAAAAGGTAGATATTAGGGTCAAGGCGGTTGATGTGCCTGATCAGGATGCGATTACCAAAGATAATATTTCGGTCAAGATTAACGCGGTGATTTATTATAAGGTGTCTGATGCGGCTAAAGCCATTATTGAGGTAGAAAATTATATTTATGCCATTTCCCAGCTAGCCCAGACCACAATGAGAAACACTTCCGGTGAGGTGAGCTTGGATGAGCTTTTAAGCGGTCGCGAGCAAATATCATCTCGGATTCAGAAAGTTGTTGACGAGGCGTCTGATCCGTGGGGTATCAAGGTAATCAATGTGGAACTCAAAGATATTCAATTACCGGAAGAGATGAAGCGGACTATTGCCAAGCAGGCCGAGGCGGAAAGAGAAAAACGAGCGGTGATTATTAAGGCCGAAGGCGAGGTAGCGGCGGCTGAAAACATGGCCAAAGCGGCTCAAATGATGTCGGCTTCACCAGGAGCGCTTCATCTGCGAACCCTGCAGTCAATTAATGATTTGTCATCTGACCAATCCAATACGGTGATTTTTTGTTTGCCCCTAGAGGTATTGCGGGCTTTGGAAGGACTGGGTAGCAAATTAAATAAATAACTATCTATATTTTATGTCACAAGTGCAGAATTATCCGACGGGTACTCGGGTATCAAAGAAGGTTATTATTGTCATCTTAATTATTTTCTTGTTTTTTGCCAGCGCAATTTTTATCTTGGGTCGGTATTATCAAGCAATGTTTGAGTTTGGTAAAGAATTGACTTCAAAATCTTCAAACGACAGTCCGGTTGATTTGGTTAAATTAAGACAAGATTATCAAAGTGGGTTTGCAATATTGATTAACGGTTATTTGGGGTCAGTTGACAGTTTTACAGATTTGGCGGAAGATGACTATGTCAGCGAAATGATCGTCATTACCCAAGAGACCGAACAAGGTTTGCTTGAGTTGGTGGTGCCGACCGAATACAAAGATCATTATTTGGCTTCAATTTTGGCACTGGCTCAGATTGAGGAAATGTTAACTGATCATGACTTGGATCAAGTCTCAAATCAGCTTCAAAATTTGGAAAATAGTTTAGACAATTTATAAATATGATTTTTTTGTTGCTTAGAATTCTGCCCTTTGTCATTCCGATTATATATTTTTTGAATGTTAGATTATTGTTTTACTTTAATGGCTATTGGCTTTGGTTTCTGGCTTTGATTTTAATCATCAATACGGGATATTTCTGGTTGTTGAATTTGAAGACAAAAGACAAAAATATTGTTTATTTGTATGTCCACTCGGTGGTTTTTGCGGTGGTGGGGTTTGTTTATAGTTTGTTTCTTGGTCATACATTATTTATAAATCTGTTTATAACTTTTTGGGCTTTTATTTATCTGATTTATTTGGAATCGGCATTTCATTATTTTTACCGGAGCAAAAAGATTTATTTGGTTGATTTAAAAAAGATTGTACCATATATCAATTTGATTGTATTTTTTATTGCTTCTGCCACGCTTTATAATTTTTATATATTTTTGAATTTGTCATGGTGGTGGGTGCT
Source organism: uncultured Gammaproteobacteria bacterium (assembly GCA_964386875.1). Lineage (GTDB taxonomy): Bacteria > Patescibacteriota > Patescibacteriia > 2-01-FULL-39-33 > 2-01-FULL-39-33 > CAYLUK01. The sequence continues at coordinate 23,514 of CAYLUK010000003.1, forward strand.
TCTGACAGGACTTTTGGTATCGTATATTCTGGTTTTTGTTGATTTTACAATTCAGGGGTTTAAATTATCAATCAGCTGGCAATATTCTTTGATAATTTCCTTGATTTTGTTGGAAATTTTGGTTGCATTGCTATATGTGTCAGTCAGTTTGTATGTTTCAGCTATTATCATGGCCATAACATATTATTTACTGGTTTCGTTTTCTGCCATGTCGATTACTAAAGAATTGAACCGGGCAAGAATATTGCAGTATAGCGCATTTGCCATTTTGACGCTGATAATTGTGTTGTCGACTGCTACGTGGATATAAATATCCTACGAATATCCGAATTTTATTACAAATCTACAAATATTTTTTGAAAATTAATAAAGTGGAAAAAATTTGATTTGTAAATTTGTATTAAGATTTGTAAATATGTAGGGTAATATGAAAGATTTAAAAATAAATAAAAGCCCCATTTTGGTTGTCGGTCTATCCATTGTTTGTGGTTTTATGGCGGGAATTTTTAGTTTCTCACTGGTTGGCACTAGTGGTATTGGCTTGCCATTTTTTGGTCAGATCAGTTTTAATGATATCGGCCAAGGCAGAAATATCGTAATTGATCAGCCAAGAAGCGTCATTATTGAGCAGGACATTGCACTTAAACAAATTGAAAATGATATTGTGCCGACTTTGGTTAATATTTATTTCCAGAAAAAATCAAGTCAGTCATTGACTCAAGTCTATTTGCCATCTGAAGCGTTGGGTCAAGGGTTTGTTTTAACGGCTGATGGCTGGATCGTGACGACCAGTGATGTAATTAGTAATTTCAGTAGTCTTTATACTGGTATTGGCTATCAGCTCAAAAATTATGAGTTTCAATCATATGTTGAAGATAAGGCAACCGGAGTAGTGTTTGCCAAGATAAATTCAACTGGTTTACCAGTAGCAAGTATTGGGCGGTCAAATAGTTTGGCGGTCGGTCAGACACTGGTCGTGGCATCAGCGAGGGGTCGGCTGACTTTGACCAATATTGAAAAGATTGGTTACGATTATCAGGAGCGACAAAGCGTTGTCCAATCAACTGAAAAAATAAACAAAGAAATAATTTTGGACATTAGTTTGGATGACAGTTTTGATGGTGCCGTGGTTGCCAATTTAAAAGGTCAAATTGTCGGCTTAGTCAGTGGTGGCAGAATTATTATGATTGATAGTTTCGCAAATATTATCTCTCAAGTGTTGGACAATCAAAAAATTATCAGGCCGGTTTTGGGCGTTGGCTATATCGATCTGGGGAATGTCGACGGTTTGATTGACTGGGGCGACAAGGGAGCGTTGATATATGGCTCGCCGACTCGAACTAGTCCGGCATTTGGCCAGCTCAAAGATGGTGATATAATATTGAAAGTTAATGATATTGAAATTTCTAGTCGAAGCTTGTCTGAGTTGATAAATGAATATCGGTCCGGAGATCAGATAGAACTATTAGTCCGGCGTCAAGGCGCTGAATTAACAATTGAGGTGACTTTGAAGTAGCTGTACTGAAAGGCGTTTTTTTATAATATATCATCATCTGGCGTTGGTTGGCCTGATTATCAATTATTATCAGATAGAAAGGAGAAGCTAGATGATAGTCCAGTCAAGTGTGGTTCCCGGAAGATTGTTGACAATCAGTCAATTTGTCGACAAGTGCAGACAGGAAGGAGTACAACCATTAGAGCTGTTGCGGGCCATGAACTGCAGTCATTCCTCTGTTGGCTGGGTCAATATATCTTTGGCTAGACTGACAGAGGAACAATTGAACTATCTCGCCAATGGTAGCGCTAAGGACGGGGTGATTATCAGCGCCGGTTTGTTGAATCGAAAAAAGATCAATGGAGATTTCTGTGTTTTCCATAGAATACGACAATCAGTCCGCCGAGGGTGGTGGCAGAAAGTGTTAGAGTGACGGCAATGGTAGCTCAAAGGAGTGAAATTGCCGTTTTAATTTTATCATCTCCTACGAATATACGAATAATTTACGAAGCTACAAATATCTTTTGAATTTTGACGATTAATTGTTGTTTGTTGCTTATTTTCTTGTTTCTTGTATCTTTAATAAAAATATATTTTATTTTTTATTTAATTTATGTCATTTGTCCACCTCCATACTCATTCTCACTACTCCTTACTTGATGGTTTGGGTCAGATTGATCATCTAGTTCAAAAGGCGGTTGATTATCAGATGCCGGCTTTGGCGCTCACTGATCACGGAGCAATGTATGGCGTAGTAGAGTTTTATCAAAAATGCAAAAATGCTGGCATCAAGCCAATCATTGGTCTTGAGGCCTATGTGGCGAGAAATGGCCATTTGAATAAGCGCGCTAAAATAGATGAAAAGCCATATCATCTGATTCTGCTGGCGAAGAACGAGGTGGGTTATAAAAATTTGGTCAGATTGACTAGTATTTCATACCTGCATGGTTTTTATTATAAACCGCGGATTGACTTTGAGTTGCTCCAAAAGCATCATGATGGTTTGATTTGTTCTACGGCGTGCCTGGCGGGTGAGCTGGCTAGTCATATCACTAACGATGACTTGGACGCTGCCAAGGAGATGATCAGCCGTTATCAGAATCTTTTTGGTGATGGTAACTTTTATCTTGAGGTCCAGCATCATCCAAGCATTGCCAAGCAGAGGGTAGTCAATGAGAAAATATTTGACTTGAGCCGGCAAATGGGCGTGCCGGTAATCGCGACCAATGATATTCATTATCCCAATCAGGATGATGAATATGCCCAAGATGTTTTGTTGTGTATTCAGACCAAGAAAGTTTTGTCTGATCCTGATCGAATGTCGTATTTGGGAGTTGACTTGTCGTTTAAATCGCCAACTGAAATGATCAGTGATTTTAAGGATTACCCGGAAGCAATCGCTAACACGCTCAAGGTGGCGCAAATGTGTAATTTCGAGCTTAAGCTGGGACAAAATGTTTTGCCCCAATTCCCCTTGCCAGAGGGAAAAAATATTGATCAATATCTGCGCGATTTATGTGAAGTTGGACTGAAAGAGAGATATGGCAAGAAAATAAGTGATGAAATTTTGACGCGGATGGATTATGAGCTGGAGGTGATTGAGAAAACCGGATATGCCGGATATTTCTTGATTGTGTCGGACTTTATCACTTGGTCCAAAAATAGTGGCATTGTTGTTGGTCCGGGACGAGGCAGTGCGGCCGGCAGTTTGGTCGCTTATCTGACCAATATCACTAACATTGATCCAATCAAATACGAATTGGTTTTTGAGCGGTTTTTAAATCCAGAGCGGATTTCTATGCCTGATATTGATACTGATTTTGCTGACGCTCGGCGTGATGAAGTGCTTGAATACACCGCCAATAAATATGGCCGAGACAAAGTAGCGCAGATTATCACCTTTGGCACAATGGCAGCTAGAAATGCTATCCGTGATGTCGGTCGGGTGATGAGCTTGCCATATAATTATTGTGATCGAGTGGCCAAGCTTATCCCAATGTTTACCAAGCTTGATGAAGCGATAAACATTGTGCCGGAGCTAAAGGAGCTGTTGGCAGAAGAAGACGGCCAGAAACTGCTTAATACGGCTCGTCGGTTGGAGGGGGTGGTGAGGCACGCTTCGACTCATGCTTGTGGCGTGGTGATTACGCCCGAGTCATTAGATAATTATGCCCCAAGGCAATTCGGCAGTCATGGCGATGACAGTATTGTCGTCCAATATGAAATGCACGCGATAGAAGATTTGGGACTGCTGAAGATGGATTTTTTGGGATTGAGTAATCTGACTATTATTGAACAAGCGCTTGAAATTATCAGCAAGATTCATGGTACAACTATTGACATTGGCAAAATTCCCCTTGATGACAAAAAGACTTTTAAACTTTTTCAGCAAGCCGGAACCACAGGCGTTTTCCAATTTGAATCTTCCGGTATGAAACGGTATTTGAGACAGCTGGAGCCGACCGAGCTAGAAGATATAATCGCCATGGTAGCGCTCTATCGACCGGGACCAATGGAATATATTCCTGATTATATTGCCGGTAAGCATGGTCGCAAAAAGCCACAATATCTTCATTCCAAATTAAAGCCGATTTTAGAGAAGACCCATGGGGTGGCGGTTTATCAGGAACAGCTACTTCAGATTGCTCGAGATTTGGCTGGCTTTAGTTATGGTGAAGCTGATATTTTGCGTAAAGCGGTTGGCAAAAAAATCAAAAAATTACTGGATGAGCAAGAGGTGAAAATTATTAATGGTATGGTAAAAAATGGAATTGAGGAAAAGGTGGCTGGGAAAATATGGGAGTTTATCTTGCCGTTTGCCGCGTATGGATTTAATCGTTCCCATGCGGCTTGTTATGCTTTAATTGGCTACCAGACTGCTTATCTCAAAGCCAATTATCCGGCTGAATTTATGGCATCACTTCTGACATCTGACCAGCAAAATTCAGATCGGATAGCAATTGAGGTGGAAGAATGTCGACAAATGGGAATTGAGGTAATGTCGCCTGATATCAATGAGAGCTATTCTACCTTTACGGTTGTCGCTGAAAGTCTCAAAATCAATGAGCCACGAATTCGTTTTGGTCTTTTGGCGGTTAAGGGTTTGGGAGACAATATCGTCAAGGTGATTATTAAAGAGCGAAAGACAAATGGAAAATTTAAGAATTTGGAGGACTTTTTGAGTCGGATTAAGAGTAAAGATCTTAATAAGCGGTCACTAGATGCTATGATAAAATCCGGCTGTTTAGATAGTTTGGGCGAACGCAATCAATTACTAGATAATATGGATCGGCTTTTGATGTTTATCACAGAAAATAACAACGCGATGGACAATGGTCAAGATAGTTTGTTTGATCTGATGCCACATTCCAATTTACCGGGGCTTCGCTTAGATGACTCTTCGGCGCTAGATAAAAAACAAAAACTTAATTGGGAAAAGGAATATTTGGGGCTTTACGTTTCAGAACATCCAATGTCTGACTTTAAAGACGTATTAAAGGATCGGGTGGTCGGTTGTTCCACTCTTGGCAATTGTCCGAGTGGTACCGAGGTCAGGGTGGCTGGAGTAGTCACAACAGTTAAAAAAATAAACACCAAGAAGGGTGATGCGATGATGTTTGTGAAGATTGAAGATAGCGGTGGCGAAGTGGAGCTTTTAGTATTTCCTCGGATGTTGGAGCAGAATCCTCATATCTGGCAAGAGGAAAATATTATTGCTTGTGTCGGCAAAATATCTGACAAAGACGGCGAGGTTAAGATAATATGTAATCAAGTCGCGTATCTTGAGAAAGATAACGTGGCTGAGACATTTGAGCTACTTAAAAAAAGTAATGACAATGACCGAGGCAGAATAGGTAAATTTTTCCACAAATTAAATCCGCACAAGAAAATCTCAATCAAAATTACCGAGCCAATAGATTATGATGTTTCTAAGAGTTTGCGCAATCTATTTTATGAATATCCTGGTAATCATCATGTGGAGCTCTTGGTCGAGCGGGTGAGTGGCAATAAACAGCGGATTAAGACCAGTTTCAGAATCAATCATAATGATCGGTTTAAAAATGAAGTGGCAAATATTATTGACAGTAATTCAATTGTTATTGAATAGCAATATCTGTTATAATATAGTCAGGTAATTATAATAATTAAATTAACACTATGGAGGCGATTTATTTGCTCATTTTTTTGGTGATAATAGCTGGGATTTTGTGGTATATATTTTTTTATAAAAAAGATAGTAGTAAGTCTGGCGCTTGGGGGTCAGCGACGACGGTTTTATCAAAATATTCCCGTGATTTAACTAAATTGGCCGCTGAAAAAAAGCTTGATCCGGTAATTGGTCGTCAAGCAGAAATTACTCGAGTGATTCAAATCCTGTCTCGGCGGAACAAAAATAACCCGGTTTTAATTGGTGCTGCCGGCATTGGCAAGACAGCAATTGTTGAGGGTTTGGCTTTAGCAATGAAAAATGGACAGGTGCCACAGGTGTTGACTGGCAAAAAGGTGTTGGCGTTGGATTTACCCAATATCTTGGCTGGCACAAAATATCGAGGAGAATTTGAACAGCGACTGAAGAAAATTATTGATGAAATCGTTAGTGCGAGAAGGATGATCATACTTTTTATTGATGAAATTCATATTTTGGCTGAAGCTGGTGAAGCTGAAGGCGCTATCAATGCCGCTGATATTTTGAAGCCAATGTTGGCTCGGGGCGAGCTTCAGGTGGTCGGAGCAACTACCAAAGAAGAATATGAAAAGTATATTAAAATGGATAAGACCTTGGATCGTCGACTTCAGCCGATATTTGTATCCGAGCCGAATGCCAAGGAAGTCAAGGAGATTCTAATTGGCATCAAGAATGTGTATGAAGAGTATCATCAAGTGAATATTTTGCCTTCAGCGATTGACGAGGCGATTAAATCCACAAAATTTATCACTAGCCGTTCTTATCCGGACAAGGCAATTGACGCCATTGACGAGGCTTCTAGCCGAGTCCGACTAGAAGTCACCCGATCTGAAAAAAATGCCAACAAAATTCCGGAAGTATCTGATAAAGAAATCAAGTTGACAGTCGCTCAATGGAAAAATAATTAAATAATATATGAGTCCAGAAAAACAATTTCCTAAAATTAATTTGTATCGTAATATTTCAATTACATTTATTTTTTTGACCGTGATATTGTTGCTGGCAATATTTTTGTTTTTTTATAATCAAGCCAGTATTATTATTGAATCAGAGCCACAAGATATGAGTTTGAGTTTTAATGTTGAAGTCAAGGCAAGTCCGACTGCCGATGAGATAAATGAGGAAGATATTGTCGCTGGCGCGTTGATTGAGACTGAAAAAACTAAGGAGGCCACATTTGATGTGCTAAGTACTAAGACGGCTAGTTCGGAATTTGTCGGTAAGGTCAAGATTGTCAATAATTTTACTCGCAATCAGCCACTACTTGAGACGACCCAGCTTCAAGCGGACAATGGCGTCATTGTTAGAACTAGTAAGCAGGTCGTGGTGCCGGCGGGTGGCTATGTCATAGTGGATGTGTATCCCAAAGATCCGGACAATTTTACAGATATTGAACCGGGACAGCTGACAATTATCAAATTAAATGCCAGTTTGCAAGACAATATTTATGGCGTGACTGAAGCTGTGCTGACCAATGAACTGCGAGATATCCATGTTTTGGCCGAGAGTGATATCAATCGAGCCAAAGATGAATTAACCCAGCAGTTGACTCGTGAAATTAGCTCTGAATTAGGTCTGGGCGAGGGCGAAAAACTGGCGCTTCAAACTGTGGATTATAGCGTGGATCAGAAAGTTGGTGCTGAAATAGATAGTTTTAAACTGAAGCTGACAGTTAGTGCAAAGAAACTGGAGATTGATAACAATCAGCTAGTGGCTTTAATCCAGAAAAAGATTGCTAACTTTGATACTAATGGACTAACGATTGAAAGTATTGACGTCACAGATCTGGATTATTTAATTTTGGATGAAAGCTTGATTGACAGCGTGCTGGTAAAAATAAATTATGTAGTTCATGCAAAATTGGATGAGAATAGCCCGATACTAGCTAAAAGTAATTTTGTCGGTCGGTCGGTCGGTGAAGTTGAAGATTATTTATATGGCAATGATCAGATAAAAGATTTTAAAATTCAATTGTCGCCATATTGGAGCAAGAGTTTTCCACAAAACGAAAATAAAATTAGTATTATTATTAAATAAGATGAAAACCAAAACAAAAGTTATTACTGATAGAAAAGTTCGGATCAAGCGGGTGTCAACTATGGCCGGACTGCTAGTCGGTGCCAGTGTTGTGATTGGGACAATTTTGACTTGGATGTTTGCGAGTGGGTAAAAAAACTGGGATAAAATTATCTATGTTTTGTCCAGCTCTTTGACAAAAGGGCTGGATTTGTTAAGATAATTTTTAGTATTCAAAATTCTTCTACAGGGTGTATGAAAAAATATATTATTTTGGTTTTTGGCTGTCAGATGAATCAGTCTGACAGCGAGCGGATAATTCGTGTTTTAAATAATATGGGACTGGAGGAAACCAGTAATATTAAGCTGGCTGATTTGGCAGTGATGGTGGCTTGTTCAGTCAGGCAAAGCGCCATTGACCGAGTCTATGGCCAGTCTTACAATTGGCAAGCCAGAAGAACCAAAGGCAAGTTATTTGCGATTTTGACTGGCTGTGTTATGCCCAAAGACAAGGAAAAATTGCAGAGTAGGTTTGATTTGGTGTTGGACGTTAAAGATATTGGTAGATTGCCGCAAAAATTAGGTGGTTTGAGAATTATAGATCGTGATTATTTCCACATCAACCCAAAGCATCAATCCAACTGGCAAGCTCAAGTGCCGATTATGACCGGGTGCAACAATTTCTGCTCATATTGTGTGGTGCCATATGTTCGGGGCAGGGAAGTGTCAAGATCAGTGGAGAAAGTGATAGCAGAGTGTAAACAATTAATTTCTTCTGGGTATAAAGAAATAACTTTACTGGGACAGAATGTTAATTCGTATAAGAGCGGTAAATATGATTTTACGAAATTGCTTTATGCAATAGATAAGATTGCGGGTGATTATTGGCTTCGGTTTGTCACTTCTCATCCCAAAGATTTGTCTGGTGAGTTGATTAAGGTGATGGCCAAAGGCAAGCATATTACACCCTATCTGCATTTACCGATTCAATCCGGTGATAATCAGATTTTAAAATTAATGAACCGGAAATATACAGTGAGTCATTATTTAAAATTGGTTGAAAAAGTAAGAAGAGTTGTGCCTAATATCATGCTTTCAACTGATATTATTGTTGGTTTTCCCAGCGAAACCAAGGAACAATTTAAAAATTCTGTCCGTTTGATGAAGAAAGTAAAGTTTGATATGGCTTTTATCTCGCAATATTCCACGCGCCTTGGCACAGTGGCGGCGAAACTGGCTGATAATGTATCAAAGTCAGAAAAAACAAGACGAGAAAAAGAGTTGATTAAAGTTTTGAAGCAGACCGCCAAAGCCAATAATAAAATGTTGATTGGTCATGAAGTTGAGGTGCTGGTAGATAGTTGTAAGAATGACCAGTGTGTGGGTAAAACAAAGACTTTCAAAGTCGTAAAGTTTAAGGGCAGAAAAAAGATAGTTGGCAATTTTGTAAAAGTCAGAGTTAATAAAGTCCAAAATTGGTGGCTGGTCGGAGAAGTAATTTAATCAATGAATATAAATAACAAATTAATAGTGATTTTAGGGCCGACCGCGACCGGCAAGACAAAAGTGGCAGCTCGGCTGGCAGTTAAGTTTAATGGTGAGATAATTTCGGCTGACAGCCGTCAAGTGTATCAGGGTATGGACATTGGCACCGGCAAGGATCTTGACGATTATGTCGTCAAGCGCAAAACGCATAGCGCAAAACGTAAAACAATCTCTTATCACTTAATTGATGTGGTTGGACCCAAGACAGAATTTAATGTGGCCAAATATCAAAAGTTGGCTTATCAGGCGATTGACAATGTTTTGAGCCGGGGTAAGGTGCCGTTTTTGGTCGGTGGTACCGGGCTTTATATTGACGCAGTGGTTAATGGCTACGCCTTTAGCGTAACGCATAGCGCAAAACGCAAAACGCAAAATATAAGAGATAGATTGAATAAATTATCCTTAAGACAATTGTTGGCGAGACTTAAAAAAGTTGATCTAGAGACTTATCAGGTTATTGATCATAAGAATCGACGACGAGTACAGCGGGCGTTGGAGATATATTATATCAGTGGTAAGCCAAAATCAGCCAAGAGTCCAAATCAATTGCCACCTTATGAAATATTGGTTTTGGGTATAAAATATCCGCTTCAAGAAATTTATCAGAAGATTGACAGTCGCTTAGGCAAGCGAATGAAGCAAGGGATGATCAGTGAAATCAAAAATCTTCGCCGACAGAGAGTGAGCTGGCAGAGATTAGATGACTTCGGACTAGAGTATCGCTGGGTCGCCAATTATTTGCGGGGCAAGATAAGCTACGAGCAGATGATAAGCGGACTTAAAAATGCGATTCATCATTTTGCCAAGCGGCAAATTACTTGGTTTAAAAGAAATAAGGATATTATTTGGATTAAAAATTATGCTGACGCTAGAGATAGGATTAAAAAATTTCTAAAATAAAAAACAGCTCCAAATACTCGGGGCTGTTTTTTGATTTTGTTTTAGGCGGCCGCTTCCGTCGGCTCTTTTTCTATAATATCTTGGGCGATCATTTTCAACTTACTATCAAGTTTAAATTTTGGATCGGTTTCATCTGTCTCCAAACATAATTTAGCCGCTTCAACATATTTCCCATAATCATCTAAATTAATTTTCCAAGGATCGGCATATAAGTCATCTCTGACTGCTTCAAGCAGATTAACTGCTACTATTTCTTTTGCTCTTTGGGTGTCTATGTCTTCAGTCAGGACCTTTTTTTGTTCCCTTTCACCACTTAATGAGTTGGTTTCACCGAATCTTTCCATAGGTTTAAAATTATTTTTTAAAATTTTAGTTTTATAATGTTTCCTTTCGCTGACCTAGCCAGACTGACTTTGGGTGCGCCTTTGGATCCGGTCAGACTGACTTTGGGCTGGTGTTCATTGGGCTTGTGCCTGTCTTTGGCGGTCAACGCCTCAATATCTTCAACGCGTGATTCAAGCATTCTTTCATATCTGACATTGGCAATATTCAATTTTTTAATTGCTTCTTTTTTTAAATGATCCTCTACTAATCCATTGATGTCATTTTTTTTATTGCCAAATATTTGGCGGTCGTTTAGGTGACTTATGATTTGCTTCATCTCATCAATTCCAAGCGCGACGTCGCGGTCAAGAATTTTCTTAACCTGAAAATCTTTGTAGCCGGCATCGTAGAGGGCGAGCCGAATCTTCTTTTCTGTTCGCGAGTCAATCATGTCGCTTTTGGCAACACTGCGGAAAATGTGTGACAATTTGACCTCGTTGGGTTTGTATCGATTAATTCTTGGTTTGGTGCTGAAAATTCCCATATTTGTATCTTTTTGATTTTGCGCCTGTTTACGCCGACAGGTCATTTATTTAGGATAGTTTTTTCTTTAGTATTTTAGTGACAATTTGCGGGTTGGCTTTACCTTTGGCAGCGGCCATAGCTTGGCCGATGAGAAATTTGAAGGCATTTTCTTTGCCGGCTTTAAACTCGTCAATCGCTTTTGGATTATCAGTGATTACTTTATTAATAATGGCGTCAAGCTGTCCGTCGTCTTCCATTTGGCCGAGATTTTTCTCGGCCACAATTTCCGACGGATCCTGGCCGGAATTAAACATTTCTTCCATGACTTGCTGGGCGGTCGTGTTGTTGATTTTGTTGCCATAAATAAGAGTAATAAATTCAGCAAAATTTTCCGGTGTAATTTTACATTCTGCGATTTGCACCTTTTTTTCATTCAAATGCTTGAACAATCTATTAATCAGCCAATTACTGATTAGTTTGGCCAGTTTTTTGCCGTCTTTGGTCCAAATTTCTTCTTCCGTGCCCTCGGTTTCCGGCAGTGACACTAGCCAGCCGATGAGTTCAGAAATAACTTCTTCGGTATAGGCGGCCAGATCTTTACTCATGACAATAATCTTAGCGTCGCTAGGGCTTAGTTGATATTGGCTGATAAATCGATCAATTTTGGCTTGAGGTAATTCTGGCAGAGTAGCTTCAAGGCTTTTAATTAGCTCAGCTGATATTTCAAGTGGCGGTAAGTCTGGCTCCGGAAAATAACGGTAGTCAGCGGCAGTTTCTTTAACTCGTTGGGTAAAGGTTTTTTGTTTGACTTCGTCCCAACCGCGGGTTTCTTGGATAAGTTTTTCTCCGGCTTCAATGGCTTTGGTCTGGCGTTTAATTTCAAAGTCAATCGCTTTTTCTACCGCCTTGAATGAATTAATATTTTTGATTTCTACTTTAGGATTAAGCTGATAATCTAGTAGGGGCTTGACTTCGCCTCCTTCAACCACAAATTTACCAGTCGTTTGCATTGAAATATTGGCTTCACAGCGCATTTGGCCTTTTTCCATATCAGCGTCAGATACTTCCAAATATCTTAAAATTTGTTGGTAGGTTTGGCAAAATTCTTTGGCTTCTTGGGCCGAGTCAATGGTTGGGGCGGTGACCAGCTCCATCAGTGGCGTGCCGGCGCGTGAGAGGTCAACTGTGACGCCGTCTTTGGTGTGCATTAATTTGCCGGTATCTTCTTCCAAGTGAATGCGGATGATATCAATAATTTTATTATTAATCTTCAACTTGCCATTATGAGTCAATGGTTGGTCATATTGAGAAACTTGATAGCCTTTGGGTAGGTCAGGATAGAAATAATTTTTCCGGTCAAATTTTGTCAGCTTGGCAACGGTTGACTCCAAAGCGAGGCCAACAAATATCGTCCACTCTAACGCTTGCCGATTAATCGTCGGTAGAGTTCCAGGATGACCAAGGCAAATCGGGCAGATGTTTATATTTGGTTTATCTTTAAGCTCATAGCCATTGGGGCAAGTGCAAAACATTTTACTCTTGGTTTTGAGCTCGGCATGGATTTCCATGCCAATTATTGGGACATATTTGGACATATATATTGCTAGCTTATGGTTTATAGCTTATAGTTTAGCGGATTTGAATAGAAAAATCAAATATAAAACGCCCCAACTATTTGAGGCGTATAATAGTACTGCGATTAAACGGTGAATTCACCGCTTTCTATCTGCGAAATGAGCTGATGCAACAGTGCCATTGATTCGGGCGGGAAATGCCACTGCTCTTGGCCTTTGTCCGAGAGCAGGTCTGTCAGTTGAGGTATTACCAGCATCACTGCCGCTTGTTCACTAGTTAAACATCTAGCAACAAAATATTCTTCTGTGCCGAAGGTGTCAAAGAAGCTGGCTAGGCCTCTGTCAGCATTGCCGCCGACAGCGCCATGATCTTGGCCGTAAATATGAAGGGACATACTGAAATCAGCATAACTGCCCACTTCAACTATCCGGTCAGTCAGATTTTCAATCATCTTGGCAATTACTTGATACAAAAATGTCAGGCCAATCACATTGTCCGGCCAGGCCTTGTACAAGTCGCGAGAGCGCCAAGTGGCTGTGACATTCAAGATTAGGTCGCCGATTGCGTCTTCGGGACAGCGAAATTGGGCTTCTCGCAGACAAGGCACATCTTCTTCAAGAAATGGGTCGATATTGGGTACCGAGGTTGTGACCATGGCTCGACGGGTGAATGGCGTTTTAGCCACCCGCTGGACTGCCAGTGCGATTTGATCCACAGTGTCGCCATTGACATCTGGATGGGCAAAAAGACGCTGGTGATAGCTGTATGGCCACTGGGGTCGCCGACAACTTACCACCGATTGACTCCCGAAGGGTCTGCATCGGTAGAACCAGATGGTCTTTGACGCCCATAATCTCGGCAATGTAAGTGCCGATTTCACAAAACGACAGCGGGGGAAAGCGCGGTTGGGCAAATGGATCTTTCACTTCAATTAGAACTCGAGCGTCTCGGCTGGGCGGGTCAATAAAATCGCCGGCCTCGTTGACGCGGTCGTATTCCGTCCGTACTTCAATACCTTCTTCCCAGACCGCTTTCATCGCCCGGTACCAAGCAATCGGGATTGAATCGCCGATAATATGAAGAGACGGTATTCGGCCTTGGGCTGTCGCTTCATTGACAAATGTTTTGCTGAACTCGTCGGTCATGTCGTTTACTCCTTGTTTGGGTTTTGGCAGAATCTTGACTATAAAATCTTGACTATTTGATGCCAAATCATGTCATGAATTTCCTCCGGTGTCAAAATTGAGTGTCGGTCAGGACAGCATTCAATCTTTGTCCAGTTCAAATGATCACACGCCCAGAGCGCCACTTGTTCTGACTTTTGGGCAAATTCAAGGGTTTCGTGTCCGTCTCTTTGGCGTTTTTCTTCATTCATTAGCCGTTGTGAGACCTCGGGGAAAACATGAAGATAAATGACCAAATTTGGTTCCGGCACATTGAGAATTTCAAATTCAATCCGGTTCAAGAAAATCATCAGTGCCATCAGTTTTTTGGCGTCAAAAGTTTTACCACTGGCAAAAGCAGCTTTGGCGCCTTGATGGATGATGTTGGCGGTGTGGTATCGGTCAGTAACGACAGTATTGCCGGAGTCGAGCCAGCGTCTGACTAGTCTGGCTGATTCAAATCTGTCCATACAATACAAGATGCCGGCTAATTTCGGATCAATTTCTTTCGGGTCGCCAAATTGACCAGCCAAATACGCCCTAATGATTTGGCCATAGAAATTATGATCATATTGGGGAAAATCTATCCATTTCACTAAGGTAATTAGTTTTCTAATTCCCTCGATTAGTTTTTTGGTTTGGGTGGCTTTGCCTGAGGCATCACCGCCATCAATCACGATTAGCTTGCCATTTTTTTGTTTCATTGACTGCTCCTTTTCTAGGTTTGCTTTTCTTGTTAAAGTGCGGTTAAGTAAGATTATCAAGTCACCGGTATTATGTCAACTGTTAAATTACCAATAAAAAAAGCCCCAAAACGGGGCAAACGCCAGAATACTAGAACACCCGCCAGAATTGCTATGCTTCGTTTACAAACCGTGGCGGGCAGGTTAAAAAAATTATGAAGATATCTTAAAGAATAGATTTATAGTCAAGCTCGGAATGACAATTGTTATTTTTCACTTTTAGCTTTTCACTTTAAGCTTTCTCAAGATGTCTTCAGTTTGCCTATATAGCTTGGCAAATGAGCCGTCATTATTGATATGGTGCTTGGCTTGTTTGGATAATTTTCTAATTTTAATTTCCGTGGGCAGTAAAGCGTCACTAATAAATTGTTGCCAAGATTTAGACTTATCATCGGCGTTTTGTAATCTTTTGATTAGTCGATAATATCTGGTTTTTTGCTTGGCTTCAATACTGATAAGGACGAAACCAGGCATTTTCTTTAAATATTTAATATCTTGAGGTAGTCTGATGTTTGGCAGGCAGATTATTCTACTTTTACTTTGTCTGACTTCCCCAGTAATCGCCTTGGCCAAAATATCTTGGCCGAATCTGGCTCTAAGGTCTATTCCCAAGTCAGACATGTTTTTTCTGGTATGAGGCAGATAAATTATATCTAAAATCGCTCGCAATGGCTCGGAAAAACTTACGGTTTGGCTGTGGTACTTTTTTTTCAGATAAGCGGCGACTGTGTCTTTGCCACTGGCGATTTCACCGACAATACCAATAATGATTTTATTATTTTCCATATTAAGCTAAGTAAGTTATTTTATATTTTCTTTCAGCTCAAAATTAATTTTAAATTTCGGTATATATTGTCGATATGAGACGCCGGCTAAATCAAGCATTTTTCTGGAAGCAATTGACATTGGCTCATTATGATATTTATCGCTTAGATAGATTATTTCTTTGATGCCGGACTGGATGATGGTTTTGGCGCATTCATTGCAGGGAAAGAGGGTACAATAAATTCGACAACTTTCAGTATCAGCGTTGGCGTTATAAATGGCATTTTCTTCGGCATGAACCACATAAGCGTATTTTTTGTCCAAGAAATCGCCTTCACGATTCCATGGCAGGGCGTCATTATCAATTCCTCTGGGCCAGCCGTTGTAGCCCAAGCCGATAATGATATTTCTATCACTAACAACACAAGAGCCGTTTTGGGTGTTGGGGTCGGGTGATCTTTGGGAGATGAGGTAGGCAATTTGCATTAGACATTCATCCCATGAGAGTCGATCTTGGCGATATTCAGTCATTTAAATATTATAGATATGATTGTTAACTAGACACTCACATATTTTATCATAATTTTGTGAGAAAAACAAAAACAGGGATAACCCTGCTTTTGTTGACACAAAATTGTTTAAAATATATTTTACTCAAATTTTATTTTAACTGACGGTCCCATTGAGCTGGTGAGGGCAACATTTTTGATATATCCACCCTTAACCGGTGCTGGCTTGGCTTTTTGAACGCTTTCTATCAGTGCGTCATAGTTTTTATCAAGCTGACCATCTTCAAATGACACTTTGCCGACAATGACATGAAGATTGCCGGAATCGTCGTTTTTGTAATTGATTTGGCCCTTTTTTAGATTTGTAACTGTGTCAGCGATATTGTCCGTCACCGTGCCGTCCTTGGGGTTTGGCATTATACCTTTTGGACCCAAGATTTTGGCGACTGGCCCAAGTAGTTTCATCGCCGAAGGAGTAGCAACTAGAATATCAAAGTCAATTACGCCTTTTTTAATGTTTTCAATCAGATCTTGTTCGCCGACAATATCAGCCCCGGCCTCTTTGGCTGATTTTTGTTTGGCACTGTCAGCGCAAATAACAGCTACTCTGACATTTTTGCCATTGCCATATGGCAGAGCCACCGAGCTTCTGACTTGCTGTTCACCCTTTTTGGGATCAATATTTAATCTGATATGAGCTTCGACGCTGGCGTCAAATTTAACATTTGAGGTTTTCTTGATTAATTTGATCGCTTCTTTGATGTCATATAGCTTTTCACTGTCGATTTGTTTGGTAAGCTCATTAAATCTTTTTGATTTGGGGTGGTTTACTTTTTTCATGTTTATTTTGATTGTCGTGGTGTTAGCGGATTTTGGACTAGAAAATCCTCCCACGGATTTAGCGTATAACGCAAAACGTATAACGCATAACTAAAATTATTTTTTTAATTTTTTATTTCACTGTGACACCCATTTGTCTGGCAGTGCCTTCAATAATCTTACTGGCGGCTGCTAGATTATTAGCGTTTAAATCTGGCATTTTGATCTTGGCGATTTCTTCTACTTGCTGTCTAGTGATAGTGCCGACTTTGTCTTTGAGTGGATTGCTAGCGCCTTTTTTGATACCGGCGGCTTTTTTGATCAGCTCGGCGGCCGGTGAAGTCTTGCAGATAAAGTCATAGCTTCGATCTTCATAGACCGTGATTTCAACCGGAACAACATCGCCGTTCTGCTCTTTGGTTTTGTCATTGAACTTTTGGCAAAACTCGGCAATATTAAGACCATGCTGTCCTAGAGCCGGACCGACTGGTGGCGCCGGATTGGCTTGACCGGCTGGAATTTGTAGTTTGATTATTGTTTTTATTTTTTTTGCCATACGGGTGAGTTATAAAGTTAAAAAGTTATAAAGTTGAAAGTTTATTTGAGAATTCGTATCATTGATATTGATTAAACCTTTGTAATTTGCAGGAAATCTAGCTCTACTGGTGTCTCTCGGCCAAACATTGAAATCAAGACTTTGATCTTGCCACGACTTTCATCAATATTGGTAATTTTGCCTTCCATATTTTTAAATGGTCCGTCAGTGATTTTGACCGGGTCGCCTTTGGCCACGTCAATTTGATATTCCGGCTCGTCCACGCCCATTCTCTTTTGTAAGGATTTGATTTCTTCTTCTGATACCGGAGTTGGCGTTGTGCCCGATCCGACAAAACCTGTCACATGAGGCGTGTTTCTCACTACATACCATGATTCATCAGTGACCAGCATTTCTACCAAAACATAGCCGGGATAGATCTTTTCTTCAACAATTTTTCGTTTGCCGTTTTTGATTCTAATCTTTTTTTCCTTGGGGATTAAAACACCGAAAATTTTGTCTTCCATATCCATAGATTCGATTCGTTGTTTGAGATTGTGTTCGACTGCCTCCTCAAGGCCAGAATAGGTATGAAGGACATACCATCGTTTACCTAAGTTTAAGGTTTGTTTGGCCATATTTTAATTGGTTAGTTTACCCTATTGAATAAAAAATTCTTTCAGAATTTTTGGTAATATGATTGTCTATTCAATGGGGTGAATCAGTTTTTAGTTGCTTAGGTTTTTAGATAATAAATTCTAGAGCCCAAGATAGGACATAATCAGCAATGCCCAAAAATAACGCTACCGCCAGAGAAATAATAATTACCAACACGGTGTGTTGTCTGACTTCGCGCTTGTTGGGCCAAGTGACTTTTCTTAGCTCATTTTTTGAGTCTTTGATATATTGAATTATATTGCTAACTTTAGCCATATTTTTTGGATTTTAAAATCCCCTCGGGGGGGATATTTAGCTTGTTTTTATTATAGACTATTTAATTAGATGTGTCAAATTTTTTTGGCTCTATAATAATTAGTGTGGAGGATAACTAAAAATAGCGGTATAATTTAGCTA
>CAYLUK010000004.1:0-992 GCA_964386875.1 uncultured Gammaproteobacteria bacterium
ACTAGTTAATTAGTTGTCGGTTTTTAATTGCTTAGTTGTCTAATTATAAACATGACAAATGGCTACCAGACTAGAGAATTTAAAAATTTATAAAATGGCAGCCGAATTAGAACTTTAGGTATATAAAATAACAGCTGAGTTTCCTAAAGATGAGAGATTTAGAAGTATTAATCAGCTTAAAAGATCTTCTGCTTCAGTAGTAAATAATATTTCAGAATCATATCATTATTACTACTATCAAGAAAAAATACATTTTATTATTATTGCAAAATCAGAAGCTGAAGTGTCTGATGTTTTAGTCAATAAATATACTGAGCTATTAAAAGCTATGAGTGGATATATTTGTTTTTTGAGAGAACAACAAACTAAGCAACTAAAAACCGACAACTAAGTAATTATATATGAATCTTAATATTTCCTACAATTGGCTGAAAGAGTATGTAAAGACTGGCAAATCAGCCAAGGAATTTGCCAAGTTATTAAGCTTGTCCGGACCAACTGTGGACCGGATGATTGAGTTTGGCCAAGATTTAAGTGGTGTTGTGGTAGGGAAGCTGATTCAAAAAGATAAACATCCCAATGCCAATAATCTATTTGTCGGCCAAGTGGATGTTGGTAAGAAGACAATTCAAGTCGTGTTTGGCGATAAAGCTAAGGTGGAAGTAGGCCAGCAGTTGCCAGTAGCGATTGCGCCGACCACTTTGCCGGCCGGTGAGATTAAAAGGGTAAGCTTGCGGGGTGTTGAGTCACAAGGTATGTTGTGTCTTGATAGTGAATTAGCCATTTCAGATGATGAAAAAATCACTTTTTTTGATGAGCAGATAAAACCTGGCACGCCGATTACTAAAGCATTAAAACTCTTAAGTGATGATATATTTGATATTGAGGTGACATCAAATCGACCAGATGCGATGTCAGTGGTCGGAATTGCCAGAGAAGCGGCCGCAATTATTGGTGAGAAGTTTTTGTATCAAGATCCAACACCCAATATT
>CAYLUK010000004.1:1002-33392 GCA_964386875.1 uncultured Gammaproteobacteria bacterium
GGGCCGATGTTAAATTATTAGTCAATGTCAAAGAGCCAAAATTATGCGGGCGGTATCAGGCGGTGGTGATGACAGATGTTAAAGTAGAAAGTTCACCATTGTGGATGCAACAACGGCTTATATCCTCGGGACTTCGGCCAATAAACAATTTGGTGGATATTACTAATTATGTTTTACTGGAGTTTGGCCAGCCAATGCATGTTTTTGATTATGATAAGCTTTCTGGCAATGAGATTAATGTCAGATGTGCCAAATCAGGCGAGAAAATATTGGCACTTGATGGTAAAAGTTATGAGCTTAATGATTCAAATTTAATAATTACGGACAAGAAAAATCCAGTTGCAATCGCTGGCGTGATGGGTGGAGAAGAATCTTCCGTCACTAGCACGACTAAGACCGCTGTGTTTGAGTCGGCAAATTTTAATGCCCTGATAGTGCGGAAGACTTCAAGATTACTCAATCTCCAATCAGAAAGTTCTAGTTTGTTTGAAAAGAGCTTGGCACCAGAGGCCACCTCGCCGGCCTTGGGACGAGCAATTGAGCTGGCAATGGAGCTGGCCGGTGGTAAAGTCGCTTCCAAAATTTTTGATGTCAGTAATTATGAGTCAAGCGCAAAACCAATTTTGCTTAATGTTCAAAATTTACACGTAAAGTTGGGAGTTGAAATAAAACCAGACCGGATTAAGAAGATATTAATTGACTTGGGATTTATTGTGTCAGGCAGTAAGGATTTTAAAGTGACAGTTCCTTGGTGGCGTCAAAAAGACGTGGAAGGCGAGCATGATTTAATTGAAGAGGTGGCTCGTATTTATGGCTATCATAATTTACCGTTCGATTT
Source organism: uncultured Gammaproteobacteria bacterium (assembly GCA_964386875.1). Lineage (GTDB taxonomy): Bacteria > Patescibacteriota > Patescibacteriia > 2-01-FULL-39-33 > 2-01-FULL-39-33 > CAYLUK01. Next base: position 1,841 of record CAYLUK010000004.1, read on the forward strand.
GCCCAGTGGCGAGCTACCAGTTAATTATGACAATAATCAAGAGTTTACCGCTCAAGACAAAGTCAAAGATATTTTGGTCGCAGTTGGGTACTCGGAAGTGTATAACTATTCTTTTATTTCAGCCAAGCAGATCAAAGATTCTTCTTTGACAGTTGACGACCATATTAAATTATTCAATCCTTTAAATACTGATTTTGAGTATATGAGGACATCGCTCGTTCCCGGGCTTTTGACCAACGTCGCCGGCAATGAAAATTTGTTTAAAGTTGCTAAGTTTTTTGAATTGAGTCATGTATATATTAGCCAAAAAAATGACTTGCCTGACGAGAAGGCAATGCTCGCAGTGGTGGTTTATGGCAAGCCAGAACAAGAATTATTTTATGAGCTAAAAGGTGTATTCAGCACTTTGATTCAAAAATTAAATATTATTAAATCAAATCAAGAATTATTGACCCAAGAAGTTAAATTTTGGCAAAAAGACAAGACAACTAAAATAATAATTGATGACAATGAGGTTGGCAATCTGGGTATTATTAATTCGGAAGTGCTGTATCTTTTTGGGATTAAGTCGACAGTCGGCATAATGGAAATTGATTTTTCAGCACTTTTGAAAAATGCCAAGGCCAGCTCAACTCACAAAGTACTTTCGCGGTATCCGCAAATAGAGCTGGATTTGTCAATGGAAATTGATAAAAAAGTATTATACCGAGATGTTCAGGAGTCGATCATCCATGTGGATAAACTGATCAAGGGTGTGGATTTTTTGTCAGTATTTGAAGGAAATGGCGTAGCTGACAATCAAAAAGCATTGGCAATCAGAATTGTGTATCGCAATGACGGTAAAACTCTGACTATGACTGATGCGCAGAATGTTCATAATAAGGTTGTTGGGAAGTTAAAAAAGGAGTATAATATTGGTGTACGGTAGAATTTTGGATTTAAAATTTACGATTTTAGATTTTTTTAAAAAATAATGAATTAATTTTTTATACTATGCTGGAAACATCAAAAGATTTATTTTGGATTGTCCTGACATTTGTCATCCTCTGGATTGGCATTTTTATGGGCTGGGGAGTTTTTTATATTGCTTTAATTTTAAAAGATTTGCGCGGGGTGACCAAAAGCATCCGCAAAAAAATGAACATGCTGGATCAGATTTTAGAAATGATTAAAAGCAAAGTTGAATCAACTGCTAGCTATCTACCACCACTAATTGAGGCCGGTGGTAAAATTATGGAACACTTCAAAGAAAAGAAAAAGACCGCTAAGTCCAAAAAATAATTTTCCCAAGCCCCAATTCGGGGCTTTTTTTATTTGCTTGTAAAAATCCGAGTTTTTTAGTAAAATTATATTATTATAAACTATTGAGTTATGATAGATAAACCACCAATTGATGAGCGTAAAGTCCGATTAGAACGGCTTCAGGCGCTCAAAAAACAGCAAATCAATCCTTATCCGGAAAAATTTTATAAACAGCAGTCCTTGGCCGAAGCGTATGTGATGGCCGAGGGAACCAAAGTTAAATCCGCCGGTCGGATAATGACCATGAGAGTGATGGGCAAGATTGCGTTTTGTCATTTGCAGGATTGGTCTGGGAAAATGCAGATTGTTTTAAATATCAATGAGATGGGGGATAAAGATTTTGTTTTTTTTACCAATAATTTTGATCTAGGTGATTTTATCGGCGTGGAAGGCAAAATATTTAAGACCCAAAAGGGCGAGCTTTCTATCTTGGTCAAGAAACTTGAATTTCTAGGTAAAGCACTACTACCTTTGCCGGAGAAATGGCACGGCCTCAAAGACCAAGAAGCAATTTATCGCCAGCGGTATTTGGATCTACTGATGAACGAGGGATCAAAAAACACCTTTAAATTTCGCAGTGACTTCATTCGAATTTTACGCGAGTTTTATTGGCAGGAAGGATTTATTGAAGTCGAGACCCCCACTTTTATGCATCAGGCGACGGGCGCGACTGCAACTCCATATCAAACCCATAATAACGCTTTAGACATTGATATTTATCTTCGCATTTCTCATGAGTTGCCACTTAAAGAGTTGATTGTCGGCGGGATGGAGAAAGTGTTTGAATTGGGCAAGGCATTTAGGAATGAAGGATTTGATCCGTCTCATTTGCCAGAACATACTCATCTGGAGCATTACTGCGCTTATTGGAATTTTGAAGACAATATTAAATTTACCGAGAAGATGTTTGATTATATCTTTGATACTCTGGGACTAGAGAGAAAGATTGAACTTGAAGATCGTGAAGGTAAAAAACATAAAGTTGATTGGCAGACGCCTTGGCAGAGAGTGAATTTTATTGAGATGATTGAAAAGGACACTGGTATTGACATTATTAAATATAGTGATAACAAAAAATTATTGGCTGATATTAAGAAAAAGAAATTTGAGTTTGAGGGTATGGATGAGATGAGCTTGGTCGGCTTAGTTGATAATTTATATAAGAAAGTGTCTCGGCCAAAGATTACTAACCCAACAATCTTGTATCATTATCCAAAATATCTTCAGCCATTGGCTCGAGTCAATGACAAGAATGATAATATTATTGATCAATTTCAGCTGGTCGTTAATGGCTGGGAAATACTCAAAGCGTATAGTGAACTGGTCGATCCAATTGATCAGAAGCAAAGATTTGACGAACAGAAAAAGTCCAAGGTTGCCGGTGAAGAAGAAGTGATGGAGGGTGATGATGAATTTATCACTGCTTTGGAGCATGGCGCACCGCCAATTTCCGGCTGGGGCATGGGCATTGATCGCATCGTGGCGATTTTAACCGGGCATAGCAATCTGCGTGATGTGGTGCTATTTCCACTACTTAAACCAGTTGATAAAAAAGTAAAAAAATAAACTTTCAATTTTAAAACTAAGCAACTTCCGCCAAAGGCGGATCAGTCTCTGGCTGAAAAATTTACAAATTAATCACATGCTAGACATCAATAAAATCCGAGCTAACAAAGAGGGGATTAAGCAGGCACTGGCAAAGCGTGCTGATGTTAAGGTAATTGAAAAATTACTTAACAGTGTTTTGAAGTTAGATGAACAAAGACGGGAATTGATTCAAAAAGCAGAAGAATTAAAAGCCCAGCGAAATAAGCACTCAAAAAGCAAACCAACTCCGGAAATTATCGCCAAGATGAAAAAAATCGGGAATGATATTAAAGACGCTGATCAAAAATTAGCAAAAATTGAGGGTGAGTTTACTAATGCTATGGCAGAGCTACCCAATATTCCGGCTGATGATGTGGCCAGTGGGGGCAAAGAAAACAACAAAGTTGTTGATACTGTTGGCTTAAAGCCAAAGTTTGATTTTGCGCCTAAAGATCATACTGAACTGGCAACTTCGCTTGACATTATAGATTATGAACGAGGAGCCAAGATGTCAGGTGCCGGTTTTTGGGTGTATAAAGGTGCTGGCGCGCTTTTGGAATGGGCGTTGTTGAATTATTTTATAGAATATCACAATAAAAACGGCTATACTTTTATAATTCCGCCGTTTTTGCTGACGGAAAAATCAGCTTACACTTCCGGTCATTTGCCAAAATTCCGTGATGATTTGTTTTGGACGCAAGACAAGACCTGTCTCAACGCCACTAGTGAGATGATGTTGGGCAATTATCATCGAGATGAAATCTTGGACGAGTCAAAGTTGCCATACAAATATTTTGCTTACAGTGCTTGCTTTAGGCGTGAGGCTGGCTCCTATCGCAAAGAGGAAAGGGGCATGATTCGCGGACATCAATTTAATAAGGTTGAAATATTCCAATTTACTAAGCCGGCAGATTCTTGGAAGGCCTTTGATGAATTAGTTGAAATTGCCGAGAAATTAGTTGATGGTTTGGGGCTACACTTTCAGACAACTTTACTAGCGGCCGGTGATGCTTCGGCGGCCATGGCTAAAACCATAGATATTGAAGTGTGGATTCCAAGTATGAATATTTATAAAGAAGTTTCCAGTGCCTCAAATGCTCTAGACTATCAAGCCCGGCGTGGCAATACCCGATATAAAAATTCTAAAACCGGCAAGAATGAATTTGTCCACACCTTAAATGCTTCTGGACTTGCAACATCTCGACTGTTTCCAGCAATCTTGGAACAATTTCAACAAGCAGACGGTTCAGTCTTGGTGCCAAAGCCGTTGCAGAAATTTTGTGGATTGAAAAAAATAGAATTAAAAAATAAGAAATTAAGAAAATAAGAAATTAAATTAGTTTTTAGTTGGGAATAAAAAAAGCCAGAGATTTCTTCTCTGGCATCATTTTCACCTGAATGGCGGTTAGATTGGCTGTCTAGCTCTAGTTAAGGTAATAGCGACTTCAAGACCGTGAAAGCGAGCTTCTTCCCTGACATTTTCACAATGAAGCGAACAAGTGCCACCATAAACACAATCACGACATTTAATGTAACAAATATGCATCCATTTTTCTTGTTCCGGAGATATTCCGGGGATATGAGATGTTTCTCCGACAAATACTCCTTCCTCAATTACACCCCCAAATAAATCAACAATTTCTGACGCCACATCTCTCACCGTCGGTCTGACAGCTAGCATGATTTTTCCTCCTGTTTCGTGCTAACTCCTACTAATATCTTAAATGAACTATTTAATATATAATTTTATTATACTTGAATAAATTTGTCAAGATGGACGATAATTTAGACAATTTTAACCAATTTTCCGAACGTAAAGTCAGAAAGGATTATCAAAATAAAAAGTTTGTTAATCCTTATTTTAGTAATGAGGATAAGAAAGATAAGGGAAGATTTAATACCAAATTTTATTTGAAAATATTGGTGCTTATACTATTGGTATATGTGTTGATATACAGCAATCTACTAAGAATTAACCAGATTCAAATCAATGGATTTGAGATGATTGATGAGCAGGAATTTCGTCAGGTAGTTGATAAACAGCTAGGATCTTTGCGTTATTACTTATTGCCTCAAAATAACTTTTTGTTATTAAGCAAGGCCAAGCTAGCCAACGAGATTAGCGCTAAGTATGATCTGGATAAGCTGGAAATAGACCGAAGCTGGAAGAGTTTAAATATTACAATTGAAGAAAGAGTTTCATTTTTAATTGTTTATAATAAACAATCTTTTTACTTTGCCGATAAAAATGGCATTGTCACCCGTGAGATTACCAAGGATGCGGTGGGGGAGTATTGGTATCGATTTCCAATCTTAAATATTGGTGATAAAAATGTTAATATTGGCAACGAGGTAACATCTGCTAAAATTGTAGATTTTTTATTGCGACTCAATGAAAAAATTATTAATAATCAGCTGGAAATAAATGGTTATGAATTGAGGGAAGGGGAGGAGATAAACTTAGTATCGCGAGCTGGCTGGCGGGCTTATTTTGATGTCAATACTAACTTAGATACTTCGGTGGAAAATTTGTTTTTGGTTTTGAATGAAAAGGTGGAGGATCAGAATACTTTGGAATATATTGATTTGCGGTTTGGAAATAAGGTGTTTTATAAGTAGTTTAAATCGTATTAGTATTTTTTTTAGAATATTTGACAAGGGGAGTGGATAGAATTTTATATTTAATCATTAGGGTTGACATGTGGATAATCTATTTAATATAATATATTTAACTTCCTATAACAGAGGATAAAAGTAGTTAAGCCAACAAAATTATGGAAAAATCAAATATCTCTCTTATAAAACATATTCCTAATTTTTTGGATTATTGTGAAGTAGAAAAAGGCCTATCTCCTATATCCACTCGCAATTATCACAACTTCCTTAAAGTGTTCGTTAATTGGCTCAAAATTAACGATTTAGAGGGTCTTAGACCCTATGAGCTCACTCCGGACCATATTTGGGATTATCGGCTTTATTTGTCTCATAAACAGGATAATAGGGGTCAATTTATCAAAAAGACGACCCAGAGTTACTACCTAAGAGCATTAAGAATTCTACTTAACTATTTTACTGATAAAGATATCTCTTCCCTACCGTCGGAAAAAGTAAAATTACCTAAACTGACAGATAAGGATAAAAAAATTAAATTTTTAAATTTTGAACAAGTTGAAAAATTACTTAATATGCCGGACAGCTCAAAGATAATTGGTTTACGTGATCTGGCTGTTTTGGAAGTTCTCTTTTCTACTGGAATACGAGTATCAGAATTAACTTCTCTTAACATAACACAGTTTAATAGGAATAATTTACTGAATAATAAATTTACTGATCAAGAACTTAGTATATCTGGTAAGGGTGGCAGCACTAGGACTATTTATTTTTCAAACCGAGCTATGACCTCTTTAGCTCAATATATAAAAACTAGAAATGACCTCTTCCCTCCCCTATTTATAAACTATCGGCCAAACAAGGATCAAGAAGATGAACATCGTTTAACGCCAAGATCGATTGATAATTTAGTCAGAAAATATGCTGTTATGGCCGGACTGCCAGTCGATGCCACTCCCCACACTCTTCGCCATAGCTATGCCACTGATTTATTGGATCAAGGCGCTGATCTTCGTAGTGTTCAGGAGCTTTTAGGCCATAAAAATATAGCCACTACCCAAATATATACTCATGTGACCAATAGAAAATTAAGAGATGTCCATAAAAAATTCCACAGCGGGGACAAATAGAGTATTTTGAAACAATACAAAAACCACCCTAAGCCAGAGTGGTTTTTATGTTTAATTTACTTTGACTTACAATCGCAATCGCAACCATCATCACAACTGCAACAATGAAAACAAACAGATGGTTCGCATTGGCACTTAGTTGTGTCATCAATAGGCATGCCGCACTTTGAACATGTGTCCATAGATTTTATGGTTATTTTTTCTTTTTGATGCTTTTTTTGACTTTTTTGGCGGTTTTAATGGTCGCAATTACCGCAGCGACGCTCGCCAGTCCGGCTAAAATCTTTTTTTTAGTGTCATCATCAAGACCGTCATACTTCTTTTTTAAAGTTTTGAGCTTGCCGACCATGTCAGTACCAAAATTCTTGGCGCTATCAATAGTCTTATCAATCTTTTGTTTTTGTGCTTTTGTTGGCATATTTGTTTGAGTTAAAGATATTTAAATTTTATATAATGTATCGTTGCTATAAGGGTGAATGCCTAAAATACAAAACTTCTATATGCTCTTAATATAATGAATTATCTTTTTAATAAATACCTCATAATTATTTAGTATTATTGTATTACCAAATTCACTATTTATATTGGTTGATAATTGTATTGGTGAATTGGGTATTTGATTTAAATAGTATCGTTTATATTTCGTTTTCGTTGTTATCACATCATGATCGCAATTCGAAAATCTAATAATGAACAGCAGAGTTTTGACGGGCGGCTGAAAATAGCAAACTATATATTATGGAAGATAATTTAGCGGATTAACAGGAATTCCATTTAATCGTACTTCCAAATGAAGATGGGGTCCGCTAGAAAAGCCAGTACTACCACTGGCAGCGATTACCTGTCCCTTGTACACATATTGGTCGGCTTTAACTGACACACTACTTAAATGAGCATACAAAGTCGCTAGATTATTGCTATGGATAATCATCACATAATTGCCATACCACTGAGTACCCAACGCCACTTTGGCGACATAGCCGGCTTCGGTCGCCATCACTGGCGTGCCAGCTGGCACACCCATATCCAAACCAGAATGTTCAAATAAATTACGATATGGATAATCAGGATCATGAAAATAGGCAGTGATCCTTGGATTTGATACTGGCCATCTTAGTGATGCATCAGCCAGAGAATTAAATTGTTCATTCTCTCCCCCTTTTTCTAATTCTTCTCTTAATTTTCTTTCAAGTGATGACATCTGGCCATTGACCGCGATTTGTTCTTGTTGCAAACTGCTAATTAATTTTTGATATTCACTTTCTGATTGTTTAGTTTTGGCGATTAAATAATTCTTTGTCCCCTTTTGGGTGACCAAGCCAAGCTTTTCTTCTTCCAGCTTATTCAACAGCTCTGATAATTTATCTCGTTGATTTGATAAGTTTTCTTGATTTTTACCTAGTTTGGCGATAAGCTCTTGTACTCGATTTAGAGTAGATTGCAAATCATTTTGCACACCCTCAAGATGTTTCACTTGATCAAAAAAATCAGAAAACGAATTATTACTTAGTAGCACGGTCAAATAATCTTTTTCATCATAAATATCAAGTTGGCGGATGAAAGCTGACAATTTACTTTTGTCTCGATTAATTAATATTTCATTGGCTTTAATTTCGAGTCCGACTTTTTCTATTTCAAGTTCGGTTGCCTTGATTTCTTCTTCCTTGGCTTCAATATCCAAACTTGTCTTGGCGGCTTGATTATCAATGATGTAAATCTGATTTTGCAAGCTCACTGCTTCATTCCTAACGGCTTTAATATTGTCTTTATACTGGCCGATTTTGTCTGCCAGTTCATCTATTTTTTTTCGCTGTTCTTCAATTTGCCGGTTGAGTTCATCAATTGCTTGTTGGTCCATGCCGGCCTTTTCAGTCAAAGATGGTTCAGCGGTGGTTTCTGCTACTGTCTCTCCGTCTACTTCTTCAGCATAAATAGCATAAGCAGACAAAAAAACGCCACTCATAAGTATTAGTGACATTAAAATTAATGCTAAAATATGTAGTTTGGATTGAGAATATTTTTTGACAAGCATGAAAATTGAACGATTTAAAGTTAATAACTTTTATAAAAAAATTATAGCACATATATTGACAAAAATCAAGTTTTTTTGGCAATATTTTGATAAATACTTTGTAATAGCACACAACTATGGAGGATGATTAAGATGTCCAGAGCAAAAAGAAGATGCATTAATGTGCGACTACGCAAGTGACGAGCACTTTTATGCTGATTAAGATTTACATTACACTTCTCAACACTTCTCAGTGGAGACGTTTTTTTATTTAAGCAAATCAATTGCCTGCTTAATCCGGCTTAAGCTCTTGTCCTGTCCCAATATCGCCGCCACTTCAAATGGTGGTGGTGATTTTTGCTCGCCAGTCAAAGCCACTCGCATTGGCCAGAGCACATCACCATTTTTGAGTCCACTATCGGCAATAAATTTTATAATATTTTTTTCTAAATTACTACTCGTCCAATCCCCTGTTTCATATTTTTCCAGCTCGGTCACTAGTAAACCCAAATCCTTAATTGTTGTGGCTTGATCAGATTTTTTCCAAATTAGAGTCTTGGGGTCGTATTTTAACTCATCTGCGAAGAAAAAACCAACGTTATCCCCTACTTCAGCCAAAGTATTGACTCGGTTTTTTTCCAGTTCCAAAACTTTAAGCGGCATATTTTTGATCTTGGGAAATTTCGTTTTAATAAACGGCTTTGACAACTCGCCAAATCTCTCTAAAGTCATTGCCTTGATATATTCGCTATTAATCCAGTCTAATTTATCGTGATCAAAAATCGCGCCTGACTTATGGACTTTTTTCAAATCAAATATTTGAAACAACTCGCCAATAGAAAATATTTCTTGGTCAGTGCCTGGGTTCCAGCCCAACAGCGCTACAAAATTAATGAGTGCTTCTGGCAAATAGCCTTTATTGATATAATCTTCAACTGCCACATCGCCTTGTCGCTTAGATAGCTTTGTTTTGTCTTTATTTAAGATCAGTGGCAGATGAATAAACTCCGGTGAATTCCAACCCAAGAACATATAAAGCAAAATATGCTTCGGAGTTGACGACAGCCACTCTTCTCCCCTGATGACATGGGATATCTTCATTTGGTGATCATCAACAACACTTGCCAAATGATAAGTCGGCAAACCGTCAGATTTCAAAATGACTTGATCATCAATTTCTTTACTATCAAATTTAACTTCTCCCCTGACCCAATCATAAAATATAATTTCTTGACTCTGAGGGACTTTCAGCCGGATTACATACTTATCTCCCCTATTTAGCTTCTCTTCTACTTCTTGACTAGACAAACTTCGGCAATGCCAATCATATTTGGTTGGCAATTTGTCCTGTTGTTGTTGTTGTCGCAAATTGTCGAGTCGATCTTGGCTACAAAAGCAGTGATAGGCATTCCCCTCTTTTACCAACTTTTTGGCGTATTCTTGATATATTTTAGCCCGGTGAGACTGCGTGTAAGGCCCAAAATTGCCTTTTTCAACGAGTTTTCCGTTGTCATTATAAATTATTCCCTCATCTGGCTCTAAACCAGCCCAGTTTAAAGATTTTATGAGATTTTCCACTGCTCCTTCAATTTGCCGGCTTTGGTCAGTATCTTCAATCCGCAGGACAAATTTACCTTTATTTTGCTTGGCAAAAATATAGACATACAAGACAGTGCGTAAACTGCCAATATGAAGAAACCCAGTTGGGCTAGGCGCAAACCTGGTTCTGACTTGAGGTTGTTTTTTAAATAAATCAATTAGCCACATGAAGTTCAATTAGATAGTTATCTTATTAGTTACTTAGTTTAAGGGTTGAAGTTTAACTAATTTTATTTTTTATTACTAACCATGGAAATATTATAACAGCATTAAGGATTCTTTTAAATCTTTTTGGTTCTCGGATTAACCGGAAAAGCCATTCTAGTCCAATTTTTCTAATCCAGCTTGGCGCTCGGCTAACTTGGCCAGACAAATAATCAAAGGTGCCACCGACGCCGATTGCCGCCTTAATATTAGGTAATTGATCAAGATTATGAAAAATCCACATCTCTTGTTTAATTTGGCCAAAACCAACTAGCAGAATATTGGCGCCACTAATGTTAATATTATTAATAATCTCATTATTATCCGCTAATGTCCATGACGCCATATCAATTTTACCACCCATTTTGGCACCAACAATTTTATTTGGATATTTTTGTCTTAAAATTTTAACTGAATTATTTTTTCCACCAAGTAGATAAATTTTAAAATTTGGTTTTTGAAATTTAGAATTTATTTGATAATTATTATTTGATAATTGGTAATTTAATAATTTTTTAGTCAATTCAACTCCGGTCACTCTAATTAATTTTTTTTTCAATAAAAATCTAGCCGCATATACCAGCCCAATACCATCACAAGTTGCTATGTCAGCCAGATTTAAAACATTTTTAAATTCCTTATTTTTTTGAGTCGCCACAATAAACTCCGGATTGACAGTGACGATGTAATGCTGGTCGTCTGATACAGTCCACTTGTTAATTTGGTGGATGGTTTCGCCCAAATTTATTTGATTAATTTTGATTCCAAGGATTGGTATTTTCATTTTGATTAAAATAATTTACTGTCATATTGACATCGCTCTCCCCGACCCCACCCTTAGCATCAGTCAAAGATATAGTACCAAATACATCATCTTTCCAAAAGCCCAGATCAATTTTATAATCGGCAAGATTTTCTTTGAATTGAAATTCAGACAAAGATAATTTTTGTTTGTAAAAAGACGCTAGTTCTTCTTTGGTCTTATCCAAACCCACCCATGACAAATTAATTGACTTGGCACCTGACAAATCAACTAATTTCAACGCGCTTTTTAAATCATCAACTGAAAAATCTTTAGCAATGCTTATGTTGTCGCCAAAATTTTGAGAAATTTGTGATTTTAAGTCATCAGAAAGATATTTCAAAGCCGGTTCAATCGCCCAATCTGGCAATACTTTAATTAAACTTAGAATAATTTGTTGACTTTTGGGATTTTGCAGTTCAATCTCGGCGTTTTCCGGCTGATACAAAGTAAGCTCTTGAGGAAAGGTTTCCGGCAGATTATCAATTTTTTTCACAATTGGGCTGACAGCAAATCGCAAAGTGGCATAAACTATTGTCAAGATGATAATCACTGTAATAATCAGACAACCAAAAAATTTAAATATTCCGCCACTTTGCTGGCGCCTACCTCTTCTTCTAGATATTGGCGTATTTTTAAACGATGCCGGCCGGTCAAGCCGATCAATCCTTTTTTTGACTTCGTCTATATCTACTCTCATTTAGTTAGTTACTTAATTTAAAAGTTAAAAAATTCTAAGTAATTAATAATTAAAAACTAATCAACTTTTGTATTTATTTTAGCAAAATCGCTTATTTTTAGCAAAATTATTTAGCGTTTTATTGACAAAAATTATTAATCTTGTATTATAATATTGCAAGGACGACTTTTACCTGCCTGTCTCCTTGTGCCAGTCAATGGGAGCGCCCTCTTATGGTGCTCCCGCTTTTTTTTATCCACAGCTAGTAGTTATAATTTAATTAACAAAGGAGTATAATAAAATCACGTGGCGTGGTCTCTTTTTCAGCGAGGCCATGTCTCTCCTTCCGCTAGCCAAGGGTCTTCTCCGGCCCTTGGCGCTCAAATCCCCCTTCGTCTTGAGGGGTTTGCAGATAGATCTTTGGACCAGGGCTGTTGTGCCCAACTAAACAGCCCGCTGGGGACGCCCTCTTATAGGCGTCCCCTCTTTTTTTTGGTTAATATTCGTATTTTAGTAATATTTCAGTATAATTTTAGATGTGCTATAATAACATCATAAATTAATAACCGTCTTTTAAATGCAACTAAATAAAATTTTAATTGGTTTATTATTATTGGCGGTGTTGGCCTCACCAGCTTTGGCAGCAGAATTTGATCCTGACTACCTTATTTCTGATAGTGAAATGAACAATTATAATTCAATGGATTTAAATGATATTGTGCGGTTTATCAATCGACGAGAAGGAACATTGAAAGATTATATTACAGTTGATAAAGAAGGTAATTTTATCACTGCCACTCAAACATTTTATGAGGTGGCGCAAAAATGGATGATTAATCCCAAATATTTATTAATCTTGGTTCAGAAAGAAATGAGTCTTTTGACTGATACCTCACCCAAGCAGACTCAATATGATTGGGCCACTGGTTATGGCTGTCCTGATGGCAGTGGTTGCAATACCAAGTGGAAAGGATTTTACAAGCAAGTCAATTCGGCAGCGGCCCAGACCAGATATTATCTGGATAATATCAATGAATTTAATTACCGACCGGGTCAGACTTACAATATTGACGGTCAAACCGTCTCTCCTAAAAACACAGCTACCGCCGGCTTGTATAATTATACACCTCACATTCATGGTAATGAGCTATTTTGGAATTTATGGAACAAATATTTTGGCAAGAAATGGCCGGACGGATCATTACTTCAGGTTGAGGGCAAAGATATTCCATATTATATTGAAGATGGTTTAAAGCGAGAAATAGCATCAAAGTCAGTTTTTATTTCCCGTTTTGATCCAGATAAGATTATTGAAGTCAGCCAAGCCGATCTAGATTCCTATGAGGAAGGTGTACCTATAAAATATCATAATTTTTCACTGTTGAAAAACAGCCGAGGCGATATTTATATGATTATTGACGACCAAAAACGAAAAATTGTCAGTCCTGAAGTTTTCAACCAGATCGGTTTTTCGGCCGATGAAGTCATCTCGGTCGCTGATTTAGAATTGGATGAATATGGCAAAGGTCCAGATATCACACAGTACACTATTTACCCGACCGGCACACTATTGAAGGATGAAACCAGTAAAGAGATCTATTATGTGCTTAGTGGCAAAAAACAATTAATCATTAATAATGAAATAATGGATTATAATTTTAAAGGGTTGACGGTTGAATCAGCTTCAGCTTTGGAACTTAATAAATTCCGAACCGGATCGCCAGTGACTTTGCCTGATGGCGAACTAGTCAAAGTACCGGGAATTAGTACGGTCTATATTATTTCAAATGGCAAACGACTGCCGATATTTAATAGCAATATCTTTACCAAAATGAAATATGACTGGGACAATATTATCAGTATTAGAAAAGATACTCTTGATGTTCATCCTTTGGGTCAAACAATTACCGGAGATTGGTAAAATTCGCATCACACATAACACAAAACATTAAAATAAAAACTTTGGCTAATTGAATTTTGAGATTTGTTTGTATCTTATTCTTTGTTTTTTGTATCTTATTTAAATATATTTTATTTTTAATTTTTAATTTAATAATCATATGTCACTTGTATTTGGGGCGATAGTCCCTCATCCGCCGATTTTAATCCCTCAAATCGGCAAAGACAATTTAGATAAAATTGCCAAGACCAAAGAATCCATGGAGCAACTGGAACGAGAGCTTTATGCGTCTAAGCCGGATATTATAATGATTATTTCTCCGCATGGTATGATTGACCAAGACGTATTTACTGTTAATCTGTCAAATTATTTCACCGCTACTTTTGAAGAATTTGGCGATTTTTCAACCAAGCTGGAAATTAAAGGAGATACCGTCTTAATTGCCATGGAAAAAGAAAAGATTGAAAACAAGTCCCCGATTAATATCATTTCTGATCCGAAGCTTGACCATGGAGTCGGTGTCCCCTATTTTTATCTAGCTCAACAGCTCAAAAATGTTTCAATTATTCCAATTTATTTTTCTTTGCTTGATAGTCAAGCTCATATTGAATTTGGCAAAAATTTAAAGGAAGTAATTATGGACACTGAAAAAAGGGTAGCAGTCATCGCCTCTGGTGATATGTCACATTGTCTGACTGAGACTGCCCCGGCACCATTTAATCCAGCCGGGAAACAGTTTGATGAGAAATTAATTGAACTTTTGAAAAAAGGCGATATTCAAGGAATTGTCGGCCTGGATCAGAAATTAGTTGAAGACGCGGCCGAGTGCGGTCTAAAGTCAGCGTTAATCCTACTAGGCGTATTACACAATATTAATTTTACGACTGAAATACTAAGTTATGAAGCGCCATTTGGCGTCGGCTATTTGGTGGCAAATTTCAAATTAGAATAGAGATTCCTGCAAATCTACCCGCCCAAATTACTTCATTTCGCTTGCAAACCGTGGGTGGGGGCAGGCAAATATTTTTGAAGACACCTTGAAGATATTTATTTTTTAAAAAAGACGCTGGCATTGCTGGCGTCTTTTAGGCGTTTAGCTGTCACTTATCTTATAAGCTGTCAGCTCGTCTATTTGGTCAATTAAGGCATCTAATAATCCTTTTACTCTAGCTTGCAAATGATTTTCAGTGGAGGCAACACCGATAAATATTTGCAAACCGTCCGGTTCTGCCTCTATCCGCAGTTTATTGATCCTTCTGGAAGCATTATTCTCTGGGCAGTCAGAACACTTGTTGCAAGTGATGCCGGGATAAGAACAAATTACCTCCCGGATCCGTTTCATCGCCAAATTCATTTGATGCCTTTGCCAAGTGTTGGCAAAAATTACCGTAATTGTCTGCATTGTCTCATCCTCCTTATTTGACTAAAGAACTTTGTTGTCTGGTGGTTTTTTGGGGTTAGAAAGCACTTTGAAAAAATATTTCCACTTTTCGCCTGTCTGACACAATTCCTTGGTTTCGTTCATGGCTTTTTCCACTACTTCTTTGGGATTATCCTTACAAGCCTTAAAAACCGAACCCCGCTTGAAATTTGGCACCCCCAGCTCGGCAATTATTCTCAAGGCAAAATCTTGCCACTGATGGGCTGGTGGTTTTTTGTTGATTTTCTTGATTAAAATCGCCTCAATTGTTTGGGGTCCAATGTCTTTACGCATGCAAGGATTATAGCAGATATTTTAAATTTGACAAAATCAGACAAAATCATTGACTTGACAGAGTCAATATAGCATAATATAATGAAACGATTGTAAAAATATTTTCATTAGTTCAAAACTATGTTAAAAATAATTACCAATCCCAATCAGATATTACGCCAAAAGTCACAGCCGGTGGCGAATGTTGCCAATGCTGAAATTAAAAAGCTCATTTCAGAGATGACCGAAATTATGATGACCAAAGACGGCGTTGGCTTGGCTGCCCCGCAAATTGGCCAAAATATCAGACTAATCGTCATTAATCATAAAGACGAAGTATTGGTTATAATAAATCCAAAAATTGTTAAAAAATCTTTTTTCAAAGAATGGGGAGAAGAGGGCTGTCTATCAGTGCCGGGAAAATACGGTGAAGTCAAACGCCACAAAAGTATCACCACTAAGTATATTGATGATAAAGGGAAGACGCAAGAGGTGTCAGCCAAAGGACTGTTGGCTCGGGTAATTCAGCATGAAATTGATCATTTAGACGGCATCCTTTTTGTTGACAAGGTAAGGGGTCTTCATCAATTAGAAAAATAGTGTTTATGGACAGAAAAATAAAAACCATCTTTGCCGGAACGCCTGATTTTGCGGTTCCGTTTTTAAAATCATTAATTAGTAATGATAATTTTGAAGTTGTTGGCGTTTTGACCCAGCCGGATAAGCCAGCCGGACGCAAAAAAATTTTCACTTCCTCGCCGGTTAAAATATTCGCTCTTGCTAACGGCATCAAAATCTTTCAGCCGGATAGCTTATATGACAATGAGACGACTGACGCCCTTAAATCTCTTAAGCCAGATATTCTGGTCGTGGTTGCTTATGGCCTAATCATCCCTCAAGAAATTTTGGATATTTTTGAGAAAGGCGCAATCAATGTCCATCCATCACTACTACCCAAATACCGTGGTGCTTCACCAATTCAAACTGCAATTTTGCATGGAGATAAAACATCAGGTATCACCATAATACTAATGGACGAAAAATTGGACCATGGGCCGATATTATCCCAAATTGAAGTGCCGATAGCCAAAACCGATACCAATATTTCTTTGCACCGAAAGATGGCTGACTTGGGAGTTGACTTACTACTTGGCACAGTCAAAGACTATCTTGACGGCAAAATCAAGCTTCAAGAGCAAGATCATACCAAGGCAACATATTGCAAGATAATCCACCGAGAAGACGCCAAAATTAACTGGGATGCTTCAGCTGAAGACATCGAGCGCCAAATTCGGGCGTATTTTCCTTGGCCAGTCGCTTGGACTTTTAAAGGTGGCAAAAGATTAAAGATTTTTCCACCGACACAGATTATAGAAGATAATAACCATAAGACCGGTCAAATATTTATTACTGATAATAATTTGACTGTTAAGTGTGGATCAAACGCACTGCTAATTAAAAAACTCCAACCCGAAGGCAAAAGTGAAATGACAAGCAAAGATTATATAAACGGCAATCCCAATATATCAAGTACTATTTTGTAATCCCAATTAAAATCAATAAATATCCCAGTCCCAATGGATGATTAAGATATGGGGTAAAAATATGGACGATTATCAATGCTACTAGCCCCACCAAGAAACCAAATAGCAGTTTTTCTCTTTGGCCGATAAAATACAGATCTTTGGCCAGGCCATAGATAATAACAATCAAGATTGTCAGCCCCAGAACGCCAATTTTCAACAGCAGATCCAAGTATCCAAGCTCAAACGAATATGTAGTCAACCAGCCCGCTGGATTTTCCTCTGTCCTGACTCTGGGATCACTGCTTTGATAAGTAATTGTCTTGGCAAAACCATAGCCCACAAACGGGGCTCTTTTTATTTCATTTAGTATTGGATTAATTTGCGCCCCTCGACTGGAAATGGCTGACTCTCCCCTGCTCTGACCTAGTCGTGAAGAAAACAGATTAATCCTAAAGTCAGAAATTATCAAATTTATTGCTCCGTGGGTGGTGATGACGAGTACCGGAAAAATACAGATATAGATAATTATCTTTTTCCAGCCAATCTTGGCAATAATTAGATAAACAAAAATCACCAACATTCCCAAAGCGCCGGCCAGCCAAAAACTTCTAGACTGCGAAACAACAAGAGTCAGAAAATTAAACCATAACAAGATAGACAGCCAAATCCAATCCTTCTTTTTAAGCCCTTCATTTGCAACAAACAAAACAACGAGTACCAACAAAAATGCAACTAGATTATAAAAATGAGATTGAAAAAATATGCGCAGGAGCGGAAAATTAATAATTGTAATCTCGCCGATTCCGCCGTCCCTAATCCAAGCATAAATCGGATGCGGTCCAATGTATGACAGTTTGTGAGCAAAAATAAATAGTATCGCTATAGTTTTGACCGCAAAGATCAGCGACCCTGTTAAGAGTATCTGAACAATTCTCTTTAGTTTAATATTTGCCAGAATGAAAGCACCGACAAGTAGTAGATATAAAAAGCCATTGGCATCAAAAAATATATCAATTAACTGACGGTCTGATAAAATCCCCAAAACAACACCAAGTCCAATGATCAAGATCATGACTAAGATTAAAAAGTTATATTGATTTTTCAAAGTGCTCCACTTGTTTTTAAAAATAAGATTATACAGCCAGATCAAAAACACAACGCTAAATAGTCCCAGTCTAATTGACAGCCGAAAGCCAAAAATATCAGCAAAAAATAAATATCCTAGTCCACCTATTATCAGCTCACCCCACAAGATATAAATACCATATTCAAATTGTTTAATTGCCAGTACCAGTACTGCCAGAAGTATTATTGCTAGGGCGACTAGACGCAGCCAAGGATTTACAAACACAATAAATGACGCAATCTCAGTCAAGGCAAAAACCGCTAAGGCGAGATAAAAATATTTATTAAATATGTTTTTGACCATGTTTTTTAAAATAATACCAAGCGCTACGGAAAAAACGCCATTGATTTTTTATTTTTATTTGCTGTGAAAAGCTGCTACCACCATAATGAATAATCTCCGGCTCTGAATTATAATATACTTTAAATTGATTGTCCCACACGCGCCGACATAAATCCACTTCTTCAAACCAGAGAAAGAATTTATCATCAAAGACGCCGACACAGTCAATAACGCTTTTGGGCATCATCATAAACGCCCCCATTACCTGGTCAACTAGAGTTGTCTTCTGATAGTCAAAATTATCAGACAAATAATTATTAACTGATTTGAAATTAAACAATTTAGGTAGCTTGGTCAAGATTAGAAAAATTGGCCACCGATGAGGAAATTTTCTGACTGATGGCTGAATGCTTTTATTAGAGTTTAAAATTTTACAGCCCATCAGACCACAATCAGCAGTCTTGGCAATAAAATTAACTGACTTTGCCAGTGTGCCCGAAAAAATCAATGTATCGGGATTTAAAAAGAGTATATATTTACCTTGAGCTAATTTTAAGGCTTGATTATTGGCTCTGGCAAAGCCCTGATTGCTTTCATTGGCAATAAGTATCACTTGAGGGAACTTATCTTTAACCATCTGATTTGAACCATCTTTAGAACCATTGTCCACGACAAAAACTTCTAGATTAATATCATCATGATTGTGATAAATTGACTCGAGGCAGTTTTGGAGCCGATCATGGACGTTCCATGACACAATAATTATAGATAATTTCATAATTTATTAATAATATCTTCCGGCTTAATTTTCTGCTTACTTTTGCCGGCCAAACTGCTTAATTCCAACTTACCGATTCTAATTCTTTTTAATTTGATTATTTGATAATTAAGCTGACCGAATAATCTTCTAATTTCACGATTAATGCCTTCGCCGATAGTAATTAACACTCGCTTGCCGCCTACCAACTCCACCTGACGTGGCTTAATGATTTTGCCGTCTATTCTAATGCCCCGTTTGAGGCGACTTAAATCAGCTTTGCTCAAGTCCCGATCCAACAGCGCAAAATATTCTTTCTCACAGCCATACCGAGGATGCATCACTTGGTTGGCAAAATCGCCGTCATTGGTCAGGATCATTAGCCCGGATGAATCCTTATCCAGCCGTCCGACCGGATAGATCCGAGCAGATGTGTGAACTAATTTTAAAATTGATTTTCCTTGACCATCAGACACACTACTGATATAACCAACCGGCTTATCAATGGCATAATACACCTTCTCTGATTTTAGCTTTATTATTTTACCACCGTATTCTATTTTATCCTTTTGGTCATCAACTTTTACACCTAATTCTTTAATTGTCTGACTATTGACTTTGACTTTGCCGGCGATTATCAGCTCTTCGGCTTTACGCCTTGAAGCGACTCCGGCATCAGCCAAAAATTTTTGTAATCGCATATAATTCAATTTAAATTATGCTTGACGCGTATAAGATTTTCCGCCCGACTATATTCTTGGACAGATCTCAACCATAAAATTTTATACAAAAATGATGGCAACCAGCGACTCATAGTTCCACCGGTCATGGCCCGATACAAAACTTGATTTATCCAAATACCGCGATAGCCGAGTTCCAGCATGGTCAGCCAAAGATCCCAATCTTGAAATTTCTTCAAATTTTCATCAAAACCGACAAATGTCTCGCGACGAATCAAAGCCATGGTCGGTATATAAGGCATTTTTTTTAGTCGTTTGTCGTCAAACGGCCACAGTCGGAATTTTTTCCAACCAAAACGGAATGAAGAATAAACATAAGCAAAAGCCCTTTTCCGTTCAAGTAAACTATACATTTTTTCTATCATATCCGACTTCATAATAATGTCGGCGTCGCAAAACAACACATATTTACCGACACTTTGACCAAAGCCAAAATTTCGGGCAGCAGCCGCGCCTTTGTTTTTTTGATGATAAATTTTTATTTTGCTTTCCCAGCGACGCAATTTTTTGCGAAGGTTGTCGGTCGAGCCGTCATTGACAACAATAATTTCAAAATCCTTGAATGTTTGACTGAAAATAGAAACCAGACACTTGTCAATAGTGCCGGAATTATTATAAATCGGAATAATAATGCTAATTTTAGATTTCATGATTTGTATTTATAATATCCCATTATCGCTCCACTATAATGACAAAGATTGCCCAAACGGGCAATGATTTTTATCACTATAGCTTGTCTGATGCCTGGCTTTTGAGTTTTGAAATTTTTTCCTCGGCCCACGCCTTTGAACTTTTTATAATTTTTCATTAAATCTGTCAAGCTTTTGATCTGGTCATGATGCAAATATACCATTTTTTCGCCAAATCGTCTTTGCTTGTTAAAATAATTAAATACTCCAGTGGCATAGTCATGATAAATTATTACTTCCGGATAATACCAAAAATCATATTTCTGCTTGGCGCGGCGAATGAACTCCTCGCCTTCATGACCATAGTCTAAATTGTCATCAAATTTGCCAACTGCGACGAAAACTTCTTTTTTAACTGCTGAGTTACCTTCAAGAAAAACTTCTGATTTTACTGGTGTGTCGCCTTGATTGTAGTGGGGCGCAAAATATTGCCAGATGTTGTTGTGAAGCGATTTCACTCGGCCGGTGATAATGTCGCGTGATTTCATAATTTGAGCGATGTTTTCCAGCCACTTACTATCAGCGATTGCATCGTCATCAAAAAACACTAATACCTCATCGCGGGCATTATCAATCGCCAAATTTCTGGCTCTGGACGCGCCACCATGATTTTGTTTGAAATATTTGATATCTAGTTGGTTTTTAAATTGGGCGACAACATCCGCTGTATTATCTTGGCTACCATCATCTACTATAATAACTTCAAACTCACATCTTTCAATCGTTTGATTGACTAGACTAGCCATCGCTTCGCGAATTTCTCTTGATCGGTTATATGTCGGTATAATGACTGATATCATATTTTGCCAATATTATATTAAATCTCCTTTTTTAATCAACATTTCTTTGATTTGTAAAATGTCAGTTTTAGTAAATTCTTTCAGCAGATACACCAGCGTCACATAGACCAAGCCGGCGATAATGGTCACGAAGATAAAATGTATTTTATTCTTCAATAGCAATATGACCGTCACCATCGCCACTCCGCTAAACACAATTTTAATTAGTGACCAGACTAATCCTCGCTTGTCATAAGCCAATATTTTATTGACCGCGATAAGATTAAGCCCAAACATCAAAATATAGCTGGCGACAAAAGCAATGGCCACGCCAACATAGCTCCAAATCGGAATCAAAATTATATTTGCAATCAAATTAAAAATTGCCACAATCGCTAAATGAATCGTGTTTCTGGTCTGTCGGTTGCAGGCGTTGAGCATGGCGCCATAAGGATAATTGATAAAGATCAAGATCAAAGCCGTCATCATAATCTGAAGTGGCAAGACACTACCTTTGTATTCCATCCCAAAAACTGGCCCGATGACACTGTCGGCCAGCGCGATTAAGCCAAACGAGATTGGAATTGATAAAATAATCAAATATTTAAGTGAAGCAGTAAATGTCGTCGCCAACTTGTCTTTTGATTTGATATAATAAGTGCAAAATACTGGATAAATCCCGGCTAAAAACGCCAAGGCGATAAACTGGAAGGCAAATACGATTTTATACGCCACACTATATAGTCCCACCGCTTCATTAGTACCCAGTTTTGAAAGTAAGACAATGTCCATGGACGCAAAAATTCGGACAAATATCCCAGCCATAGCAAATGGTAAAGACAATTTAAGTATTTCTTTGATCACTTGACGATTAAAGCTGATGCGCGGGATAATGTTGAGCTTGGCTTTAAGTAAGATGGCCGCATAAAAAAAGTTGAACAAACTGCCAAATAGATATACGCCAACTAGAGCGATTAGTCCCAGATCCAAAAATAAAACCGTAAAACCGACCACTAGAATAATCACTTGATTAATAATCACGCCAATACTTTCATATCTCAAATTGTGATGGCCGCGTAACACCGCATAAAATACCAAAGTGAATGATTCAAGTAGCATCACAATGCCAGCGACATAAACCATCTTTATGGTCAAGGTCGGATAGCCCATCAAATTTATTATCAAAACTACGGCGCCATAAATAATAATCGATCCTAGCACCTTTAGGCCAATGGCATTGGCCAAATATTTCTGTGAGGTATTGCGGTCACGAGCGCTTTCTCTGATAATGATTTGCGCCATGCCAAAATCAAGAAAAATACCAAACATCGTCACGAAGCTCATCACAAAAGATAGTCGGCCGGTATTTTCCACGCCGATTATTCTGGCAACAAAAATAAAATATACAAAAGATAGGATCTTTTGTATTGCCAGCGCGCCGGTAAAAAAGGTTGTATTTTTGACTAAATTTTCACCTTTTGACATGAGTGTATTATAGCTGATTTTGGGTTATTAATAAAGGGTGGATGTTTTTTGTGGACTATCCGTAAATAACTATAGTAAACTTAATAAATCATAATTTCTGACGCTGTTCGTCTGACAAATGAATGTATGACAAAAAGCTCTGCATTGGATGACAATCAATCTCGTGTCCCCGCCCGCTATCACAAGCTTAAGTTTGCTTAGACGTTGCGGACGAGTAGCTCTGCCTCCGCCAGAGATGGACAGGCGTTTGAATCATGATTTTACCCAGCCAAAAAAAGCGGGCAAAGCCCGCTTTTTTTACTGGGGGACCAGGATTCGAACCTGAATAACTAGGACCAAAACCTAGAGTCCTACCATTAGACGATCCCCCATTATTTAATAACCAATCATCAAATAATAATTTTCGAACAAGCTCAAAATTATAAATTCTAAAAAAATAATTATCAGTTACCAATTACTGGTTATTAGTTACTAAATTACTTCTTCTTCCCCTTTTTGGTCACCCATTTTAATCTTGGCACCTTAATCTTTGGATCTCGTTTGTTTTTCTTTGGCATAAATTTATAAAATTAAAAACCCCTTATTTATGAGGCACAAATATTTTAACATATATTGTAAATTTAATCAAGACAGAGCTAAACAGAGCTAAACATTCAAATATTTGCTCACCGCAATACTACTACTGATAATATTTAAAATTATTATCCCAATTAATTGACTTCCAAAAATCACCACAAAATTATGGTTGAAATATTCAATAATATTAAAATCAACTCCGGCAAAAAAACTTGAAAGATGTGGTTGAATTAAAGATAAAATAATATAAATAATACCAATTCCAAGTAAACAAGCAATAATGCCGGAAAATACATTTTCCAAAATAAACGGTGACCGAATAAAGCCGTTACTCGCCCCCACCAGCTTCATAATACTCACCTCGCTTCGATGGGTAAATATCGCAATTCTGACAGTATTAAACACGATTAAGGCGGCAATCAGAATAAACAACAAACTAATGATAAATCCACCTTTTCTGACATTTTCCGTAATACTGTTGATTCGGCTGATTACAATCTGATTGTCATCATAGCTCTTTTCCTCAATTAAATCAGCATAAGCTGGATTATCAATCGCCGCCAGCACTTCCGGATAGTCATCTAGCTCTTTGGCTTTGATAATTAAGGTGGCACCAAGTGGATTGCCTTCCAACTCTCGCAAAGTCTCAAGGATTAAAATATCATCCTGATGTCTCGCTTGAAACTCTGCCAGATTTTGATCGGGTGAATAATATATAATCTGGTTCACTTGTGGTAATGTTTCTAAGTGCGACTTTACTTCAGCAATCTTACTTTCCTTGACATCTTGCTTAAAATAAATTGAAATATCAATCTTCTCTTTTACAGTAGTCGTTGCTGAATCAGAAACCGCATTAAGAATAACCAAAAAATTGATTGACAAAAATGTCAATGAAATTATAAAAACAGTTGCTAAGGTCAGCCAAATATTACGCCATAATGACTGAAAGGCAAATAAAATACTGCGATTGATAGTGAGTAAAAACATAGTATAAAAAAATAAGAAAATAAGAAAATTAAATTACATATTTACCAACTTTTTGATCTTGGGAAACTTCGCCTTCTTCCAGCGTAATTACTCGTCGCTTTAATGAATTGACAATATCTTTATTGTGAGTCACCAGAACCACCGTAGTGCTAAATTCATTGATCTTGATTAGTAGATCAATAATATCCTTGCTGTTGATCACATCTAAGTTACCAGTCGGCTCATCAGCTAAAAGAATCTTGGGTCGATGGACAAGTGACCTGGCAATTGCTACCCGTTGACGCTCACCACCGGACAATTCCTGCGGATAACGATCCAATTTATTCTCAAGGTCAACAATTTTCAACACTTGGGGGACAATTTTCTGAATTCGACTACGAGTACCGCCTGATGTTTGAAGCGCAAACGCTACATTTTCAAAAACGGTCTTTTGGGGTAATAACTTAAAATCCTGAAACACTACGCCAATCTGTCGACGCAACATCGGTACTTGACGCCGACGTATATCAGTAATATCCCAACCGCCAATAATTATTTTACCCGCATCTGGCTTAATCTCGGAAATAAGCAACCTAATAATAGTGGTTTTACCAGAACCAGACTGTCCGACAATAGAAACAAACTCACCCGGCTCAATATGAAAATTAATATCTTTGAGGGCGACAGTTTGGGAATCAAACTTTTTGGTTACATTTACTAATTTAATCATATGGATGGCTTGTAGCTGTTTCAACCAAAGGCTAATCCGCTCTTAGCGGAGGCTGGTAGATTTTTTATAATAAAATTATTTAATTGGAGTTACTTTTACTTCAGAGATAACGCCGACTCCGGTGGTGGTAGCTAGCTGTAAAAAAGCTGTCTTTGACAAGTCCAAAACCCGATCTTGGCACGGCCCCATCTGCTCCTGCTCTTTGTCGGTCCAATCTTTACATTCTTTGGGACCATAATCCTTGACTGTGACGATAACTTCTTTATTATTATATAAATTGGTTACTAATAATTTTGATTCTTGGGCGAAGTCTCGACTCGCGGCAATAAGCTTGCCTGAATATCCCGGATGGACATACCATGACGCCTTGCCAACAATCTCTGGCTCACTAAAAACTGCAAACATAACTGACTTTTTATTTGGCAAAGTAAATGTCAAAGCTTTATTGATTGTATCCCGCTTGACATCAAGCTTTTCAAATGATAATTTGGACCAATTATAATAATAAACTTGCTTATATTGATTGTCTGGAGTGTATTTAATAGTTACCTTCGGTTGGGTTGAAAAGTTGTCCTCCCGATAAGGCAAAAATTTAATAAAATACAAATCACTGGCTGGAGTGATATGACTTGGATAGGTAAAATAATTATTTATCCGATCACGAGATATAATCATCAACATCTTAGTGATTATATTCTCACTAGTGGAACCAGCACTAGCAGTAAGTTTGACTTCACCACTTGGTGATTCAAGCACATAATCGTGATCTGCCAGACCTGACATTTGTCGAAAGTAAAAAAAATCTTCGGCGTGAACCGGTAAGACTAAAATAAAAACAATAGTAATTATAAGAGCAAAGAGTAAGTATTTAAAAATCTTGATTTTATTCATTATTTAGATTAATATTTATTGAGATAATCACAAATTATGTGCGGGTATAGTTTAGTGGTATAACACGACCTTCCCAAGGTTGAGTCACGGGTTCGATTCCCGTTACCCGCTTATGCCCACATAGCTCAATTGGTAGAGCAACGGTATCGTAAACCGTAGGTCGTCAGTTCGACTCTGACTGTGGGCTCCAAAATTTAAAATTTACGTTATTCGCATTAATTGGCGGATTTGCATCAATTTACAAGTACTTCACAATGACAGTATTTGTCAATAGCTCTCTTAGATATTCATCAATATCCACCGAAATCAAAATATGTCTGGCTCTAATACTTTCTCGGCCATCATTAGGGTCAGTCAGTTTTTGTTCGACCTTAAAAATGTGATAGCCCAAATCATTAACAATCAATTGATCATACACGACACCATCTGATAAAGCAAATAACGCTTCCTCAATCTGCTCATCCAGCTCACCCTGATTGATCCAGCCTGTATCACCGCCCGTGTAAATACCGGCCTCATCTTCAGTATATTGTCCGGCCAAAGTAGCAAAATCAACATTCGGCTGGAGCGCCAAAGTTAAAATTTCTTCTGCTCGTGCTTTAGCATCTCGACTCATGATTATATTATTATCATGGACAATCAACCCCTGTAACCTATCTTTCATTACCACAAATCTTAAAACTTTATTTTTAAATTGATTTAAACTCAAACTATAAAGCTGACGAGTGGTTTCCTCAGTGGCACTATCGCTGTCAAATTGACTCACAATTTCAGCCATTTTTTCATTTAATTCAGAATTAGTCAGGGGCTGATTGTATCCTTTGAGCTCAATTTCCATCAATTTTAATATGGCGAGTCGATTAAAAATCTTATCCTCAAGACCCAAGTTTTCCCACAAAGTATTTTCCACACCTTCGCGACCGGCAGTCAAAGCGGTGGTAAGGATTTTTTTGTCATAAAAATAATCTACCGCCTTAATTTTTTCACCAGCGACAGTACCGGCTGGCAGATAAAGAGTTTTGGCCACATAATAATTAAATCCATTTTCCCAACCCAGTTTATATATACCGAAAATACTTATCGCAGTTGTCAAAATAAACAAGATCAGAATCATTAAAATAATTCTCACTGCCAGTAGCAATTTACTTGGACTGGCTTTTGCTTTTGACTCTGGTAAAACGCTATGACGAGCATATCTCATCTGCTTGACTGACGGCTTATCCGGTAGAGGTGACGCCAAACGCGCCGTGGCAATTGGCGCTACTTTTTTAACAATCTTAGAAATAACTTTTTTGGCGCTTTTGGCCACTTGATTATCAAGCTCCGCCAAAACATCGCTTTTTAGCTTGGCTTTTCTCTCCGGAGCTAAATTATTTTTTTTCTCATCCATAAGTAAATTTTAATTTGGTAACACTTTGCCGATTATAATTTTAAAGATTAGAATTTTCGACAATTTTCGATGCAAAGAAATATCGCCACCATTTAATCGGATTGGGTGTGTCATTAACTTTATCTTTTGGTGATATAATGTTGCCGATTCGTTCTGAGTCCGGTCCAATGACTGATTGATTACTGTCATTTTCATTTTCATCGCGTCTAATCAAAACCACCTTTTCGTTCGACTTTTGCAAACCTAGTTTTAATCTGGCTTGTCTTTCCAGTTGACTGCCGGTTGACCAAGTATTTATCAGACTGTTGATTTCCATATTCTCTTTGTCCAATTCAGTAATCTCTTGTTCTAAACTTCTAATTTGATTATCAATTTGAAAACGATTAAACAGCTCTTTTATTAGTCCAGTGATAAATATTATCAAAAATACCAAACAGATAATAATGAATATTCGAAACTTAGTAAAAATCTTTTTATTAAATCTCTTAGACATTTATATTATAACATAAAATTAGTTGATAACAAAACTGTTCAATTAATCAGTAATCAGCTGATTGAATTCTTGCTTAGACAACCTGCTTTTTATTTTTTTAAGTAGTATTTGTGCATTCTGGTCAATACCAGCACGATCTTTTATTGACAACTCCTGTTGACTTAGCACTTCATCAACTATATGTTGAGGATTTTTTATCAGTGGTAATTTGATTTTAATCCTTTTACTATCAATAAAGCTAATGTAAATATCACCCAAGCTCATCACTGCTCTCAGTAATCCCCGACACTTGAAAGTCACTTCTTCAATCTGACTGTAAAGTGATTCTGAAACTGTCTGATTAAAAAATCCGCTTTGATCCACATCAACTATACGCCAGTTGGTAATGATAAAGGTTGAATAGTAATAGCATAGATAAATCCGCAAAATCAACCACAATCCCAAAAGTAAAATTATTGTAAACATCACTATCCCCCACCAGCCTTGCAAAAATAACGGATACATCAGAAAAAAAGCCAACAAAATAAAAATCATCGCCAGCAGTGATTGCCACCACCAGTACCATAATGATCTTCTCACTGTCCTAATAATCTTCTCATTTTCTTTCAATTTTATCTTTGACATAAATTTAATTAAGCGGTTCTTTTATTATTGACAATAAAATAATGTTTGACAATTTCAATTAAAAGCATTTGCAACAGCCCAAAACCAATGATAAATATCCATTCCCAACTTAAAACGCTGCCACTAGTGTGCAAAAGATTTGTTAAACCGGGCAGATACATAGCCGCCAGTAAAAATATAAAAGAAACCGCTACTGCCAAAATCAGATACATATTACTAAAAGGATTCTTGGTGAATATTGAATGGCGCAAACTTCTGACACTGAAAGCATACAAGAGTGAATCAACGCCCAAAACGGCAAAAATAATCGTCCGAATATAATTAATGTCAGCTGAAATATTAAACAGATAAATAAATATGCCAAACAGGATTAAATTAGTGATGATGCCAATAATAAATATTAATATTTTCATTTCCTTGTTTAAGATTGATTCATCCTTGTCTCTGGGTCTGTCTTTCATTACTTCTTTTTCGCCCGGTTCCATAGCAATAGCGATATTGGGCAAAATATCATTGACTAGATTTATCCACAAAATTTGCGAAGCCAAAATCGGCAAAGGCAAATCGCCGTCAAAAAACACTACACTGGCCAAAATTGCTCCAGCCACTAGAATTATTTCAGAAAAGCTATCACAGAGCAGATACAACAACACTTTGCGAATGTTGTCAAAAATCACTCTCCCCTGCTCAACCGCCGCGACAATGACGCTAAAATTATTATCCAGTAAAATTATATCAGCAGTTTCTTTGGTGACATCAGAACCATTGCCCAAGGCGATGCCAATATCGGCGCTTTTAAGCGCCGGCGCGTCATTGATGCCATCACCAGTCATGGCTACCACCTCGCCTTTAGCTTGCCAAGCGTCCACAACTCGCAGTTTGTGACGCGGTTCAACCCGGGCGTAAATATCAATATCGCCTACCTTTTCCATCAACTCCTCATCAGTCCAATTATCTAAGTCCTTGCCTTCTGCCATATTGCCGTCCACTTTAATGCCTAATTCTTCAAATATAGCCTTGGCTGTCAGCCGATGATCGCCGGTGATAACAATCGGCCTGATGCCGGCTCGGTAGCACAGCTGAATTGCTTCTTTGGCTTCTGGGCGAAGTGGATCTTTCAAAGCGATAAATCCCAAGAACACCAAATCATTTAATTCCTGATGAATATCTTTGTAATTGTGGCCGGTTTTATATGCGACTGCCAAAAGCCGTAAACCCTTTCTGGTGAGATTTTCATATTTATTTTTCAAATATAATAATTGATCTTTGGTGATTTTTTTATTCTGACCGCCGATTAAAACTTGGGAAGAAAAATCAAACACTTTTTCCGGCGCGCCTTTGATAAATATATGACGATGACTTTTGTCTTGATGCTCATTTAAGGTCGCCATAAACTTAGACTCCGAGCTGAACGGAACCTCTGCCAGCCGGATATATTCTTTATCCAACTTGTCTTTATTAAAGCCGGAGGAAATTGCCGCCAGTAGCAACGCTTTTTCAGTCGGATCGCCGATTATTCGCAATTGTTCCAGCTCGTCATCAGGATTTTCAATCACTGCGTCGCTACATAAGACTGACACCTTAGAAATTAAATCCTGCACTTTCTCCAGCTTGACCTCCTCGGTCTTTTTGGTGATGACATAACCCCGATCCGCCGTAATGATTTGAGTCACCTGCATCCTACCCTCGGTCAAAGTGCCGGTTTTGTCCGTACAAATAATGGAAGTGCTACCTAAAGTCTCGGCGGCAATTAACTTTCTTACCAACGCTTTCTTTTTCAAAATAACTTGCATCCCCATCGTCAGAATGACAGTCACCGCTACTAGCAGTCCTTCCGGAATTGCCGCCACCGCCAAAGCAACAGCAGTCAAAAATATCTCAGCCGGATCTTGACCGACCAAAAGCCCAGCCACAAAAACAATCAATGATATAACAACGATAAATATCGTCAGCCACCGGCTGAATTTGATCAGCTGAAGCTGAAGTGGAGTTTTGTCTTCCTTGGTCTCACTGATTAACTGCGATATTTTACCTACTTCAGTGGTCCGGCCAATTTGGCAGACAACAGCTTGGCCGTTGCCTCTGGCAACCAATGTCCCAAGATACACCATATTTTCCCGATCAGCTAAAGATGTGCCTTTAGCCAAAAATTTAATTCTTTTCTTTGACGGTTCTGATTCGCCGGTTAGTGTCGCCTCAATCACGCGGAGATTATCTGCTTCAATCAGCCGAGCATCAGCCGGCACTTTATCACCAGGGCGCAAGAATATAATATCCCCCGGTACCAGCTCACTGGAATCAATCTTGATCTGCCGGCCATTTCTTATTACTTTAGCCTGCTGTCTAACGATTTTTTTTAAATGAGCAATGGCGTTGTTAGCTTTATTCTCCTGCCAAAAACCAAAAGTAGTATTAATAAAAACCGCAAAAAAAATCACTATTGCATCAGTCAAATGATTAAGAAATAGTGATATTACTCCGGCAATCAGCAAGACATACACCAAAGGCGACTTGATTTGGCTCAATAGTATCGCTAAGGCCGACAATCGCGGTCCTGATGGCAGGGTGTTTTTGCCAAACATTTTTTGTCGACGCTCTACTTGCTTATCAGTCAAGCCGTTTTTAGAGCTATCTAAACGCCGAAAACATTGATGAATTTTCAAAGCATACCAATTTTTATTGCTTTGGATTGGCATTGTTGGGTGGTTATGAGTTGTTGGATATATTATAACATAAATATTTAGTAACTAGTAACTTGTGTATTAGTCCATCTCATTTTAGACACCAAGTTATTATTTATCAAGTAATCAATAGACGTGGCGCGGAGGTGTTACGGCATTGGCGTTTTCCAAAAAATTTTGATAAAATAAATTTAAGAAATGTTGCTGATTTTCCACTCGAAAAAAGTTCGCGTATTTTCAAATAAACAGCACCAGAAAGGAATAGTCAAATTTTTCCGCTCCCTGTCGCCGATTTCGGCG
>CAYLUK010000005.1:0-32595 GCA_964386875.1 uncultured Gammaproteobacteria bacterium
AATCTATAGACGCATAATTGTTTCTTTTCCTCCGGTTACTGAGATGTTTCACTTCGCCGGGTTGTCTTCCATATCCTATGTATTTAGATATGGATGTCTTGCCTTCAACAAGACGGGTTTCCCCATTCGGATATCTCCGGATCAAAGGTTGCTTGCCACCTCTCCGAAGCTTTTCGCAGGCTACTACGTCCTTCATCGCCTTTTGATGTCTAGGCATCCACCATTTGCTCTTAGATGTTTAATCACAAGAATTATAATTGCGAATTAATTTCTCAATTAATAATTAATAATTCTCGACGAATTGTTTTTTTGTTATGGTTTTGTTTTTTTAAATTGTCAAAGTGCTGAATTTTGACGCCTGAAACGACTTGTACATTCTGTATAATCAATACTATTTGTTACTCTCGTTTGCCCAGCCCTTCGTGTGGGGCTGTGGTCAAAGTCTATTGGGATCACTTTGTAATCATTTTTGTCGATACGGCTCCGTATCTTATGTTACTAAAGATTTAATTCCCAAAGTGTGATTGATAACCAGTGATAGTTATCGGTCATATCTTTGGGATTTAAAAAAACCGCCTTTTCTCCAGCGGTATTTACCAAACAGAACACAAAAATACCTCGTTAACCCGGAGAGTAGTTATTAAATAATATTTTGATAGTATTCATATTATTTCAACCTTGATTATTTTATATGATTTTTGATTTTTTGTCTAGACTTAAATATATAATAATGTGTGGATAAAGAGTTAGTCCTTAATATAATTATATTACTTTTTTTTGTCTTTGTCAAGGTTTTTATCTAATTCTTCCTTTTCTTTCTCATCAGCTAGTTGTTTTTTGGCAAAATCGACCAATTTTCCTAGTTTTATGGTAATTAAGACAATAATTATAGTGATAATGATGGCATAGCCAAATTGAGCGATAATACTGCCAGCTTTAGGGAAAATTATGGTAAAAAGGCCTTTAATCGCGTCATTCCAGGCTAAAGCTG
Source organism: uncultured Gammaproteobacteria bacterium (assembly GCA_964386875.1). GTDB lineage: Bacteria > Patescibacteriota > Patescibacteriia > 2-01-FULL-39-33 > 2-01-FULL-39-33 > CAYLUK01. The sequence goes on from CAYLUK010000005.1 coordinate 992, forward strand.
CTACCAGACCAAAGCCAGCCGTAGCAAGTCCAGCCATTTTTTCTAAAATTTCGATTTTTAATGATTTTTTTTCTGTTTCAGTGTTGTTTTCTGACATAAATCGCATTATGATGTGATTAAGCACATCTAGATCAATTAAAGGAGAATAATAGGTATGACTAGTTTTTTTTCTTAATCATAGATAAAAGTCAGTGTGCAAAGAGTACAATTTTCAGATGGTGGTGGGGTGGCTGCTGTAGCGTTTTGAAATTGACATGATTGATTAGCTCCTTTCATAGTCCACTTTATCAGATATCGATGATTGTTGGGCTGTAATTGATATACATATCCTTCTCGACCACATGAAAGTTCACTGATCGGCAATGATGGCAGATATTGAGACAGGGCGGTGTTTATAGTGCTATTCTCGGGGGTGTTGTTATCATTCCAGCAGTTGTCATCGGCATAATCGCCCAAGCAAATCCAATCATTATTTCCCGGATACTCACCATAATCTTCGTAATACAGTGTTAGAGCATTTGTATAGGCCTTAACATCGGTTATTTTTTTGGTGTTAGAAGCTTTGTCTCTGGCCGAGCTGAATGCCACTAATGACAGACTCATTAACAGCGAGATAATGGCGATTACTACCAGTAGTTCAACTAAAGTAAAACCGTCCTGATGATTTTTTTTTGTGGGTGTTTTCATATGATATTTATTTATTTGTTTGTTATACCGTCATCTATCTCGGATTGAGTCAGCGGATAGTCAATGTTTTTTTCATTGATTGTATTGGCGACAATTACAACTGAAATAGCAATTACTACGATTGAGATGACAATTAATAAAATACTGGCCTGCTTGGGACTTTTTATCAGTCCGCCGGAATACTTGATTATCAGATCAATAATCCTTGGGTTTTTGACATAGAGGTTTTGGTTCATATGGTTGTTATTAATTATTTCTTTTATATATTATAGCACAAATTATAGCACAAAAAAAGAGAATGTTTATCTCTTTTTATTTTATGTCTAGAGGAATTTGTTTTGGTTTATGCCCAGAGAGAGACTTGAACTCTCACACCCGAAGGTACCAGCTCCTAAGGCTGGCGTGTCTACCAATTTCACCATCTGGGCTAAAATTATTCACTTACTATCTTAAAAGATAGCTAAAATATGTCTTTTTGTCAATTAAATAATTGTTTGCTATAATTATAAGTAATATAAATTATTATAAATCTATGTCGATATCAATGGAAAGAGAGCCGAAAGTTCAAAAATGGAGTGAGGTAGAAGCGATGGCCAGACGCGGCGCTCAAGAAGCCGAGGACAACCTTGACCCTGATCGTCAAGGGTTTGGTCAAGCCGATACTTTGCGTGAGCTAATCCAGATGATTCAAAAGGCCAAGGTCATCCAGGGGTCAAACCGTGAGTATCTAGGGACTGAGATTGTCGCTATGATTGAAGATGATAGAATAGATGAAATACCAAGAAACGATAATTTAAGAAAGACGGTCATTAGATTTAAACGTCTGACTGAAGGTCAGCTATTTGATTAAAAACTAGAATTGTATGTTCATAATATCACTTCGGTCTTATCTAGTCTCTGCCATAATTTTGACAGGGATTTTTTGTTTGGTTGATTCTTCTTTGGCTGTCAGCTCCCAAGATGTTGTAATTAGTGAGCTGGCTTGGATGGGCACAGTGGTTTCTGCCAATCATGAATGGATTGAGCTTCATAATAACACCGGTAGCGTGATTGATCTATCTGGCTGGATATTATCAGCCCAAGACGGGTCGCCGGCCATATCCTTGTCCGGCGTAATTGCCAGTCAAGGATATTTTTTGTTGGAGCGGACGAGCGATGACAGTGTGCCTAATATAACGGCTGACCAGATTTATAGCGGCGCCTTGTCAAATAGCGGTGAGGTGGTGGAATTAAAAGACGACTTGGGTAATTTAATTGATGTTGTTGATGCTTCCGGTGGCTGGCCGTTCGGTGATAATACAGACAAGCGGACCATGGAACGAATTAGTGGTGGCTGGCAGTATAGCGCTAGCGCTGGCGGTACGCCTAGAGCAGAAAATAGCGTTTACTCCACGGCTAATAATCTACCGACAGCTGAAGCTGGAGCTGATCAGGAAGTGGAGCTCGGCGAGACAGCATATTTTGACGGCAATGCTTCCATAGACAGTGACGGGTCTATTATTAGTTTCGGATGGGATTTCGGCGATGGTAGCAGCAGTGTCATAGACGAAAGTCCGACTCACACCTATCTAAGTAAAGGAGTTTTTATAGTCACTTTGACTGTGACCGATGACGACGGCGGTACCGACAGTGACACCTTGGAACTGAGAGTGGTCAGCCCCAGTCTTGAACCACCGTTTGAGTATCAACCCAGTGATATTGTAGTCAACGAATTTGTGGCTGATCCAGTCTCCGGCGAAAGTGAATGGATTGAGCTGTTCAATAACACTAGTGGCGACATTGATCTAGTTGATTGGGTAATTAAAGACGGTACCTTTACTCAAACTCCGTTATCAGGTGTGATATCTGCCTATGGATTTATCGTGATTGAAAAATTGCGGAGCCAGCTCAACAACAGTGGCGACATCATCACCCTTGAGGATCCGGCTGACAATGTGATTGATGAAGTATCTTATGGCAACTGGGCTGACGGCAATGTGTCGGACAATGCTCCACAAACTAATGACCCCAATTCAATTGCTCGGAAAGTCAATGGTCGTGATACTAATAATAATAAGAATGATTTTTCTGTCACTATGTCAGTCACCAAAGGCGCCAGCAATATAATTAGCCAGTCGGCTGATGAAGTTGACCAAGATTTACCCTTAGGAGATTATTCAGATCAGATTATTATCAATGAAATAATGCCTAATCCCGAGGGCAATGATATTGACGGTGAGTTTATTGAGCTCTTAAATATTGGCGTTGGTTTGGTTGATTTGAGTGGCTGGATTTTGGGCGACAACAGCACCAAACGTTATGTTATTGAAACTGCGACTATAAATCCAGGCGGATTTTTTGTGGTTTCAAGAAGTATTTCCAAAATTGCGCTCAATAATTCTGGTGTTGAATCGGTCAATTTGTATTGGCTGGACTCAACTTTAATTGACAACCGAGAATATGCTTCAGCATCAGAAGGCGAGTCATATTCTCGCGATGAGTCAGGTGATTGGTCTTGGACTAGCGAAGTAACTCCGGGAGATGCAAATATTATTGAACACAAAAATCAGTCGCCAATTGCCCTGATAACTGTCGAGCCGGACAGCGTCAGTATTGGTGATGAGATAGATTTTGATGGTAGTGAATCTTATGATCCAGACGGCGATAAGCTTGAATTTATTTGGGATTTTGGCGATGGCACCACTAGCACTGAGCCACTTGTCACCCATTGGTATGAAAAGGCAGGAACTTATCAAATATATTTGACGGTTTTGGATCGGGTCGGAGCTAGTGACACCGCCGAACAGATTATTTATGTCGGCTTGGAGGATTTTGACTCCGATAGCGAGTTTCAACAAATTTTAATTACAGAAATTTTGCCTAATCCGGCCGGTCTGGATGCCGAGGGCGAGTTTGTGGAAGTATTTAATCCTAATGGCTGGGACATTGACTTGATTGGTTGGCACTTAGATGATATAGACGGAGGCAGTCGGCCATATCAGATTGAACACACCATGATTAAAGCAGGGCAATATCAAGTGTTTGCTCGATCAGAAACCAATTTAGCTCTTAATAATGATACTGATTCAGTCCGGCTGTTTGACGCCACCGGTCAGAATATTGATCAGGTAGATTATCTCGGTGTCAAAGAAGGATTCTCTTATGCGCTTGACCAGTGGGGCGGTTGGAGCTGGACTTCAGCCTTGACACCAGGTGATGATAATGTATTTGTCGGAGCCGGCAGTGAGTCTTCAGCCACGGGAGCTACTAGTGGAATATTCACCATTGATCTGTCAGATATTCGCGACTTGGAAAAAGAGGTATAGTGTCGGTTGAGCCGGGGGTTTTGGGTACACAGATTTTTTATATTTTTTACTCCGCTGAAGGCCTTGGGACCGGTATTCAAATTTATTGCTACAGCAAAGATTTTCCTGATTTGAAAACTGGTGATTATATTGAAGTGACCGGCGAGATATCAGAAGCCGGTGGAGAAAAGCGGATCAAGATTAAGGGCAGAGACAATATTAACATCTTGAGTCACGATCAAGAGCTTGAGCCGTATCAGATTGATGCCACCTATATTGGCGAAGAAACAGAAGGTAGTTTAGTCATTATCACTGGTGAAGTGGTGGAAATTCGTGGCAGTTATATTTATATTGATGATGACACTGAAGAAGCCAAGATTTATATCAAAAAATTTACCGGTATCAATATTAATAACCTTGACATTAAAGAGGGAGATAGTATTACTGTCATTGGCATTGTCTCGCAGACTACTGGTGGCTATCGAGTTTTGCCTCGTTACGCGAGCGACTTAGTGCTTGAGTCAGGAGTGGTCAAAGGCGCTCAAGCCCAGTCTCAAAATTTCTCATCTCTTATCGTCGGAATGCTTGAGGGAATAAATAAATATCTACTAGTCATAATAATCTTCCTCGCCCTGGTTTCTAGTGGACTACTTTGGCAGAATTACCGACTAAAAAAATCCGGCTGGCAGATTATTGAGAAGTAAAAAATTAAGAAAATAAAAAAATATATTTTAAAAAGATATGTTATATGTTTTATAAAGTTCATAGTTATAAAAACCTCACTTGTCAGTGAGGTGATTTTTTATGCACCATAAGAGCCGTTTGCCACATCATCCCCGCCAAGTCAAAAATACAATATACAATAGATAGGCGGAAAATAGCGCTATCCCTTCCCAGCGGTCAATGTATTTTTTCTTTTTGCCGACAAGCGCAAAATAAAACAACAGAGCAATTGCGCTCAAAGCAATCAAGATATCAGTATTGAGCAGACTGTTAAATATCATTGGTTTGATCAAAGCGCTAATACCCAAGATGAATGAGATATTGAAAATAGTTGAGCCGATAATGTTGCCAATGGCGATGTCGGCGCTTTTTTTAAACGCCGCAATTGCTGAAGCAGTGAGTTCTGGCAAGGTGGTGCCGATTGAAATAATTGTTAGGCCGATCATGGCTTCGCTTAAGCCAAAGCTTCTGGCAATTTCTACGGCATATTTGACCACCATATTGCCACCCAAGATCAGGCCACCGATTCCTAGTAGGATATAGACGGCTGACAGATAAGTTGTCTTTTTTTCAAAGCTGATATTTTCTTCGCCTTTGAGCCGGTTAATGCCGAAAGTGTAATAAATAAAAATTGCAAAAAATAACAGCAAAATTACACCGTCAAAGCGAGAGAGTATGGATTCACCGGCCGGCCTAAGCATTGCGTCATTAACTAAGAAAAAAAATAGGGCAATAACGACTATGCCCAGCGGGATTGATTTCCAAGATGTGCTTTTATTGACCTTAATCGGATAGATCATCGCCGCTATCCCACCAATCAATAGAATATTGGCAATGCAAGCGCCGATGATATTGCCCATGGCTAAATCAGCCGAGCCATTAAAGTTGGAGATAAGGTTGATTATTAATTCCGGCGCCGAAGTGCCAAAAGCCACGACTGTCAGGCCAATAAACAGGTCAGACACGTGTAGTCTTTTAGCGATTGACGATGCCCCGTCAATTAACAGGTCTGCTCCTTTGACCAGAAAGACAAAGCCGAGAATAAGGAGGAGGTAAGTGAGCATGGGTGTTTAGTTGAAAGTTAAAAGTTTGAAAGTAGAAAGTATTTTTTTAATGTCATTGCGAGGAGCGACCAGCGGGAGCGACGTGGCAATTCCATTTGCCTGGTTTGTCCAACGGCTTTTTTTTCTAAATTTTAAATTCACTACTTGTTTCTGTATTTTCTTTTTTCCAATTTTTGAGTTCATAATATCTTTCAATATCTATCGCTCGATGCACAAATCTGTTGGTTGGTTTAATTTCGTCTATGTTTTCAACTACATACTATTGTTCGTCAATTTGTCTTAGCTGGTTTTTTGCCACCTCAACTTCATAAATATAAATTTCGGCATCAGGGTCAAATAGTTCAGAATTCTCAAATTCAATCTTGCCATTTTGTTCATTAATTGTGGTCAGCCCTTCTGGTCTGGCGGCACAAGCCAAAGCAAAGCCATAGTTAGGAGTTAAATAGATTGCATTTAGCAGTTCATCTTCCGGCACTGTCACTCCCTCCCCGGCTTCTGCTTGGCTTTTTCTGATTATATCCAATCTCCCATTTTTTGATCCATGATATAGTTTCATACTTTTCTGATTTTTAAATCATTTAATCTATAAATCTAAATGTAGAAATTGACTCCTGGGTTTCTATGAACTTATTGCTATCATAAAAAATGTAATACAGCTCACCATTATGTGGAACAAGAATAACATCCATTGAGTCAGTTCCTGAGTTTGTGAATTGATATGCATTTTGGTTCGCAACTTTAATTATTCCTTCTGAAGAGTAATCAGCCCTTACTTCTCTAAATCTTTCTATTTCTTGTTCTACAGATCTGCCAGAGATGGCCACAGCACCAATATGAATGTTGATATAAGTTTCATCAGTATCACCTTGTATTATACCTGGCAACTCTGGGTTCGGACCGATTAGAATCGATTGGTTTAAATCACCTTGAAGTTCAAGTATTTTCCAAGATTCGGGATATTGTATTGAATATTTTAAATTATTATTTGTATAAGTCGTTAAATTATCATTATCATTGTCTGGCAGATCCTGATCAAGCTGCGCTTGTTGAAGCTCATTAATCTGATTTTGTAGCGTTGTGATCTGTCGTTGCAAAGTTTGCTCCATTGATTGTGAATTCAGTCGTTGCCAAGCGTAAACTGCGCCTCCAATAATTAGAGCTGTGATAATGACAGCGATGATGACCACTAACCAGATGTTTTTTGAGCTCTGAATTGGCTCATTAAATTGTTGATTGTTTTGCTCTTCCATGTGTTTGTTTGGTTATTTAGATAAAAATAAAATTAACTTTGCAATTATTTCTCCATCAAAACTTTATATTTTTTAACTTTTAACTTTCAACTATATCAACGTCACACTCGCCACGGTATCAGCCGGGTCTTTGAATCTCATCACTTTCACGCCTTGGGTGTCGCGACCTAGCACATTAACGCCTTTGACTGCCAAACGGATGACCTGTCCTTTATGCGAGATAACAATCAAATCACTGTCATCGCCATACACCACAGTACCACTGACAATCTTACCGGTCTTGGGGGTGATTTTGGCGGTTTTAATACCCGAGCCACCACGACCTTGTACCTTGTAAGCATTAAGCTTGGTCTGTTTGCCATATCCTTTTTCCATAATCACCATCAGCTTGGCGGTTGAATCCACTTTCGGATCAAAAATGCCCATCCCCACAATTTCGTCCTCGCCTTTAATCTTCAGGCCCCGCACGCCGGAAGCGGCTCGGCCCATCGCCCGTACATCAGCTTCTTTAAAGCGAATCGCTTGTCCGCCACCGGTCACTAAGATGATGTTTTCATTACCTTGCGACGGCACGACCCATTCTAAGTTGTCGCCGTTTTTGAGCTTGAGCGCGATTAGACCGGATGTCCGTATATTAGTAAAGTCCTCAATCGGTGTTTTTTTAATTGTTCCCTTATTGGTCACCATCACCAAAAATTTATCATTTTCAATTTCTGTGGACGGCAAAATTGCCGACACCTTTTCGTTTGGCGCCAGTTGCAAGAAGTTGACCAAAGCTTGCCCTTTGGCGGTTCGAGACGCTTGAGGCAGGTCATAGCCCTTGAGCTTGAACACGCGTCCGCGGGAAGTGAACATATATATATCCGCGTGGGTGGAAGTCAGGAAGAAATGTTCCACAGTGTCTTCTTCTTTGGTGGTCAGACCAATAACGCCTTTGCCACCACGGCTTTGCGTTTTGAAGGTGTCCGGTGGCAGACGCTTGATGTAGCCATCTCTGGTGACAGTGACGATTATCTCATCATCCGGCACCAAATCTTCCATACTGAAGCTGTCTACGCCGTGGTTGACGATCACAGTCCGCCGAGGCGTGCCGTATTTTTCACGTAGTTCTTTAAGCTCGTCTTTGATAATATTTTTTATTCTAGCCGGTGAGTTCAATATCTCACTCAACTCCTTGATCAGCTTCTTTTTCTCTTTCAATTCTGTTTCCACCTTAATCTGTTCCAAGTTTGCCAGTTGTTGCAGCCGCATTTCCAGGATTGCCACGGCCTGTAGCTCGCTTAGTTTAAATTTTGTCATCAGATTGGTCCGAGCTTGTTCTCGGTCTTTGGATTTTTTGATCGTGCTGATGATTTGGTCAATTTTTGACAACGCCAATACCAATCCTTCCAAGATGTGAGCTCGCTCCTTGGCTTTGTCCAGGTCATATTGAGTCCGCCGAGTGACGACCTCTTGTCGATGTTTCACATATTCTTCCAACACCGATTTCACATTCAATACTCTGGGTTGGATGCCGTCAACTAACGCCAACATATTAAAATGAAAAGTTGATTGGAGCTGGGTATGCTTAAACAGTTGATTTAAAATTTTCTTGGGGTAAGTATCCTTTTTCAGCTCAATCACTACTCTGACTCCGTCTTTGTTAGACTCGTCACGCAGATCCCTGATGCCTTCAATTTTTTTGTCCCGCACCAGCTCGGCGATTTTTTCCAATAGATTAGCTTTGTTGGTTTGATAAGTCACCTCTGATACGATGATTCTAAAAACTCCGTTCTTTGTCTCTTCAATATCAGTCTTAGCTCTTGTCACAATGCCGCCTTTGCCCGTGGCATAGGCTTGCTTAATATCATTGGTGTTATAAGCAATGCCACCGGTCGGGAAATCCGGACCCTTGATGTATTTCATTAAATCATCAACAGTACAGTCAGGATTGTCAATCAAATGAATCGTGCCGTCCACTATTTCTTCCAAGTTGTGAGGTGCGATATTGGTCGCCATGCCCACGGCAATACCTTGAGTGCCATTGATCAGCAGGTTTGGTAATTTGGCTGGCAACACTCGGGGTTCTTGGTGGGCGCCGTCATAGTTGGGCACAAAGTTGACGGTGTTTTTTTCAATGTCAAATATCATCTCCTCGGCGATTTTTTGTAACTTGGCTTCGGTATTATGATTGACAAATCCGTTGGCAATGAATGAATGACAATCACTGTCCACCTTGACCGAGTAAACTGCTTGTTTATCTTTTGGCCTAATGATAGATTCCACGCGGTCAAAAAAGAATTTATGCTTTATCAGCCAGCTTATCATCTTCACATCTCGCTTATTCAAAATCCCCGACAGCTTGGCATAATTTTTTTCTAAGTTGTTATACCGGTCAAAGTTATTTCTTTTGATGAAAGAGTTATTGGGATAATTTTCTCGTAAATAATTATTTAAATAGGGGATGAGGTCGGTCTGGCTCATTCTTGATTTATTCATTTTTTCTATTTTAGACAACACGCCCTTTTTCCGACTGGAGAAAAATCCAATTTGCTGTTGAAACTGACTGATGTTTTCTACTCCAGAGATGATCAGCTTCAAGCAGTCGTTTCTTTTGTCTCGGTAGGGAGCGGTAGTGACAATATTAAAATTCAACAAGACAGTTTTCAGTTGCCTGATTAAATTTTTGCTTTTGGAATTATAAGTCAATTCAATTGACTTGCCCGCGTGGCGTTTGTCCTCTTTGTAGCTGACTGACCCGTCGCCCTCAAAAAGGCCGGTCAAAAAATTCGCTATAGTTTCTTTGGAAGACAGCAAAATTGAAAATGGAATTTCCTTTTTGTCTGATTTTTCTGCCAGCAGTCCAATGTTCGTCAGAAATTTAACTGCCTGTTGATGATAAATACTTAACTCTCGGCAATTACCGCTTATTTCTCGCTCATAAAGCTGGACATTGCCAAATTGTTGTAAGATTATTCTTTTTACCTGATTGTAAAAATCCAAATCTTGATTGCTAAATAGTATTTGCTTCCGGTGATAGCTTCCTTCAGCTACCAGCGTGCCCAAAAGGAACGCTAAATCCCGATTCATCTTTTGCGGTAGCTTTATGTCTTTTTGTTTTTTGTTGTCGGCGGGATAATATTTTTTCAAATCAATATCTGTCTGTCCAAACAGCGCCGACTTTCTATTGATCAAGACATAATCATTGTCCGTAATGTCGGCTAAAAGTTTCCAGCGGAAATCAGGTTGGCCAAATTCATTCACACCCCAGACCAATACCGGATGGTTATGTGTTCCCTTGAGCTGATATTTTTGTTTGGTGGTTATGTCAATAATGCTGTGCTGACCGGAATTAAAAAACTTGCTGGCTTTGATTGCCTTGCCTTGGTAGTTGAGAACTTTCAAATTAATTTTGGCTTCTTGTTTTTGCGATATTTCTTTGATCGGCATAATTCCCTTGTCAGTCAAAATCAAAGCATCACCGGTGATGCAATATCTCATCGCCGCCGCCCCATCCCCGTCCATTGAACCCCAGTTTCCCTGACCATTGACCAGCGGATCGCGCAGAGAGAAATCCTGGGCCATTCTAACCATCGTATCATAAATTGCCGAGTCACCATGCGGATGATATTTGGCCATCACCTCACCGACGACATTGGCTGACTTGCGAAATTTGGCATTGGCTTTGAGACCAATGTCCCACATTGCATAAAGCACCCGACGATGAACCGGCTTGAGGCCGTCTCTGACATCAGGCAGGGCGCGGGAGATGATCACACTCATGGCATAATCCAAATAGCTTTGCTGGACTTCGTTGTTGATGGTTTGGTTTGTTATGCCTAGTGGCTGTTTGTCTTGAGGATTAATTATTTCCGGCTTTGTTGCTTTGCTTTTGTTTTCCTTTGGTTTTTTTTGAGTTTTGGATTTTTCAATCGTCGGTTTTGGTTTGGCAGTCATAATATTTATAAAAATTTAATACTTGATATGATTTGATTAATGATTGGCTCAAATAAATCTCGGCCATTTCTGGCGAAGACTTCTATTTCATAGAGCGAGCCCTTGTGAGTTAAGAATATTATGTAGTTAATATCTTTTTCATCTAATGTCTTATTGTCGTATCTGACACTATCAGTGATATTTTTATTGGCTGTGTCTATTTCTGGTATTTTTTCGTCGCTGACAATATACTGGTCGCCAGCAAGATCATCAACTTGATCAAAGTCTGCTGGTGAGTGCCGACTAATGCTTATCCGAGCGAGCACTGCCGGCGTGCTGGTGGTGGACTCATAGCTGGTGATGGCTGCAGCTCCAAGCAGTTCGCTTTTATACCAGCTGGGTGGATAGTGAAATGATATTCCAGTTATCTCGGAGGTGTGTTGTGGCCACTTGTTGCTGTCCATATTGAGCTGGATGTCACTCAAAATTTCATTTTTCAATCTTTCTATTTGCGTCTTTTCGCCAAAGGCGTCACTGGCTTGGCCGGCTAAGTCTTGCGCGTTATCCAAGATATTTTTTAAATCGCTGATGGTCTTTTCAATTTCAGTGCCGAGGCGTGTTTCATTTTGATCCTGCTGTTGTTTCATTATATTGTGCTTCATCGTCCAAAACCAAAACATCAACAGCAAGATTCCTAAAATGCTGACTGATAGCCAAAGCAATCTGTTTTTGACTTCAGCTTCCGGCTCATTAATGTTGATATACTTTACTTCGGATTTTGGCGTGGCTGATTTTGGAGCGGTTTTCTTCCGCACTGTTTTTTTTCGCGTCGCAGTTGTGCGCGTAGTTTTTTTTATAGTTGTTTTTTTCTTTGACGGCATGGGTTTGGATAAGAAATTAAATTAAAAGTTGAAAGTTTACCCGGTGGAATAACTTACTATATTCCATGGGGTGAATAAAATAAAAAATTAAGAAAATAAATTTATAGATTCGTAGTTGATTAGTATATTCGTGGGAAGATGTATATTTGTAGGAATTTAAGAATTTAAAACTACCACTTTTGTCTCATCTTGGGGCAAATCTTTTTTATTGATTTTGAACTTATCCATTGTTTCTGATGGCAGGCCACTGATTTTGAGGAATTTATCTATGTCGTCTAGTTTTTCACCGGATTTAAATTTCAGTCCTGGCAAGTCATAATGCATTGGGAGCACAATCCGCGGTTCAATTTCAGAAATAATGTCATTGGCTTTTTTGGCGTCAATTGTAAAAGTGCCACCGACCGGAATAAGCAAGATATCCACGTCGCCGATTTTCTCCAGCTGTTCGTCGCTTAGCTCGTGTCCCAAGTCGCCTAAATGGACAAGGTTCATGTTTTCGGCGCTGATCCGATAGATCGTGATGTTGCCTCGCTCTTGACCTTCTTTGTCATCATGCCAAGCCGGGATGCCATAAATAAAAACACCCTTGGTTTCATATTCACCGGGACTGTCGATTATAAATGATTCACCCTTGATCGCGTCAAGATTGTTGTGGTCATTATGATCATGTGAAATCGTCACAATATCAGCCGAAGTTTTGGACGCTTTAAGACCATAGCTGTTATCAAACGGGTCAGTGACAATGATGACATCGTCGCCATTGTTTTTGACTATGATTTTAAAATACGATTGGCCGAACCATTGAATTTGCATAAAAAATTTGGTAAAATTGTTAAGAAATCTGCTTTGTTGACACAAAGCTATTTGATAGTATTTTACTATATTTTTGAGTTATTTTCAAGTGTGATTTTTGTCTCCCATAGTTTAATAAATAGAATTAGTCTTTTCTAATGTTTAAACGCAGGTCTGCTCCTCTCACCTTTCACCCTTGTCTCCCTGTAGTTCAGTGGATAGAACAAGCCTCTCCTAAGGGCTAAACGTAGGTTCGATTCCTGCCGGGGAGATAAGAGTGAAAGGTGATGGGGTGTAATTCCTGCCGGTGATACCAAACAAAAAACTACTTCAATTTTTTGAAGCAGTTTTTGTTAAAAAGAAAATCTCACCATTTGTACTTTGATGAGATTTATATTCGCGTGATATGCCTAAGCCACCTCAAACCACCAGCCTGAAAATAATACTTCTTCATCCACTTTTGTTAATATAAAACAGTGGATAAGCTGTGATTTCTGTGGATATTTGTCTAGACATGTCTAGACAAATCGTAGTATTTCATCAAATTATAATACATTTTAAGTTTTTAGTCAAATAGACATTTACTCTAATATCTATCTAAATTAAGCTAATACATATATATTTAACATTAATTTTTTTGATTTATGCGTCTTTCTCTAGACATATTATGATATATCTAAAAGATTTGTCTAGACATGTCTAGACAAATCTTAATGTTTCAATAAATTACAACACATTTTACGACTTTTTGTAAAGCATTATAATTTAGCCAAAAATATTACAAAAAATATATTTGACAAATCAATACCAATATGATACAATATTCTATTGAACATTTCAATTGAAAACAACCCCCCTAAAGGCAAAACAACCGAAAGGAACAAGTCATGAAAACAGCGTTTTGGTCATTGCTAATTGGAGTATTTTTTTTTGCTTCTTTCTCAATTTTAGCTGAAGAAGAAAAGATAGAAGTTGATCAAAATGGCAATGTGCGGGTGGAACGAGTCGAGCGATGGCGACCATTGATTGGGGCAGAAAAGACAGCTTATGAACACCCCGGTCAAAGCGAGCGAAAGTTTGTAATTGATATTTTTTTGACGTTAGCAGCCACATCAATGGTGATATCTAATATCTTTATGTGGAAAAGAAAATATGAATTCGCCGCCATCATCACTGCCTCAGTCATCATTGCCAGCGTCGTCGCCACCGCTCTCATGGGTGCCGCCGGCGGCGTCGTCGCCACCACTCTCATGGGTGGTGCCGCCACCGGCGTCGCCATCGCTGTTAGCATCACCGCTGCTATCGTCGGCGGCGATGTCGTCGATGTCACCGAAAATATTAAATTATATGCGATATTTTCATTTATCTTTTATATGTTAATAATTGCAATAGTCGTGTTTAGCTGATAACCAATACAGAGTTTATTAGTCCCGCGTCAACTAGTGTTTACGCGGGTTTTATTTTTTGCTACTATTTATCATTAGACCTTATTAGTTTATAAATCACGATTTAAACAAAGATTTGTCTAGACATGTCTAGACAAATCTTAATTTAATATAAAAAATAATTTTTTTAAATCAATATATTTATACTTCATATAAAATTAATGATTTTAAGCATAAAAAAAGACGAATCTTTATGAATCGTTGAATATTTTATCAAATTTAGTTGTTTTTAGTAGAAAGACCAATTTCAATTTTGATACAAAGTTTACCAATAATTTTTTTCATTTTATCCATAATAATAGTAAGGATGTTTAAACCTTTTTTCACTATTTATAATTTATAGTCACAATATTACATTTTATCCAATTTTGCCAATATTTACACAATTCACATGAAGTACATTTTAGAAGTATAAAAAAGATGAATCTAGTATAATTATTTCGTCTAGACAATATATCACATCAAAAACCATCTCAAATTATTATTTAATTTTAGTCAATAATCAAGCATTTGAATAATATCTTTAAAAAGTGTAAGATAATATAGTGTTAAACACATACCATTTAATTAAGGAGGGCCCATGGCGCAATTGGTAGCGCGCATCCATGGCATGGATGAGGCTGTGGGTTCGATTCCCACTGGGTCCACCACTAATTGTATATAAAAAAACATTGTTTTTTAAAGAATAAGGTTGGATGTGTCGGCTTGTTAGTTGGCAGGGCTGTATTTTAGTTATTTTAGCCATATTATTCTGTGTTTAAGTTTTTATTGCCATTAATAGTTAATCTTATTCGGTCAGCGATACATTTTATGGTGTATTTCCTTATATTATACCAACCTTTTTACTTCTAGGCTGGGTTGCCAACAAGACTAGTCGAATGTTAAAATAAAGCCAAGATTTATCAATTTTATTTTAATTTATATATACTTAGTTTATTAATAATATTTAGGTCGATAAGAAGATAAAAACGGAGGATATAATTAAATAATCAAAATTATGGAAGAAAATAAGAATTACAGCTCTGATCATAATTCTCAACCTTCATCAGAGCCCACCCTACCAATTTCATCCCCAATGAGCTCTCCAAACAGCAATCAGACCACCCCAGACCAACAAAATTTTGGGTTTAACAGTCAAGAGTCAAGTGATGATCATATTCAGTCAAGCAATAATTCAGCTAATTTTGGTCAAAGTTCAGTAGAATCAAAACCAGCACAGCCGATTGCGTCAGAAAATACAACTGAACCAAAATCACAACAGCCAATAACTCAAGAGAAACAAGCTCAATCAGTCCAACCCCCAAAGTCCTTTGAACCGGGGCTGGTTGATAGTTCAGGCAATAGATCTCCTTATAGCCAAAATGACGATTTGGAAGGTGAATCAAAAAATAGCACAATTATTTCTACAATTGTCATTATTATCATTATAGTTTTGGGAATTTGGTATTTTAATCGTGATGCTGGAGACCAATTAGGAGTAAATTCCAATCAAAATGCCAATACTAACGAAATTAATGTAGTAGTTGATGATCAACAGCAACCGGGTCAAATAAATATAATCAGCGAGGCAGAATCGCAAAATCAAGCAGAAACAGTTAAAATTACCGCTTTTTATAGTAATTTGCAAAAAGACCCGGGAGCCACTGATTGCGCTAAAGTTTATGCTTTGGAGCGAGAAGTAGAAAAGAAATATGATTCTGATGTGGTTAATACCGTCAAAGGTTTGCTTTTGCCCTTGACTGATGAAGAAAAATTAGCCGGCTGGATCAGCAATATTCCGGCTGGCACATATTTGATCCGAGTTGATGCGACCGGCAGTGTGGCAACTATTAAATTAAGCGATAATTTGAATAATATCGGTGGTTCTTGCGCTGTCAGCGCTGTGAGATCACAAATAGAACGGACATTACTGCAATATCCATATGTCAGCTCGGTTGTAATATGCGCCGGAGAAAATTGCAATCAGGATGAAATCCTTCAGCCATAGATTGGTTTGTAGCTGATGGTATAAAGCTTATAGGATTATTAAATCGCAAAATATTCAAAATTGTAAGGACGTCATTGTGGCGTCCTTACTTTTTTTGCGGTAATCAGTTATAATTAATCCTAAGTAATTAGAAACTAATAAATTAATTAACTACTTATGAGTGAAATTACTTTTTTCGATTCAAATTTTGAGGTTGAAGTATTAAAAAGCGATCAGCCGGTTTTAGTGGACTTTTTTGCCACTTGGTGCGGGCCATGCAAGATGCAAGAGCCGATTATTGCCGAGCTCGCCAAAGAAGTGGGTGACAAGTTCAAAGTTGGTGTTTTGGATATTGATCAGAATCCTGACATGACCCAAAAATATAATGTTATGTCAGTGCCAACGATTATAATTTTCAAAGGTGGCCAGCCAATTCATATTATGACTGGCGTCCAAACCAAAAGTGAGTTGCTAGAAAAGTTAAATAGGGTATAAAATATAAACATATATCTAATAGTAGTTTAAAATATGACTTAGTGATTGTTGGCGCCGGTCCAGCTGGACTGACAGCTGGTATTTATGCTGCTCGGCGAAAGCTGAAAACTTTAGTCGTTAGTATGGATGTCGGCGGTCAAGCATCACTGACTAATGAAGTAGAAAATTATCCAGGATTTGATTTTACCACCGGCTTTGATTTGATGAATAAGTTTAAGGGTCAAGCTGAAAAGTGGGGCGTTGAGTTTTTAATCAACGAAGTGGAGAAAATAGAAAAGAAGGGGTCATTATTTATCGTCAAAACCAACAATCAACAGTACACTGCCCAAGCAGTACTTTTGGCTTTTGGTTTGTCACCACGAAAACTTGGCGTGAAGGGAGAAAATAAATTCAAGGGTAGAGGAGTATCTTATTGTGCCACGTGTGATGGTCCATTATTTAAAAATAAAATCGTTGGCGTCGTTGGTGGTGGTAATTCTGGTTTTGAAACTTCCGAGTATATGTCAAAAATTGCCAAGGAAGTTTACTTGATTCATATTAGTGATGAGTTTACGGCCGTGCCGTATCTTATTGACCGAGTAAAAAAAATAAAAAATATAAAATTTTATTGTTGTTCCGCAGTCAAAGAAATAAAAGGTCAGAAATTAGTAAGTTCGGTTGTGCTATCCAATGTCAAAGACATGGGGCAAATCGAAGAGTTGAAGCTTGATGGTGTATTTGTCGAGATTGGTTATGAAGCCAAGACCCAGTGGCTCAAAGGATTAGTGAAGTTGAACCGAGAGGGTGAGATTAAGATTGGTCGCGACTGTGAAACTTCTTTACTAGGCGTGTTCGCCGCTGGAGATTGTTCTGACATCTCTTATAAGCAGATTGTGATATCAGCCGGTGAGGGTGCTAAGGCCGCACTTCAGGTGTACAAATATATTGTTCAACATAACAGAAAGAATGCAGGCCTTGATTGGGGCAAGTGTGAACTAGTCGGCACGACCAAGACCAAAAAATTCAAAGTATAATTTATATTTCATATAAAAAAATGTTGCTAACTGGCAATATTTTTGTTTCTTCAGAATATTTTAAAAATCTCCCACCTTGTATTAAGGGGAGCGCGAAGTGATTGGTAGAAGCAATCCAATTCCAGTTTAAAAAACCGGAGCGAGAGAGTGTTGATGAAAGCGACCCCCGGAAACTTTCAGCGTTACCCAGGAACAGTTGGAGGTGGTTTAAGATTTTTACCCCTTTAATTGCAGGTATTTAAAGATACTCTCGGCCGCAATCGCCCCTTCACTACAGGCTGTTATAATTTGCCGAAAGTTATTAGATCCAGTGGTCACATCGCCGGCCGCCCAAATTTTCTCTATGCTTGTTGCTTGATCAGGACTGATGATAATGTATTTTTTCTCATCAAGTTTGATGCCAAGCTTGTCATAGATGACTGTTTTTGGCACTGATCCGATCTCAATGAACATTCCGTCAACGTCCAAAGTTGAACAATTATTGTGTTCATTATCTAAAGTAATTTTTTGAAGTTTAGTGTCGCCATCCACACCAACCACATTAGTGTTGTAAATAATTTCTATATTAGAATTATTTTTGGCTTCTTCAATCCAGACTGGTTCACCACGTAGTTGGTCTTTTCTATATATTAAATACACTTTTTGTGCAAAACTTGCCAAATGCAACGCCGCTGTGATGGCACTGTTTGATCCGCCGATGACGGCGACGGTTTTATTTTTAAATAATGGACCATCACACGTGGCGCAATATGAAATTCCTCGGCCAAAGAACTGGCTTTCATTATCAATGTCAAGGCGTCGTCTTTCTGTCCCACTAGCAATAAGCAAAGTTTTAGTAAAAAAAGTTTTTTCTAACTTAGTTTTTATGGTGAAACTTCCATTTTCGTTTTCAATGTCAATTATCTCATCCATCACTATCTCGCCGCCCGCATGCAGAGCGCAATCCTTTATTTTTTCCATTAGTTCAAAGCCGGAAATATCTTTTTCTGATGGATAATTACAAATTTTGTGAGCATCAGTGGCTAACCCGCCGATTGATTTACCGATTATAACATGATCAAGTTTATATCTGGAAGCGTAGATAGAGGCGGTCAGTCCAGCCGGACCAGCGCCCAAAATGACTAGGTCATATATTTTATTATCAGTTTTCATGGGTGATTATTTTAAGAATTTAATACCATCTCATCATATCAGATTTATTCCGACACTTCAAGACTGATTGACTTCTTGCTATGTTTCCATTATAATAATATCTGTTCATTAGTTAAGGAAAGAGAATATAATATGTCATTAATTCAAAAAATAAAAATCGCATTGTACCTTTTAACTAATAAAAAGTTAAAGCTTAATCCCGATGAGATGGCTTTTCGTCGTGTTTATCAAGATTTACTTGAACAGGAGAAAATTAGTGTTGTCTTTCGTCCGGGCAAGCGTGAGTGTGGTGCACTGCGTGGCTATTGCCCCAGACAAGCCGTGACAGCCAGAGTGCTGGATAAGATTGGCGCTGACTGGGCCGGACTAGCGCCGCAATTTGATCCTGATTTTTCAAAGTCAATTATTATTGAAGGCGCAGTCGCCAAAAAGATTGGCGAGTTTCAAGACAATGATTTTGTCGGCGCCAGTCCTGATGTGTCAGATCAAAAATCATTGAAATTTCACCTTGGTCTAGTATATAATATTCCAGTCAGTCAATTGACTAATGATGACTATGTGACGATTGTGAAATTTTCATACAAAAAATAACCGGAAGGAGAACCACCATGACGATTCACGGGCTAATAAGACAAGGCATATTGAGGTACGCTATTAATCCCGAGGGCAATCCAAATCATCTTGAATTTGGTCGTTACACTTTGACTTTGGTTGGCGAGGATTATCCAGCCAAGACGCCAGTGATGTGGAATACTGTTTATGAAGAACTTGGTCTTGACTATGGGGCGATAATGCTGGTGGCTGATCCAGCTTATTTGAAGCAGATTTTGGCTGTATTTAGAGACGATTCCAAGTATGCGGGTGGTGGCATCGGCGTCCCGTTTAAGGATAAAGTCATCGGCTATTTAGACGGTTTTATTGATCAAGCCAGAAAGATTGGAGCAGTCAATATCATTGCCAAGAAAGGGAGAGAGCTTTATGGTCGCAACACCGACGGGCAGGGATTTGTCCGCAGTTTGCAAGCGATGTTTTCGGCCAGAGGCGAAGATATTAGCGGACGTAAAGCTGTCATCTTGGGTTCGGGCGGGACATGTAATGCTGTGGCTTTTGCTTTAGTGTCGGCTGGCATGAACATTGTTATTTTGAATAGGACAGTAGAGAAAGCTAAAGCACTATCCGAGAAAATTGTTTTTTGTTTCAAGATTGGATATAATCGACGCGTCAGATATGGTGGCGAAGTGGAAATAATCCATGAAGTCAGGGACGCCGATGCGGTGATAAATGTGTCCACCAAGGGTTCAGCCGGAGAATTGGAGCAGTATTCGGCTTTGGCGTCAGTCATTATGCCGGCGACTGACCAAAATATCGCCCGCAATTTGAGACGAGCTCAAATGGTGTTGGAAGCCATCCCCCAACGGGCCATAATTTGTGATATAGTATTAAGGAATGGTTTGAGCCCAATGTTGTCTTCCGCCCAAAATGCCGGCTACCAAATTATGGACGGCGTACCGATGGTCATCAACCAAGGCGTAGAAGCATTTTGTTGGGTTCACCAAGACGAGATTGCCTCAAAAGGCATCAGCTTTAATGACATTGCCAGAGTGATGCGACAAGCTACTGGATTTTAGACCCTTAACATTAAGGGTCTTTTTTATTTCTACCACCACTACTTTAAATTTGATTATTATTCTGTTATAATAAATTCACCAATTACTAATTACTAGTTACGAGTTACTGATTACTAAATTATTAAAAAAATATGTCTACCCTCGGTGGAAACGAATTAATTAATGTTGACATTTTTGATAAAGTTGGCATTGAAGCTGGAATGCATGTTGCTGATTTGGGTTGTGGAAATTTAGCTTATTTTTCGTTCCCAATCGCCAAATTAGTCGGTGATGATGGCGTGGTCTATGCGGTTGATATCCTTAAATCCGTTCTTGAAGCGGTTGACAACAAGATCAAGCAAGTAGGAGCAGAAAATATCAAAACCATTTGGTCAAATCTTGAGATAATCGGCGCGACCAAGATTCCTGACGAAAATCTAGACGTTGCCTTTTTGGTCAATGTTTTGTTTCAATCAGAAAAAGATGACATTATAATTAAGGAGGCCTATCGCTTGCTCAAGCCGCAAGGCAAACTACTCATTATTGACTGGCTTAGCACGAGCACACCTTTTGGTCCGCCGATTAAAGATCGGCCGAAAAAAGAAGTGCTCAAAAAATATGCTCAAGATTCCGGCTTACAATTAATTGAGGAGTTTGAAGCTGGTCCTTATCACTTTGGTTTAATTTTTATAAAATAATTTTTAATGCTTTATGGACTTACCACTTAACCTAATAAATTTTTTCCGGCCAAGTCGGCTTTTTAGTTTACGACCAGCCATTGACATCAACACGATTTATTTTTTATTGGCAATATTTGCGATTATGGTTATTATTGCTATTCTTATTAAATTTTTTCAGAAGCTTAAAAAGCCAGAAAGACTAATCGGCGATCTCTACGGCAAATATTTTTCTTTTCTGCTGATTTTTGGATTGCTCGGCGTACTCATGATATGGTTTCGCTATGAGCGGGTTTATATTTTGTCGGCTCGGTTTTGGCTATTGGTGTGGGGAATCAGTGCTTTGATTTATCTTTATTTTATCCTGCGTTACCAATTCAAGATTATTCCACGTGCCAAAAAGAATTTGGAACAGAAAAAGCTTTTCAATAAATATTTACCGAAGAAGAGATAAAATAGCATATAGCTTATGGCGTGTAGCTTATGATTAATGATAATAAAATAAAAACTGGCAAGCTAGGAGAGAAACTGGCCACCAGTTTTTTGGTTCAGAAAGGACTCAAGATATTAGATAAGAATTATTATACTCGTTATGGCGAGATAGATCTCATCGCCCAAGACGGTGATCAGATTTTATTTTTTGAAGTCAAGGCGCGGACTTCAAGCGAGTATGGCTTTCCTGAAATCGCGGTTGATCAAGAGAAGATTCAACATTTGACCAAGGCGATTAGTATTTATCTTCGGGACAAAAAGATTGACAACTTCTGGCGACTAGACATCATCAGCGTAGAACTGGACAAAGATTCTCATCAAGCCCAATTGCGTTGGTTTAAAGATATTACCAGTTGATCCTGTGGTGAAAATTTGATTTTTAATGATTTTAGAAGTTATATTTTGATAAGTCATCAAATTTTGAGGAAATTTTATGAGTAAATAATAGTCGCCTATAGCGACTGGTCAAATTTATACTACACAGAGTTGACATCCTAATTTTTATATGATATAATGGTATTAACAATGACAGTATATATACTGTCATTTTTTTACCGCTATTTATTAATTTTCATTTTATTATTTTTTTAATTTCTTAAAAAATATATGTCTCAATCACCAATCCAAGCGGCAATCCAACAAATCTGCCAAGAAAAAAGCTTATCCGAAGAATCTGTCATCCAGACGATTGAAGTGGCGCTCGCCGCTGCCTTTCGTAAGGATTTTGGCAATAAAATGCAAAATATTATTACTAATTTTGACTCCAAAACTGGCGGAGTCAAAGTTTTTGATGTGAAGACGGTAGTTGAGGATTTACCGGAAGATTATTTTGATGAGTTAGTAGAGGATGACGATGACAAGAAAAAGTCAGTTATAGCCAAAGCACCGAAAGTAGCTGATAAAGCTTATGTGTCTATCGAGGGTGAGGGTGAAGATGAGGAAGAAGTCAGACGATTTAATCCCAAGACAGAAATCCAGCTCAAGGATGCTAAAGAGATTGCTAAGAAGTACAAAGTCGGCGATGAAATCGTCACGCCACTTGAAGTACCGGGTGAATTCGGTCGTATGGCCGCCCAGACAGCCAAACAGGTTATTATTCAGAAACTGCGCGAGGAAGAAAGACAAAACATTTATACAGAATATAAAGAGCTTGAACATCAAGTGCTCAATGCCACAGTCCAACGGTGGGAAGGTAGGAATGTTCTCATTGACTTGGGTCATACCACAGCGATTTTACCGCCCGACGAGCAAGTCAGTCGTGAGCGTTATAGTATTGGCAACCGAATGAAGTTCTACCTCAAGTCGGTTGAGCAGACTACTCGTGGACCACAGCTGGTTGTTTCTCGTGTTAATAAGGATATTATCAACAAGATTTTTGAAATGGAAATTCCCGAGGTAGCGAGTGGTGTGATCACCATTAAGTCGGTCGCCCGCGAAGCCGGCAATCGGTCAAAGGTAGCGATTTTCAGTGATGATGACAATATTGATCCGATTGGATCATGTGTGGGTCAGCGTGGAGCACGGATTCAGACAATTATCAATGAGCTAAATGGTGAGAAGGTTGATATTATATTGTGGAATGAAGATTCGATTAAATTTATTACTAATGCGATGTCACCGGCCAAAGTGATATCAGTCAAGTTCAAAGATGCTAAGGATGAAAGCGTGGAAAAATCAGCCGTGGTGACAGTCAAAGAAGACCAGTTGTCCCTGGCAATTGGTAAAGCTGGTCAGAATGTCCGACTAGCGTCCAAGCTAACTGGCTGGAAGTTGGATATAATTTCTGATGCGGTAAAAATTAGTGATAAAAAAGAAAAGATAGTGGAAGAATTAACTGACGATAAAGACAATGGTGATAATGAAAAAGCAGAGGGTGGTGAGAAGATCGACGACAAAGAGAAAACGGCAAAGAAAAAGACAATCAAACAGAAAGACCAAGAGTCTGAAGAGGTAGACGGCGATAAAAAAGAGAATAAAGATAAGAAAAAACAGGAAGAAACGGAAAAACCAGTAGAATAAATATTTATAGCAAAAAGTCCCGCAGTCGCGGGACTTTTTGCTTGGCTGGCTTGATTTTATGTGGGTAATAATTTAAAATAAAAAATATTATTAATAATTTTAAACTTATGTTGATCCCACTTATCGCTATTTTATCAGCTTTGATTGGCTTGGCCTTTGCCGGCTGGTTGTTTTGGCAGTTATCAAATAAAAAAGTAGATGACAGCCGCGCCCAGACCATTGCTTCATATATTCAAAGCGGGTCCATGACTTATCTAATGAAAGAATATCAGGTTTTGGGAATTTTTGTAATTTTACTGGCCATTATTATTTTGATTGTTCCGGCCATGTCTTGGAAGCTGGCGATCGCTTTTGTCATTGGCTCGGTCTTATCAGCTCTGGCCGGTTTTATCGGCATGAAGGTTGCGACCATAGCAAATGTCAGAACGGCCGAGGGCTGTCAGCAGGATTTGACTACTGGATTGAAAATCGCTTTTTCATCCGGATTAGTCATGGGGTTGTCAGTGGTGGGACTGGGACTTCTGGGAATAACAATTTTATATTTGATATTTAAGGATCCACAAATTATCTATGGCTTTGGTTTTGGTGCGTCACTCGTCGCGCTCTTTGCCCGAGTTGGCGGTGGTATTTTCACCAAGGCGGCTGATGTTGGCGCTGATTTGGTCGGTAAGGTAGAAGCCGGTATCCCCGAAGATGATCCGAGAAACCCAGCGACGATTGCTGACAATGTCGGTGATAATGTCGGTGATGTAGCTGGTATGGGAGCAGACCTATTTGAAAGTTATGTTGATAGCATCATCGCAGCGATGGTTTTAGGGGTGGTGTTTTTGCCGATTTTTGGCTCGGAAGTAGTGGTGTTGCCATTACTATTAGCTGGTATTGGCATTATCTCTGCCATTATTGGCAATGTGGTTATAAATTTTTTAAAAACCAAGCCACACACTACGCTTAATTTGGGTATTTGGTCATCAGCGTTAGTAATGGTGATTGCATCATTTGTCGTCATCTGGCAAATAGTAGGAGATCTAAGTATTTTCTGGGCAATGCTGTCTGGACTCATTGCTGGAATTGTGATTGGACTGGTGACAGAGTATTATACTTCTGACAAGAATAAGCCGACCCAGAATGTTGCTCGGGCGTCACAAACCGGATCGGCGACGACGATTATTTCCGGACTTGCATTGGGTATGATGAGCACTGTTGTACCAGTCATCGCTGTAGCAATTGCGATATATGTTTCACATCGCTTAGCCGGGCTTTATGGCATTGCGATTTCTGCCGTCGGTATGTTGTCAACGCTCGGCATTACGCTGGCGACTGATTCTTACGGGCCAGTGGCTGACAATGCCGCCGGCATTGCCCAAATGGCTGGCATGGGATCGGAAACTAGAGAACGAGCCGAAGCGCTTGATGCTGTTGGTAATACGACAGCTGCTGTTGGTAAGGGCTTTGCGATTGGTAGCGCCGCTTTGACTGCCTTGGTACTTCTAGTGTCATTTGGTCAAGCCGTCAAACTTGATGTTATCAATCTAATAAATCCGGATACAATCATTGGTCTTTTCATCGGCGGGGTGTTGCCTTTTGTGTTTGCAGCGCTGTCAATGAAAGCGGTCGGCCGTGCCGCTGGTCAGATGGTGGAAGAAGTCAGACGACAGTTTCGGGAAATTTCAGGGCTCTTGGCTGGGGAGACCGAGCCGGATTACAAAAAATGTATTAATATTTCGACCAGCGCGGCTTTGCGTCAAATGATTTTACCTGGGTTACTTGCTGTTGTGGTGCCAGTGATTGTGGGTTTATGGCTGGGGCCGGCAAGCCTAGCAGGGCTCTTGGCCGGGGCGATTGTCACCGGGTTTTTACTGGCGGTGTTTATGGCCAATGCCGGTGGCGCTTGGGACAATGCCAAAAAATACATTGAAGCTGATAATCTTGGTGGCAAGGGCAGTGATGCTCACAAAGCAGCTGTGGTCGGTGATACAATCGGCGATCCCTTCAAAGATACGGCTGGACCAGCCTTAAATATTTTAATCAAGCTGATGGCGATTGTTTCTATTATTATCGCGCCACTGCTTTTCTGATAAAAACTTTTTATAACTGTTATTGCAAGGAGCAACCAGCGGGAGCGACGCGGCAATTTCGCAGAAAACACACAGTATAAAAAAACGGATTTCTTCCGTTTTTTATATTTATTAATATTGAAAATATTTGGCTAAAATTCAATAATATATTGCCAATAACTATTGACAATATATCATATACGTGATATAATTATGCCTAGAGCAACGCAAGTTAACAATTTAGCAGATGATCTATTTGTATCGGATTGTCTGTTTATGAAATTCACTAACCAGAAAAAAGGAGAAGAGTGATGAAAAGGAATTTGATTATTGCAATGAGTGTGGTGATGGCGTCGGCAGGCTGCCCTGTTCCGGAAACGATTTTGGAGGGGAATGGACTTGTCGTCGTCCCAGGAGTTTTTATTAGTTCTAACGAATCTTCCGGCGAACCGTGGGATATGATCTACGATGCACTCGAGCAAGAAGTCGATCATTATATCTGCGTGTTGTATGATCCGATTTCCGGTGAGACCAAGGATTGGTTTTTTGCCGACAAAGAGGAGGAAACCATCCACGAGGTCGAGGCTGGGAAGTATTTGATCGAGCTGTGGGCAGAGGATCATCACGTGGCAGCTCAAACATTATTTGTCGGCGACGCGGGTAACCAAACAATACATAACGGTGATACCATCTATGTTAATCCGCAAATGGAAGTTGACCGTAAGGTGTACCGTTTTGGTGTCCGCCTGAATCGTCGGTATTTTCCTGGGAGTGAGTCAGTCGCCAGAGTCGAGGCGGTGGATAGTAATGGCATCAAAATCGTCTATCCCGCCACACACTTTATCTACCAGATCGGCTCCTTCACTAATCAGAGCGGGGTCCAGCCGATTTACGACCACCACTTTGAGATATCTTTACTAAAAGACTTTAATCTGGACGGTCGGCAGTATTCGTTGGTTGTTGACATTGACGGTCACAGTGAAGAGTCAATTGATCTCGATTTTAATATCATTGATTTGATGGAGAATCACATCCATACTCCTATGGGGACCACCCCGATTATGGAGGTGGAGTTGGTGTACTCCTAGGTAGAATAGTTTTGCCTCGTAGCCTAGCATGGTTGCGAGGCATTTTTTTTTGCTTATTATTAAATATTTTGTTAAGATAGACAATTATAGATTTTGGTACTTTTTAGCTCTTTAAAATTCATTCTAACCAGTGGACACTAGGAGGAAGTAAGATGACTAGACAATTAAAGCTCAGACTTTGTTCCGCTGATGAAATAATTACAGTGGAAGAGAGAAAGGCCGGTGCTTCGAGTAAGGTGCTTGATTATAAGCGGGTTGTTATTCCTATTTTGGCCAGTGAGTCTATGACCAAAGCCGAGCTGTGGGAGATTCTAAAATCTCGGACGGATTACAACACTGGCGATGGTAGTGAGCTTAGTGAAAGGCGGGCAATTATCAGATTGCGTAGTTTGTTTAGAAGGAATATGCACATCTTTGGCTATCAAGACGGCGAATGGTATGTCATCGGCACATCAACTGATCCCAATTTAATACAGCAATTTCAAATAGCTGATCGCCCCCTTGTTGGTCATGGCTCAACAGTGACATTACGAGAGATAATTTTTGACATTTTATTGGGGCATCATTTGACTTCAGGTCAAGTGGCAAGATTGGTCAGACGACATCCATCCTACGATGGTGATTTAAGTATCAAGGATTTAAAAAAACAAGTGTCGTGGACCTTGAATAAGAACAAAAGTATTTTTGAGTCACAAAGTGATCGCGCCAAATATCCTCAGTGGATTATTAAGCCGGGCATAATGAAACTTCCAAGCCGATACAAGCAGAAATTGCAAAAGCTCATTCTCCACGATATGATGATGACAAGATGGCGGATTAGGGGCTGGTCGTTAGTTGAATTAGTTGAAGGAGTCACAAGTATGAATTCTGACTTTCGAATAGATCCTGGCGCTTGTCAGATTTATATCAAGAAATATTTGGCCGCTCTTTTATCTCAGTCAAATGGTTTATTATTTGAACAAGTAGCTAAAAAGATGGGTTCAAGATGGCGCGCGATTGATCCTAGGATAATAAAGTTAAGAACATGTTCATCACATCAAAGTTGGCACAATCTTGTATCAGTGGTATTTCGCGATGAAAATGTGCCAATAACATCCGCTCATTTAATAGACAGAATTAGACGTTATGCCTATTTGTTTGGTTGGGACATGGCATTTGTGCCACATTCTCATTTGCAGAAAGAGATAATTAGAGTTATGGAGAGTTATAACATTGAGGTCATATAAGACACTTTCTGACGTTGCCCCGGCAGCGTCTTTTTTTGACATTATATATTTTTTGTGTTAGAATAATCAAAGTTTGTATCAAAAGCTGTCGCAGGTAGATCGATGCACCCATCATTTTTTCTCAAAAAAGGTGAGGGGGTGCAAAGCAATAGACTTTAGACTGGAAGGGTTGAATATAAATAATTATTTTAATTATGAATATAACTGTTAAACAATTACCCAAATCACAAGTTGAGTTGACTATTGAAATATCAACTTTGGAGATGCAGCCGTTTTTAGAGAAAACCGCTACTAAATTATCAATAGAATTAAAGATTGAAGGCTTCAGGCCAGGCAAGGCGCCGTATAATATCGTCAAAGCCAAAGTTGGTGAGATGAACATTATGCAGGAAGCATTAGATAGCATAATCTCCAAGTATTATTATGATGCGCTTGAGCAAGAAAAGATCGTCACTATTGGTCAGCCAAAAGTTGAGATTGGGAAGCTAGCCCCGGGTAATCCGTTGGTGTTCAAGGCCACAGCCGCTGTTTTGCCAAAAGTGAAGATTGGTGATTGGAAAAAGATCAAGCTATCACGTCAGCCAATTGAGATCAAGGACGAGCAAGTCCAGAAAGTTATTGATGATATTTTGAAAATGCGTGCCAAAGAAAATTTGGTTCAACGCGAAGCCAAGACTGGCGATAAATTAGAAATTGATTTTGAAGTTTTTCAGGATAAAGTGCCGATTGAACATGGCCGACAAGCCAAGTATCCGATTATTATCGGTGAAAATAAATTTATTCCAGGTTTTGAAGATCAGCTGATTGGCATCAAGGCCGGTGACACTAAGGAATTTGAGCTTAAATTTCCGGATCAGTATTATCAGAAAAATCTAGCCGGTAAAACTGCCGAGTTTAGGGTTAAGATTAATAGTGTTTTTGAAATTGAACTGTCAAAATTAGATGATGCCTTTGCCAAGGAAATTTCCGGCGAGCAGTTTAAGACCATAGATGAGCTTAAAGATAATATAAAGAAAAATTTAGAACAGGAAGATAAGACCAAGCAAGAACAGCGTCTTGAGATTGAGCTGTTGGAAAAGCTGGTTGAGATTTCAGAATTTGAAGATATTCCTGAACTTTTAATCAGTAATGAATCCCACAAGATGATGCATGAGCTTGAGGGTAGCGTCAGTCAGCAAGGCTTTAAATTTGAAGATTATTTAAAAAGCTTAAAGAAGACCAAAGAAAAACTAGAACATGAATTACAGCCTCAAGCCGAGAAGCGAGTTAAGACCGCCATTATTTCTCGTGAGATATATCAGGAGCAGAAGTTTATTGTCAGTCCAGAGGAGATTGCCAAAGAGATTAATGAAACCATCAAACATTATCCAGATAATCCCGACATGAAACAGCAGTTGGAATCTAATAGCTACAAAGATTATCTGAAGAATGTAATTGGTAACCGCAAAGTGATTGATTTTTTGAAGCAGAAAGTGATTAGTGAGTAAATTTTAACTTAAGTACCTTAACAACCACAGGAGGGAAGAACAATGATGGATTTGTCGGATCGAATAGTAGCTGACTATATTGATGTTAATGATGTGTCCGAAATTACTGAAGATTTATTGATTGTTTGGTTGTCTCAAGCTGGAGCTTTGCCGGACAATGATTTGTCGTTAGTCCATAGATATATGGCGACAGATGATCATGGCTATGCTCATTCAGTCAGGGTCTGGCGTCGGTGCCAAGAATTGATCACGGAGTGTCCGCTGTTGTGGCGCATGATCAGAAAATCTGAAGATCAATTACATCTTAATATGGTTTCTGATCGGAACTATCGTTTAGTTTTGATTTGGGCCAGTGTTCTTCATGATTTTTCTCGATTTATCGCCGGCACGACTTTTGATAATCATCAGTACAGATCAGCGGTTGTGTCCAGTCGGCTTTTTACCAATCAGAGATATGTTGGTGAGCTGATCAATTTAATTGAGCACCATGATTATTTTTGTGAGATTATGGACGGACTAATGCCGATCAAAGCGATGACCCCACTAGCAGAGCTTTTTCGTCTGGCTGATAAGACTTCGGTTTCACCGGCGGAAGAAATCCTGCGCTATCATCAGACGGGCAATCGTCGGCAGACACCGTTTTTTGACCCCACCCTGTCCGACCAGTTCCGTTTTAATTTGTATTTGGCGGCGCGTAATTTGCAGACTGACCAGATCACTTGGTTTCTAATGCTCTTTGTGCTTCAATCTACGGATTTCATTTATCGGGAGACTGCCGATCAGTATGCTCGTTGGGCCAGAGGCAAGAAATTAGCTTTAGCCCAGATCGCCGAGCTGTGCCTCCAGCACAGAGTTGACTATGAGCAAGTGTTCGGCATCATCGTTCGATTCATGGCTCATCATAAATTGATGGGCATATAATTTAAAGTTGCACCTTAATCGTCTTGTTCGATCACAAGACGATTTTTTTATCCTACGAATATACAAATTACTTTACAAATTTATAAATTTTACAAATATCTAAAATTTTTAACAGCTGCGATTTTAGCTCCACTTTTATAAAAGGTGGAAATGATATTTAGATTATTTATAAAAAAAGAGATTTGTAAAAAACAGGTGGGTTTTATCCGTTTAGTAATTGCTTAATTATCATTTATCAAGTAAAATTATAGCGAAAGCAAATAACTATTTTATATATGCGTATCGCCATCGTCGGCGCTCATGGCGTCGGCAAAACAACATTATCGCAGAAATTAGCCATTGAATTGGGATTGCCGATTCTGCCCGATGTGGCGATAGAAGCACATGACAAGGGTTTTGCCATCAGTGAAAATACCCCGCCGGAAATCCAATTTTGGATGTTCGGCCGTCAGCTTGAGCTGGAGCGATTGACTGGCAAGTTCATTGCTGACAAGTGCCTAATGGATTACAGCGTCTATGCTGATATTTTATTTGACGACCAGCGGGTCAAGGAGCTCTTGTCCGAGATGATCAGGCGCAACACCAAGTATTCTCATGTTTTTTATCTGCCGATAGAATTTCCCATTAAAAACAATGGCATTAGAAGCTTGGATCCAGAGTTTCAAAAGAGAGTCAATGACCGGTATTTGGAAATATTGAATGATTGGGGCATTGAGCATCACACAATTTCTAGCAGTCTTGACGACAGATTTAACCAGGTACTAAAATTTATCAAATAACTTGGTTTCTTATAAAATATGAAATACTTAGTGACCGGCGGAGCCGGATTTATCGCCTCCAATCTAGTTGATGAATTAATTAGCCGTGGCCATCAGGTCCGGATTATTGATAACCTCTCAACCGGCAAGAAAGAAAATCTCAATCCACAAGCCGAGTTTATCCAAGTTGATATTAGAAAGTTGGATGAAATTAAGCCTCATTTTGTCGGTGTTGATGGTGTGTTTCATTTTGCCGCTTTGCCTCGAGTCCAGTTGTCTATTGATGATCCAATCACTTCCAATGATATTAATATTAATGGCACCTTAAATGTTTTGATTGCTGCTCGTGACGCCAAGTCTGGTAAGGTAGTGTATAGCGCTTCATCATCGGCTTATGGTGATAATGACAAGATGCCACTGACCGAGGATATGTTGCCTAATCCGATTAGTCCTTATGGTCTGCAGAAATATGTCGGCGAGCATTACGCGAGGAATTTTTTCGTGCTTTATGGTCTGCCGACCGTGTCCTTGCGGTATTTCAATGTCTATGGTCCGAGAATGGCGATGAGTGGCGGTTATTTGACTGTTATTTCAGTCTTTCTCCAGCA
>CAYLUK010000006.1:0-28022 GCA_964386875.1 uncultured Gammaproteobacteria bacterium
AAAATACCACTTATACACTTTTCCACCCCTTTTATTATTATTATTACTTTAATAAATAAAAACTAAATATGAAAATATCCTGTACTCAAGAAAATTTAAATCAAGGACTTTCTGTGGTAAGTCATATTGCATCTAAAAGTACCAATTTACCAATTTTATCTAATGTTTTAATTAAGGTGGAGGATAAGTTAATTAATTTTTCTGCAACAAATTTAGAGATTGGTATCACTATTAGTATCCGCGGAAAAATTGAAACTGACGGTGATTTTAGTGTAAACGCGCGACTTTTATCTGATTATATTTCACTTCTCCCAAAAGAACGGATAGATATTGATTTAGAAGATGATAATTTAAATATTAAATGTCTAAAACAAAAAACCAAAATAAAAGGTCAATCAGCGACAGATTTCCCTCTTATTCCAATAATTAAAAAAGAAAATCCGCGGATTATAAACGCTCAAGTATTTAAACAAGCGATTTCAAAAGTTATATTTGCAGTTTCTACTTCTGAAACAAGGCCGGAGATATCTGGCGTGTTTGTAAAATTTACTAATAATGAAATAATTTTAGCGGCGACTGATAGTTATCGACTAACTGAGAAAAAACTTAAAATAAATAATAGTAGTGATAAGGAGGATGTAAGTTTAATTATCCCAGTGAAGACACTTCAAGAATTGTTGCGGATTTTGGGAATTTTTAGGGATAATATTTCACTTGAAGATGTAGAAAATCTTGAAATTTATTTATCAAATAATCAAATTATGTTTTCTTATAATGGAGTTGACTTAATCTCACGGTTAATTGAGGGTCAATATCCTGATTATACGCAGATTATTCCAACTGTTAATAAAAATCAAATCAAAGTGAACACCGCCAACTTAATTAAGGCAGTAAAAACTTCCAGTCTATTTACTAAAACTGGTATTTATGATATTAAACTGGATTTTAATACTGAAGCGAAAGAAATAGTTATTAGCTCATCTTCTTCACAAACCGGAGAGAATATTTCTTCAGTGGAAGCGGATATTTCTGGTGAGACGACTAATATTGTACTTAATTATCGTTATTTATTAGATGGTTTGCAAAATATTAATTCAGAAAATGTGTTAATTGAGCTAAATAATAATAATAATCCACTTGTGGTTAAATCAGATGTTAGTGAGGATTATGTGTATATTATTATGCCAATAAAGCAGTAACTTATAATTAGTAATTGAAAGTTTATTTATTAAACCACTCCTGTTTTGGGAGTGGTTTTTAAATTTTATATTCTACGGGATTACCACGTCGCTCTTATTAGTTGTTCCTTATAATAATAATGGAAGAATGGATTTTACATCTCCATTTTTTATTTTGCTTTTAAATTTTTAAGTTTTTTTATATATTTTAAATTTTATTTTACTACAATTTTAAGTTCTTCGCTTTGGTATTTTTTGCCTTGAATATCAAAAATATTGCCGAAGATGGTATAATTGCCGGCTTCAAGCTGTTTATCCCAGAGAAGCGAAATTTGAGCCTCTAAAGGTATGGTGTGATTGATATATTGTTCTAGGGTAGCCCCTTCTTTTATTGAGTAAAAATCTATTTTAGTAATCCGTTGCCAATTGGTCAAACTAGCATTTAAAGTGATGGGTAAATTAATAGTTGAATTATTGGCTGGTGATGTCCAATTAAGGGTTGGCACTATTTGGGGGAGTAAAAAATTTAATTCAACTGTTCTAATTTTGGTATTTTCTAAATCATCTTTGGCGACAACTTTCAAGGTGTGGTAGCCGTTACTAAACTTAGAAATATTTATTGTTGTATTATTATCATCTGATCGGCTGGTTATTAGCTGGTCATTAATATAATATTCAATTTGATGTATTCCCCATTTAGCTGATGCAGTGACATCCACACTTAAATTTTCATCAGTAATAGTCTGGTTTGGTAGTGGGGTGATAATTATTAGATTTGGCTGGTCTTGAGATAGATGAATATCATCATAGTTGGTTGGGATGTCTTGGCCTTGATTAGGGTCAAAACCTTGCTCCTGCGCCCACCTTATAACTGATTCTTCCCAAGCAGTATATTGAGGGTCAGTTTGTGGATTATTAGGATTATCACCTCGCGGGTCGTCTTTATTTACATAATGTAAAATATTATGGACCTCTTTAATAGTCAATTCTTTTATAGTGGATAGTGGAGTAAACTCAGTGGCGAGCTTGCCACTTATAGTATCAATTTTTATTTTAATTTCAGCTGATTCTTGGCCATCTAAAACCGGTTTACCGGTTTTAATAATTTCTGGAGTAGGGAATGACTCTGGTGTAGTATCTTTAAGAGCTTCACGCATAAACTCATTCCAAATTGGAGCCGCGATTACACTCCCATCCGCTCCCCGTTTCATTTCAGTATTATTATTATTTCCAACCCAAACTCCGGCGACTAAACTTGGTGTATAGCCAATTGTCCAAGCATCTCGATAATTATTAGTAGTACCGGTCTTAGCCGCGACTGGCCGACCACTAAGAGTTAATTTACTACCAGCGCCAAAAATATAAGCTCGAGCATTGTCGTCAGCTAATATATTAGTGGTAAGTTTTGATATTTCAGGGTTTAAAACTTCTTTTTTCTTATCTTTATATTCATATAAAATTTTACCTTCTTTATCTTCAATTCTTAAAATTGGATTTAACTCATGTTTTACTCCATTTTGTGCTAAAACACCATAAGCGCCGACATGTTCAAGTAATTTAACCTCTCCTCCACCCAAAACAATTGACAAACCAAATCGATCTTTATCTTTTAAGGTGCTATAGCCGAGATTATTGGCCAAATTAAGAATATTATCCAAGCCAGTTAAATAAGTGGTTTTTACCGCTGGAATATTGAGCGACCCAGCCAAAGCCTTTCGGATTGTGACTGGTCCATTTTCTTTTAGATCATAATTATGAGGAATATATGGCTTGGTTTTTGAAGTGTCAAAATCTGTGACGACATCATATAAAATAGTGTCAGGCGTATAACCCTTAATAAATGCGGCGGTATAAACAATTGGTTTAAATGATGATCCTGGTTGGCGATCTCTAAGAGCCACATTAACTTGGCCGTCAATCTCATTATTAAAATAATCTACTGAGCCGACCATTGAAAGTATTTGGCCGGTTTTAGGATCAATCGCAACTAGTGATGCATTAGTAAAATTATATTTGACGCCATTGGTCGCGACGCCGTTTTCTACCGCTTCTTCAGCGATTTTTTGTTTATCAAGATCAAGGGTGGTATAAACCTTTAAACCCTCTTGAATAATAAAGTTTTCGCCATATTGTTCTGATAATAATTCTTTAACATACATTACAAAATGAGGCGCGATGATAGATTCTTGAAGGGGTTTAAAAATTATTTTTTCGTTTTTAGCTTGTTCAGCCTGCTCTTGGTTAATAAAGCCAAGTTCTGCCATAGAGTCAAGAATATAACGTTGTCTGACGATGAGTTGATCTTTATTATTACCATGAGGTGAGTAGAATGTTGGCGCTTGTGGAATCGCTGCCAAGATTGCGCCTTCGGCAATTGTCACATCTTGGACGGACTTGCCAAAAAATGATTGAGAGGCGGCTTCAATACCATAAATTACCGAGCCATAAGGAATTTCATTAAAATACATTTGAAGAATTTCATTTTTACTAAATTTTTTTTCCAATTGGTATGAAATTAATAATTCCTTTACCTTTCTAGTATAAGTTTTTTCAGTGGAGAGGACGGCGTTTTTGACAAATTGCTGGGTGAGGGTTGAACCACCTACTCGACTGCCAGTGAAAATATTTTTAATCACTGAACGGATAATGCCAGTCAAACTAAAACCTTTATGGGTGTAAAAGTTCCGATCTTCAGCCGCGAGAGTCGCATTAATGACATATTGTGGGATTTGGTCAAAATCAATCAGCGACCGTTTAATATCACCATGGATATCATAAAGAACGGTTTTCTCAGTCCGATCATAAATTTTAGTGCTGACGGTAATAGATCGATTAATTACTTTATCTGGACTTGGGATATCTCTTGAAACCCAAGCTAAGGCGCCAAAAATTATAATAAGGCCAAGGAGGATTAAAATAACAGCAATTGGAATTAGGGTATTAATCAACGTTCTCAACTTACCTTTTTTGTAGCGGTTTGGCCGGTGATATTTTTGTGAGGTGCTATAACCACTTAATAAGTGGGGTTTTTTATAAATATAAGACCCGCTAGTTTTAAGTTGGGTGGGATTTTTCCAATTCTGGCTGGATTTTATTTTTTTTGATAGTTGAGGGATGGTCATAATTATTAAAGCATAAAAACAGTTTTAGTTATAAAGTTGAAAATTGAAAGTTATAAAGTTATTTTTGATTTTATTCCTACGGGATTGCCACACTCCCTCTGGTCGCTCGCAATGACAATAATAGTAAGGAGGTTTAATAATTTTCGGTGGTGATGAGGGCGGCGCCGAGGATAATTGCTTGGTCTTGGAGCTGACTAATAACTATTTTGGTATTTTTTAAATCTTGATAAAATAAATATTGGGGTAAATATTTTTTCAGCGTTACTTTCCAAATTGCCTTAACTCTTGATATGCCTCCGCCGATTACAATAATTTCTGGATTTAAGGTGTTGATAATATTAGCCAGGCCAATGGCGCTGTATTGTGACATTATAGTAAAAGTTTTTCTAGCGTGTTTATTCCTTCTATTATATAATTTTTCAATTTGAAAAGCATCGGCAGTCTTGCCACTTAGTTGACGAAAAATAGAAGTCATAGCTTGACCAGAAATATATGACTCTAAGTGACTCAGTTTACCGCAAGAACATTTTCTCCCGCCAGTGGTGATTTTCATATGACCAAATTCTCCAGCGCTATTGTCTGCGCCTCTAATAATTTTATTATTAATAACTATACCACCTCCAACGCCAGTGCCAATGGCAAGGCCAATCACATAATTGTATTTCTGGCCAACACCAAAGACGCTTTCTGCCAAGGTAAAGCAGTGGACATCATTATCAATATAGACTGGTATTTTTAGTTTACTAGTAAGATATTTTTTTAAATTCACGCCAATAAGAGATTTTATGTTTGGTGAGTTTATTATTTTGCCATCAGGCCAGCTGATTTGTCCGGCGAAGCCAATGCCGATTTTCGCGATACCATCTTGCCACTCTTGATAAATTAATTTTAAAATAAAACTTTGCATCTGTCGACTATCAGTGCTTTTAGGAGTAGCGATTTTTTTCAGCTTTACAATTTTACCAAATTGATTAATTAAGCCGACACCAATCTTAGTCCCGCCAATGTCGAGTGATAGGATATATTTTTTTTCTTTAGTTTTTATCATTTCTATTTAGACTTAAAATACTTAGTAGCTACTTCTGGGGAGATAGGATTGATAATCAGCCCAGAGCCAATTTCAACTCCAGCCCAGACAGAGCCACGAGGCGTGATTTTCATATATAAATGTTGGTCTTGGTCATGGATAACCTGATGAAAATAATAATTATATGGCAGGTCAAGCTGATTTATTTTTTTCAAGATTTTTTTTAAAAATCTGGCAAAGCTTAGTTTCTCGGGTGGGGTCAACATAGTGATATTGTCGATGTGTCTTTTAGGTATAATCCAAACTTCATAATTATGCATCGGCGCCCAAGGACAGAAAGTAATAGTATATTTGTCTTCAAAAATTAGCCGTGGCCCCTGTCGTTCTTTATCAATTACATCACAATAGACGCAAGTTCCCTTTTCTAGTTTGTAGGCTTGGGTCCGTTGTGACTTGTCTTTTAAATGAGGTGGTAAGAATTTAGTTGCAAATATTTGTGAGTGGGCATGTTGGAGTGAGGCGCCGGCTTTACCACCATTGTTTTTAAAAATTAAAATATATTCTATTTGCTTGTCTTTGGAAATGGCCTTTGTTCTGGTGGCATAGGCATCAAATATCTTCGCCACATGTGAGTCGGGCAGATCTTCCAACTCTCTAAGGTGGTCAGGGGTTTCAATGACCACTTCTTGGCGACCATAAACTTTAGGGTTGTTAGTAGAAACGGCTGGGAATTTATTTTTGATGACCTTTATTAGCCAAGGCTCGCTTTTCTTGTCGGATTTAATTGTCAAGACAGCAGTGCCAGCAGTTGGGACTTTGGCGGGACAAAAGAAGCACTCAGTCTTTAATAACGGCTTGACTCGCTTGGGTCGTTCAATGTCATAAGGGCGTTTCCCCCGTTTAGGAGCGATGATGACATACTTTTCTTGAATATAGTCTTGACGAATTTCCGGTTTCATATAAATAAGAGATTAATAAAATAAAAAATTAAGGGATTAAGGGAATAAACTATTTAAATTAATTTATCCGCATCTCTAGTCTTAAAAACTTGTTTTAATACTTTAATCTTTTAAATTAAGAGTATTTTTTAACAATGTATTTAATAATCTTTTTAGAAACATTTCTTCTGGTTATTTCTTCAATAATTAATCCCGGATTGGCGTTTACTTCAAGGATGAGAGGTTTGCGTCTGGAGATTAGAATATCTACTCCGCCATAATCTAAACCTAATGTTTCAATCGCTTTAATGGAAATTTTTTTTATCTCCGGGGATAGACGATCAATCTTTTTGCCCTCCCCGCCTCCAGAGAGGTTTGACCTAAAATCAATACCTTGAGCCGAGCGTTCCATAATTGCTACTATCTTTTTGCCCACCACAATAATTCTTATATCCTTGCCTTTTGACTCGTGAATATATTTTTGAAATAACAATGTAGATGGCTTGATGTTTTTAGCTGCTAGTAGTTCAAAAATAGAGATTAAAGATATTTTAGATTTTATTAGTGCTACACCCCTACCAAGTGAGCTTTTATTAACTTTACAAATAAAATCATCTTTTTTAATGAAATTAAAAAGTGGTTTAAGCTTAAATTGGCTGAAGTTGACAGCTGATGGCGTAATTGGCAGGCCGCTCATTGCCAATTGAAATAGGCTGTGGGTTTTGTTTTTGGCCAGCCTGATTGCATTGGGATTATTAATAATTGGAATGCCAATCTTCTTTAGACAATCTAAAAAGAAGGTGTGATCAGGTAGATTTTCGAAAATACTAACTGTTGGAATAATGGCTAAAAAATGGTTAGGATTAATCTTTTGTTCATCATAATAAACACTCACTTCACCCTTCTTAAATGATAAAAAAAATAGATAGTGATTGAATATTTTTGTTTTATAGCCAAGTTTTCGGGCTTCAATGGTAAGACGGTTAATTGTTGGATTATTCTCTTCGTTTTTACCAAAATTTACAAAGCCAATAATTTTATTTTTACTTTTTATCATTACTTTGGTGATAATTTTTTAAGGCATATTCTACTAATTTATCTCGCATATCAATACCAATCTCCTTTGGTGCTTTACAACCAAAGTTGCAGGTCCATTCCAATAATTTTATTTTTTTTTGGTCAATAATCAAGTCGTATGCCAGCCAGTGAAAATTCATTTGTTTGGATATTTTGAGGCAGAAATTTTTGGCTGAAACAGGGATGTTGTCAAATGACGCTTTAGCGCCTTGCGAGATATTGTGACGCCAATCATTTTGGGAACGGCGCCAGTAAGCGGTGGCGACTTTATCGCCAACAGTGATGATTCGTAAGTCGCCTTTTAGGTTGGGAATAAACTTTTGGACGTATAAATAGCCTTTAATTCCTCGGTAACCGCGACTAAATATTCTATTAACAATTTTTTTAGCTTCTTTTTTAGTGTCAACTTTTATTAGTCCCTCACCGGCGGCAGAATAGGCGTTTTTAATAATAATCGGATAAGTCATTAAAGATACTTTCTTTACCGCTGACTCATAGTCGTTGAAAATATAGGTTGGTATTTGAGGTAGGTCTAGGTAATCAAATATTTCTTTTTGTTTGATTTTATCATTGTATGAGTAATACTGATTAAAATTCGGGAAGATAGGTTTGTTTAAAATCTTTTCAATAAAGTAGATGCGATCGTGAATTTGTCGGTAGTTTTCTTCCCAGGTGTCGGCGTGCCACAGGTAAAAATCTATTTTTTGGTCTACCTTTTTAAGTCGGCTGGCCCAACCCAGAGAAAACAAATCTAGCGTGATCACTCTTACTCCTCTTTTTATAAGACAGCTTTTATATTTTTTCCAAGCGGGATACCAAGCTTGGCCTAGTCCGACAGTCATAGATAGAAAAATAATAAATTAAAAAAATAATAAATTAATTTTTTTTGAAGATACTTTTTTAATTTCTTATTTTTTTAATTTCTTATATAACATTTCGTATTGGAGGATTTGGGTTTTTATATCAAAGTTTTTGGCTACAAAATCACGGCAGGTTTGGGGTTTTATTTTACCAATCTTGTCCCAAGCTTTTTTGGCCGCTGTTAAATTATTTTCCGGGATAATAAATCCGGTTTTGCCATTGGTTATGAGCTCCGGACTAGCGCCTTTATTGAAAGCGATTACTGGTGTGCCACAAGCTAGGGCTTCGGCTGTGACGCGGCCAAACGCTTCAGCGTAGTGAGATGACATCATTAAGGCTTTGGCATTGCCGAGGAGCTTATTTTTTTGAGTTTCGTTTTGTGGTCCTAAGAATTTTATCAACTTGCCGTCAATTTCTTTTTTAAGTTTATTGAAATACGGTTTGTCCTCTACTCGGCCTCCGATTTTCAGTGGGATTTTATATTTCTGACTGAATTTGATC
Organism: uncultured Gammaproteobacteria bacterium; assembly: GCA_964386875.1. Taxonomy (GTDB): domain Bacteria; phylum Patescibacteriota; class Patescibacteriia; order 2-01-FULL-39-33; family 2-01-FULL-39-33; genus CAYLUK01. Next base: position 8,705 of record CAYLUK010000006.1, read on the forward strand.
GCAAATTCAAGACCCTTATAATAATCAATTCGTCCCAAAAAAGCAATATAGTTTTGCTTCTTGGTTTGGAGAGTGTACCGACTAACATCAATCGCATTATAAATCAGCTTTGATTTCAAAAAGTTGTCGTATTCTTTCTGGATGTATTTGGAGACACTGACAAAAATACAGTGTTTGGGCGACTTACTCTTTTTTATAAATTTGAGCCATGAGATAAAGTCAGGACCAAGGATGTCATAATGGCCATGAAAACTAACCACTGCCGGTGTATTTGAAAACAGCGCGCTGTAAGTAGCTATGATGTCATGGGTGACAACATGGACAACATCAAAATCATTCATACTAACATAGGAAAAAAATTCAAGGTAGGCTTCGATTTTTCGGTCAAAACGTTTAGATAATTCACTAAACGACTGGTTGACTACTTCTTGTTTTGTTTTTAGTTTTGAATTTACATACTGATAAAATTGATCTCCAGCTTGATATACATTATAACTGTTTTCCGAGTGTTTTGGCGAGTATAATTTTACTTTTGGCGCGAGGATTGAATCTTTGCCGGCCAAGACAGTCACTTGGTGGCCGCGCTCGGCTAGGTATTTTGACAAGAGGTAGACAAAATTACCCATTCCACCGCTGAAGGGCTCTTTGATTGTCGCGTAAGGTTTAAAGGCGATAGCAATTTTTCTGCCGGAGGCAGACCAGCTTCTGGCTGGCATTTTATTTATCATAAAATTTTAAAAACTTCTCAGTTTGTTTGATAAGTCTAATCGTATCTTTCTTTCTATTGTAGCTAGACAATAAAAATGATGACCTGAGGGCATTCCAAGCTTGAAATAAATTTATTTTGTTTTCAATGTTTTGGTTGTACTTGATTTTTCGAATATTGAAATAACTACTAATAAATAGTTTTTGGTAGTTGTCTATCTGCCGTTTGGAATATTGGTTGCCCGTCATATATCCTAATTGTTGAAGAAACGATCCAAGGTCTTGACAATAATCTGATATTACCGCATCAGTAAAATCAATTAAATTAATTTCACCGGTTTGAGAGATAATAATATTTTCCGGATGAAAGTCACCATGAACAAAATATTTTTGTTGGCTGTTAATTTTAAGATTATTAAACTCTTGTTTAATAATCTTAAATAATTTAATAATAGTCTTCCTTTGTTCAATTAAAATAGTATTGTTTTTATTTAAAATGCCAGCCGGATCCAGTATTTTTTTACTAATAGTAAATTTTTTTAAAGTTTTGGGTGGTTTTAGTTGGTGAAGATGGGCCAGTTTTATGGCTGATTGTTTAATAAAATTTTTAATCTCATGTCCTTGTTCGATATGAGAGAATAAATTGTCACCCCTAACTCCTTCATAAAATAAGGCTTGAGTATCATTATCATAAAATAGAGGTTTTTGGGAGGTAATTTGTTTTTTGTAGCTGATTTTAAGAATGGTAAATATTTTTTTTCGACTGCCATCGGAATGAGCTGAACAGTATAGGTGATATTTGTCATCAGCCTTAAAGTGGAATGAGTATAAGATGACGCTGTGCTCAAATATTTTATCAAAATGTTGTTTGATTGGCCTGATATATAATTTATTGGGTTTGGTAAATATATCGTGGTCGGATGATAGATTATTTTTGAATAATTTTTTTACATAATTAACATTGGCTAAATTATGAAGTGAAAGTTTATTCTTTTTATTTGGCATATTTTTTCCAGTGTTTATCCCAAATTGCCTTAGTTAACGCTACATAAATTTTTTCGGCTTTTAATTTAGTTTGGGAATTTATTTTTTTCAGCGATCTAATGCTGTTTATTAATTCCTTAAGCCCTTTTTCAATCTCGGTTGGGTTCCAAGTGATGGGTGAGAATACGTCAGGTTGTCTCTCGGCTGCCCACCACCAAGAGCAACTTGATAGTCCTCGGTCAAGGTGGTTCCTGGCCCAAAAATATTGGGGGTCTTTTTTATCTTTCTCCACCGCCATAATCGCTAACTCTCTTAAATCCCAAAGCAACTGGTGAATTTTGTTTTTGGGGTTATTCCATAGTCCATAAAAAATTTTGTTTTTAAGTTCAGCTTCCGTTGATTCCCAACTCGCTTTCTTGGGTGTGATAAATTTGGTCTTTTGTAATTTGCTGATGTATTGGGAAAATGTATTAAATTTTATCTGCGGGTGAGAAAATGCTTGTCCAGTAAAATTTTCTTTATCAGTATGCCAATGACCATAAAGTTCGCCATCATGGGCGGTGATGATGTTATCCTCACTAATCTTGGTTAGATTATTAACAATTGACCTGGGGGGAAAGTTTTTTGAGTACTTACGGCTTCTGAAAACCACCACTAGGCCATTATTTTTAATTTTGTATTTGATAGAATTATTAATAACTTTTCCTGGGAAATGAATACTATCTAAGACGATCCATTTGAAGCCCATTTTTTTTATCACATCAGCAGATTTTTTGTCATAAGCCATCTCGGGCAAGAAAAATCCTTGCGGTTGATAGATTTTACCGAAGGTTTCTAAAGATATATTATTGTGAAGTTGAATTTGACGCCTAATTTCTGAAGTTGGCAAGAGTGGCAAAATCGGGTGGTACATTGCGCTACCGACCAGCTCAATTCTCTTCTCTTTCACTAGTTGTTTAATGTCGTTTGCGATTTTCAACAGGCCGTTGTTTTTCATTTGTTCCAAAAGTGACCCAGAGATATTGAGGGTGATTTTAAGGCGAGGATGTTGTTTAAGTAGTTTTATAATATAACTATAACTTTCTTTGGCAACTTGATCTAGAATTTCCTTGTCTTGATTTGGTGGTTGATAGATATGTAAAAAAAGTATCCAATTCATAGATTAAAAAATTAAGAAAATAAGAAATTAAAAAATTAATTTACTTTTTTTGACTTATTATTGTTGTTTTGAGCTTTAAGTTTGGTGGCTGTTTTATATAGGTCAATATATTTTTGGGCTGGAATTTTCCAAGAGTTCGCTTCTTTCATCCCAGAGGTGACCAATTTACTCCAAACATTTTTATGATGATAGTTTTCTAGGCATCTGATCATAGCAATTAAAAGATCTTTTGAGTTATAACGTCGAAAATGGAAGCCATTGCCAGTCGGCTTTTCTGGTTTGAAGTTTTCAATCGTGTCTGCGAGGCCGCCAATATGATGGACAATCGGAATACAGCCATATCTTAAGGCAATCATCTGATTAATACCGCAAGGTTCAAATCGAGATGGCAACAGAAAGATATCAGCGCCAGCATAGATTGATGTTTCTTGGTCTTGATTGAATGGAATAGTGACAAATCTTTTTGGATATTTTTTGTGGATTGTTTCAAAGAAGCTTACCATTGATTTGTCACCATCGCCCATAATAATGATTTGAATCTTGGTTCTTAGGAGTGGTTCAATAATTTCCATTAGTAATTTAAAACCTTTTTGCTCGGCAATGCGAGAGGTCATACAGATTATTGGTATATCCTCATCAACCTTGAGCTTGAAATGTTTTTGAAGCCATCTTTTGTTGGCCTTTTTTCTTTCTGGTGATTTATAGCTATAACGTTGGATAATACCTGGGTCAGTGAGTGGGTTGTATTCTCGATAATCAATGCCATTGATAATGCCGAACACTCGATTTTCTCGATTTTTTAAAATACGATGCAAGTCTTCGCCAAAGTCCTTGGTCATTATCTCATCTCGATATGTTTCTGAAACAGTGTTTATTGCATCAGCATTTAAAATCGCTCTTTTGGCAAAATTAATCCGTTCAATTTTCTGGTCGTTGTTGATAGAAGGGAGACCCGATCGGCCATCGTCTCGGTCGGTGTCTTTGATCGTCCACCAATTATGGCCGAGCTGAAAAACTAGATTATGGATAGTAAAAACGGTCGCGGTGTTGTGCCAGAACTCATCATTTTTGAAGCGTCCTTTTAAAAAATATGGTATTAGCCCGGTGTGCCAATCATGGCAATGGATAATATCTGGTTGGAATTTTAAAATTTTTAGTAGTTCTAACGCGGCAGCATCAAAAAATAAAAATCTGACATTTTCATGTCTAGATCCATACAAACTCTTTCGCTGGCTAAAGAATTTATCATTTTTTACAAAGTAGATTGGCAGGCCCGGCATCAGCTCTCCTTCAAGATAATCGGCTTCATATTTTATTTTATAAGTGGTGTCAATTTTCTGGTTTTCAATTATGGTTTTCAGTTGGTGTTTTTTCTGGTCAATTGTTTGGGCATAAAATGGAGTAATTACAATCACCTCATGGCCCAATCGTTTGTGAGCTTTGGCTAAAGATCGGCTAACATCGGCCAAGCCGCCGGTTTTTGAGAAGGGATCAACCTCGGAAGCGATATGAACTATTTTGAGTTTTCTTTTGGCCATAATTTCTCAAATTTTACCTAAGGTTTTAGTAGCGATAATAAACATGGCATGGCTCCAAACTAGTGGATAAACGCCAATACGCGAGTCGTTAAATATCTGTTCCGGAATAAATCCTTGGTATCTATCAATATTATCCAGCACCCAATTAAAATAATGTTCTGCTTTTTGATCGTTTTTAATCAAGTGTTGATAAATACTCATCCAGAAGTTTAAAATCGGCCAAGCACCGGCGCCTTCACTGGCAGTGCCTTCACCATCATAATAATCAAATTGAAATCTTTGGATTCCGCCCTCATTAACGACTAGATTTTCTTCTATCTTCTTGGCGGTATTAATCATCCGCTCATCACTGGGGTCAATGACTTTAAACGGCCAAGCCAGTCCTAAAAGTGAAGCATCAATATTGTAGTCTGACAGCTTCCCATAATTACGTAAAAAATACTTTTTGTCAAGAGAATAAGCATCATTAATTCGTTTTTTCATTTGTTTGGAACACTCTAACCATTTATTGTTGGCAATCATTTGGTTGGCTAGCTCAAGTCCTCGGGCACAGGCGGCGAGAGAATAAGTGTGGTTGTTCTCGACTTTGGTGGATGTCTGGCGACTGCCAGACTCCCAGAGGTCAGAAGTATTGTGGAAAAAGTAGTTGCCACGCCAATCACTGCACAGACCATCAGCTAGTCGTCTGATTAATGTCTCAAACTCCATGGCACGGCTTAAGTCATTTTGATAATATTCCCAAATTGACCACAACACAGTACCGGCTTGATCCGGCTGGAACTGTCGCCAGTGAGCTCGGCCATTAGTAGAATAGTTTTGAAATAGTAGTCCTTCCTTTTTAAAGTCTTCTGGCCTTTCTTCCAGCCATTTGAAAAATGGTATTTGAATTGGCAAATTTATAACTTGAGCGGCCACACAAATATAGGCGGCATCTCGAGGCCAGACAAAATGATAGTTGGAGGCTGACCGAGGATAATATGATTGGTCAGTATTGGCGGCGACAATCGCTCCATTGGGCAGAGCGGCATCAGCAATAACTTGTTGACTCTTCTTTAAAATGAAAGATAGCTTACTGTCCATAGATATTGATTTGATTATTACTGGCACAAATCGCTACTGCTAGCGCATCAGCCGCATCGTCCGGCTGTGGGATAGATTTTAAGTTTAAAATTGCCTTGGTCATTTGTTGAATTTGTTTTTTGTCGGCTTTGCCATAGCCAGTCACCGCTTGTTTGATTTGAAGCGGGGTGAACTCTAGCGGGGTGATGCCGTGTTTAATCGCCGTCAACAGTATCACTCCTCTGGCATGGCCGATGGTCAGCGCAGTCTTGACGTTTTTGCAAAAAAATAATTCTTCAACGGCAATGCGATCGGGCCGATGTCGCCTAATCAACTGGTCAAGCTTGTCGGTTAAAATTTGTAGTCGTTGAGGTAGGCTTAAAGTTTTGTCAGTTTGGATGGAGCCGTAGTCAATAATAGTCAAAAGATTATTATCTAAGGTGATTATACCATAGCCGGTGTCTGCCAGACCCGGGTCAATTCCTAAAATGGTTTGGATCTTTTTTTTACCAATTGGCATTAGTGTAGACATTACTGGCATCATCCAGCTCATCTAAAGTAGTAAAAAGTCGGTCGATTTTATCTTGGGTCTCGCTGTCAGTGATATTTAATTCGTCTTTGGCGATATATCCTAGATTGGATTCAATAATTTGAAGATTTTTGCTTTTGAGTTTTTTTTCGGTGGCTTGGAGTTCATCGGGTAAAGTATAAATTTCCCAAGCATCGTCGTTTTTAATAATGTCTTGGGCACCAGCATCAATAATATCAAGCTCAAGCTGGTCGTGGTCAGTGGTAGTTGTTGGATTAATAGTGATAATACCTTTATGTTTATACATCCAAGCGACACTGCCGGTTGCGCCCATTTGACCACCGTTTTTATTGAGAGCCATTTTGACATCCGAGAGAGTTCGGTTTTTATTGTCAGTGACGGTTTCAAGGATAAAGGTACTGCTGGCTGGACCAAAGATTTCATAGACGGCTTCTTCAATGATGTTTTTGCCGTCGCCAATGCCAGCCCCTTTTTTAATCGCTCGGTCAATATTGTCTTTGGGCATGTTTGACGATTTGGCTTTTTCTATTGCCAACCTCAATTTAAAATTGCTTTCAGTATCACCCCCGCCTTCTTTGGCGGCAATAACGATTAAATTGCCAAGTTTGGTAAAAATCGCTCCTCGTTTGGCATCGGTTACTGCTTTTTGACGATGGGTTTTGGCCCATTTACTGTGTCCGGACATAAAAAAATCCCATTAGTTATTATTGAGATTATTAACTAGATTATAGTATAAAATCAATTAAAAATCAATGGTGCAAATACATAATTATTTTCTTTGAAAATATTCAAATTTCATCATTTCGAAGCTCCGTAGTAATCTAAATTATTTTTTGATATTATTTTTTTGTCTTTTGTGGCAATTTTTGTTAAGATTAAGTCAAACATAATTACCAATCAAATGAACAAATTAGATGATGCGCAAAATCTAGCCAAGTGTGATCAACATCAGATGACGCAATCTATTGCCGACTTGCCGTTTCAGATAGAGCAAGGTTGGCAAGAAGCTTTGAGTGTAAAACTGCCCAAGAACCACTCCCATATCAGTAGTATCATTGTGTGTGGTATGGGTGGGTCAAATTTGGCATCAGAGCTGGCCCGAGCGGTATTTGGCCGTGAGATTAAGGTGCCATTTGTGTTGGTCCGTGGCTATGATCTGCCGGTGTTTGCTGACAAAAATAGCTTAATAATCATTTCTAGCTACTCTGGTGGCACTGATGAGCCAGTGAGCTGTCTCAAACAGGCAACCCTTAGGAAGCTGAAAGTATTGTGTCTAGCTGGTGGTGGCAAAGTGATCGCCATGGCAAAAGCAAACAAACTGCCATATTATCAGATTAATAAAAAGTATAATCTTTCAGGTCAACCTCGTTATGGCGTGGGGTCGCAACTTGGCGCGCTGTTGGCGTTGCTCAAATCTGCCGGCGTCATCAAATTATCAGCGGGTGAAATGACCCGAGCGGTAGAAAGTCTTGAGGTTTTGGGCGGGTTGTTTGACACTGATCGCGCAACGACGCAAAATCCAGCCAAGTGTCACGCCTCGTGGCTAAGTGGCGGACTACCAATACTGGTGGGAGCGGAGTTCTTGTCAGCTAATGGTCATATTATTGCCAATCAAATCAATGAGAGCGCCAAAAATTTTGCGGTGCCGTTTGTGATTCCGGAATTAAATCACCATTTGATGGAGGGGTTGCTTTTGCCATCAGCGGTGACTAGTCGGATTAGATTTGTATTTTTCAACTCCAGCTTGTATCATAGTGAAAATAAGAAACGCTTTGCTATTACCCAGCAAGTTTTAAGGCGCCAGCAGATCAAATATATGGAATATACAATTAATGGCAGTAGTCGGCTGGAAGCGGCGCTGGAGATTCTGCTGTTTGGATCTTGGCTTAGCTTTTATCTGACAGTTATTAATGAACAGAATCCGACAGACATTAAGTGGGTTGATTATTTCAAGGCGGAGTTAAAAAAATAACAATTATGTCTTTCTCTCAACTGTTTTTTAAGTTGAACGCATGGTTGGAGGGCAATAGAATATTTACTTATCTATTGCTTTTTTTGATTGGTTTGATATTTTTCTTTTCAATGCAGACGGCGCCGGTGTTTTTAGATCCGGACTCATTCTATCACATTAAAATGGCGGAGTTGATGAGCCAAGAGGGGGTAATTTTGGATTTTCCGTATTTTCAATTTACGACTTTGCGTGACAGCTATACCGATCATCATTTTCTTTATCATATCTTTTTAATTCCTTTTGTCCGACTGTTACCGCCGATGATTGGCGCCAAAATTGCTCATGTTCTGCTGGATTGTCTGGTGCTCATAACCTTTTTCTGGCTACTTAACAAGCTCAAAGTCAAAGGCGCATTCTGGTATGCAATACTACTATTGTTAATTGAGCCGTTTATCTTCCGTCTGGGCTTGGTCAAGGCGCAACCGGTGTCACTGATTATCATCTTTGTGGGGGTGTATCTAATCTTGACCAGAAGGTATTGGTGGCTGGCACTAATGTCATTTGTGTATGTTTGGGCTTATGGTGGCTGGTTTTTGTATCTGATTTTGGCGTTACTTTATGTGTTTATCTTGTCACTGGACAATGCCTTGATAGAGATGCGGGGTGGGTGGTTGAGACAGACAGTGGCAAAATTAGGCATTAAGCGGAGACATGCTTTTAAAAAGTTTATTAAAGTTTTCTGGATGAATATCTTTTCACTGCCACATCTGAAGTTGGTGTTAAGCGTGTTCGGCGGTACCGGACTGGGGGTACTTATTAATCCATACTTCCCGAAAAATTTGTATTTTTTTTGGATTCAGATTATTAATATTGGGATTGTAAATTATCAGCAAGTGATTGGTGTCGGCAATGAGTGGTATCCGTTTTTATTTTCTAACTTTTTGCGGGGGATGGTGATTCCATTGGTTTTGTCGTTGTTGGCGTTGGTGGTATTTCTCACGCACCACCGGAAATACTCCGGAGCGGTCAAATTCTTGCTGGCAGTATATATTTTGTTTCTAGTCGCGTCTCTCAAAGCCCGGCGTAATGTGGAATATCTGGCGCCATTTTCGGTGATCTTTGCGGCGGTGATTTTCAGCACCGGGTATCAGATCAGAGAGATAAGAGCGGGTTTTATATTGATTAAAAAACAGATTGTCAAATTTTATTTTTATAATGATTGGATTAGCGCGTTTTTGGCGACCGTGATAGTGGCTTCAGCTATTACTGTCATTGTTTACCTCCCAATTAAAGAAGTCAGAACTTTTAAACACGGCATTAGCTTTAATTATCTAAAGTCGGCTTCTGAATTTCTGACTGAAAATTCTAACTCTGGTGACATCGTGTTTCACAGTGATTGGGATGATTCGCCAATCTTGTTTTATCACAATCATAAAAACTATTATATTGTGGGGCTGGATCCGACCTTTATGTATTTGGCTAACAAAGATTTGTATTTTAAGTGGTCAGAGGTGACGCTGGGTCAGCGTCTGCCGACAATGTATGATATCATTAAGAATGATTTTGGGGCCAGATATGTGTTGGTGAGCAAGGATCATAAAGATTTCATCCGCAATTTAAATTCAAATTTTAATTTTGAAAATGTGTATGAAGATGATGAGGCGATAGTGTACCGAGTATTGTAGAGTGGCGATAATAAATTAAAAATAATATGAAAATTTTGGTGGCCTTACCGGTTTATAACGAAGAATTAGTGGTGGAGAAAAATTCCATTATTGTTTTGAATTATCTGCAGAAAAATTTTCCAACTGATGAGGTGATGGTGGTGATTGCTGATAATAATTCGACTGACAGGACAGGTGAGATTTCTAAGCAGCTTGCCAGTGAGCAAAGTGGAATTAAATATTTGTTTATTACTCAAAAAGGCAAGGGTAATGCTTGGCGGACGGCGATGCTACAGTCTGAGGCAGATGTGTATCTGTTTATGGATGTGGACTTGGCAGTTGAGCTGACTGCAGTGAGGCCGCTAGTAGAGAATATCGTCTCCGGTTATGATCTGGCGATCGGGTCTCGGTATCTGCCTGACTCAAAAGTGGAACGGTCATGGTCTAGGGGGGTGATCTCTGCAACTTATCGGTTTTTGGCCGGGACACTTCTGGGCGTCAAAGTCAGTGATTTTACTTGTGGCTTTAAAGCCATTAGTCATGAGGTTAGGGAAAAGGTTTTGTCGCTTACGCAAGATAATATGTTTTTTCTTGATACCGAGCTGATTGCGTTGGTAAAAAAACAAGGATATAAAATAAAAGAGGTACCGGTAAATTGGTCGGAGTTTCGGGATTTGGAGCGGAAAAGTACGGTCAATATTTTTAGGACTACTAATGAATATCTGGTAAAAATATTTAAACTGCGGAAAAGAATTAAAAGTTTAAAAAATAGCTGATTTTGGCTGTTTTTAAACCGGTGACTATTGACAAAAGATATTTAATTTGATATCATAGAATGTTGTACAAGTTGTAAAAATACAGAAAACGCACAAACCACAAACAAGGAGTAGAACAATGGAAATGGACAAGAAGTTGATTGGAGTGTTGTTGATAGGATTGTTGCTATTGTTGGTATGTTTTCTTTTTGGGTGTACTACCACCACCGATCAGTACGGCAGTCACTCGGACGCCGGGACATTTTCCGGGCGTCAGCGGTTGCAGTATTCGGATCCGTCGCGTCCGGTGGACTCGTCGCAAATCACGGCTCGGACAGCTGATATTGATCCGGAGATTGCGGCGGTGATGCTGACGGCTCAAAATATTGAGGATCCGGTCAAGCGTCAGGATGTGCTGGCAGCCATCACCAGCATTTCCGAGCATCGTTCTTTGGGCTATGGTTATGGTGGCATTGGCTACGGCGCGGGAGTTCGGCGGGGATTATTTGGCCAGCGGAGTTTTATGGTCCAGTATCACGAGGGTGTGATCACCAATAAAACCAACGCCAGTTGCGAAGTGTTTGTGGACGGTCAGTCAATTGGCGTGCTTGCTCCGACTGGAGCAGGGGTTGGCTCGGCCAGCTATCGCTTTATATCGCTTGTGGCCGAGACCACTCACAATATCCGGGCGGTTAATCGGGCCGGTGAAGTCGTTTTTGAGGTTGATCGTGAGATTGACGGCAAACGGAAAGATAGCACTTTTTTTTATCCTCAAAGTCGTGACTCGGTCAAAGTTGACTGGGGCATAAACATCAGATAGAACTATAAAAGCGGCGGCTAATACAGCCACCGCTTGTTTTTTAATGATGTTTGTTTTTTAAGCGGCGGTCCCACCATCAATCATTGCTCCTTGCAGTGAAATAATCACAAAATGGGTAATAATATAAGAGAGTAAAATTATAGCCACGCCAATGATAGCATTTTTAATCAAGGTTTTGGCTTTTTCTACTTGGGCGCTGTCACCTTGCGAGGTCATCCATAAATAGCCACCGTAGATTATAAGCAAAACCATAATAATGCCTAAAAATCCCAAGACAATTGAAACCAAGTTGCCAATTAAGACTGTCAGGTCTGGCTCACCACTCGCTAAGTCACCGGCCGCATTATCAAGATTGGGTATAATATCATCAAAAGCTTGAGCTGTTATTGGCGCGCAAACCAATACCAGTAGCGAGAAAAACAAAACCATTTTTTGAAATTTGAGATTTGTTCCGGTCATATTAGTATTTAAAAATTATATTCTTTATGAAATATTAAAGCCCTTGAAAATATACAAGGTAATAGCATAGGCACCCAAAATCAGCGTCAGTCCGACTACAGCCGTAATAATAATATTCTTAGCTTTTTGAACTTGAGAGGTGTCGCCTTTGGCTGTGCCCCAGATGAAGCCAGCATAGATTATCAGGATTATCAGCAGGACGCCGAGCAGTCCGAGTAGCCCTCTAACAATGGTGCCGACAATTTGTGGCAAATCACCTCGGTCTTTCAAGAGGCTGGGGGTGGCGCTACCAAGATTACTACGAGGATCAACTGTGCCAGCCAAGGTCAAAATCGGCAAACTCAAAAAAACTAAAGTTATTATAATTATAGTCAAATATTGTAAAGTGGTAGTTTTCATGTATTAAATGATTTTTCACCAAAGGGGGAGTCGCCTCCCCCGGTGAAAAATTATATATCCCTATAGTACATCATTTTGAATTGAAGTAAAGACAAACCTGACAATAACCCAAGCAAGCAAAATAATTACTAAGCCAACAACGCCGGCAATAATCATTTTTTTGGCTTTTTCAACTTTGGTCTCATCACCAGCCGAGGTCATCCAAGTAAAGCCACCCCAAAGGATAATTAAAACCGCTAAAATACCTAAAAAACCAAAGATCAAAGCAATAATATTATCAATAATCACATAAACATCTCTAGTATCACTATTAAGGCCATCAAAAGCAGCGTTTTCTATACCAAACGGATCATCGCCAGCAGACACAACAGCCGGTAAAGCAAATAATGACAAAGTCATAATAGTTAATAGTAACGCAGCAATTCTTTTTGTGGTTAATTTTTTCATTTTCTCACCCCCTTTCTGTTGACGCGCCAAAGCGCGTAGGTTAGTTGTTTTTTATATTATACTAAATTTACGACATTTTCACAAAGTTTGTTTATCCCCTATTTAAGTTTGGTGCTACATGGTCCATTCCACTCGCCACCAATTGCGCTGACCATAGCGCCGGAATTACCGCCATAAAGAGACAGGGTTATCAAATTGATAATTGTCCAGGCAAATAACACGATAAATATCCCAACGACCGTGGCGAGCAAAATATCTTTGCCCCATTGAACCCTAGCATCATTGCCATAGGCGGTAATCATCATCAAACCGCCGAAAATAAACATCAAAATCGCAAACGCGCCACTAAGACCAATTATAATATCAGAACCATTAATAAACAGCTGGACAAAGTCACAAGGATTGCAATCTTGATTGTTCCCACTTGCCAAGCTATAGGCGCAAGGAATTTTGTCCAGCAAGCTTCCCGCCAGCTCATCATTAGCTAAGACAATATTGGCCGTGGTTGAAGTGCCAATAATAATAAGGATAATTGTGAGGAGGATTTTTTTCATCATTTAATCAACGGTTTGGTTTATCTTACTAATAGCACGATTGACAATGCCTTCTTTTTCTTTGTCAATGGTCGCTTCCAAGTAGGTGTCTATCATCTCTTTGAAGGCTTCCTCGGTGGCCGGCTGATTCTTGCCGATATACCAGTTGCTGGCAGTCAGGATTTGGGTCGCAGCAGCATAAAGGTCTTCGTCTTCAAGCTGGGAGTTGACTAGGGACTTCAGGGCGGTCGGGCTTTTGGTCTTGTCTAAGTAGCTTTTGACATTTGCTTCCTTGGTGGCATAGAGAATAAAATCCCAAGCCTGATTGGTGTGGGCGGATTTTTTGGATACGGTCTCAAGCCAATAACTGCCGTAGTTGACCGGGCTGTCCGGCTTAACTTGAGGGATTGGCGCAATACCCAGATTTAACCGCGGCGCTTGCGCCCGGATGCTTGACAGATTATGATTGTAGTTAAACATCATCCCGACTTGACCGGACAAGAAAGAGGCGAAAGAATTATCCATAGTCAAGTCCCAAGTGTAGGAGCTTTGGGTGGGGGTGGCGAAATCAGTGTAAAATTCAATCGCTTTTTGACCCGGGTTGTAGTCAGACCCTTTGTCCACACTGGTAAAGCTGGCGTAGCCTCGACTATTGGTCATAGTGGCGCCACTTTGCATCATCAGAATTGATAAAATATCAAAGCTGTTGTTGGTATTTGATCCGGTTCCCATGGCGGCGCCCGCTCTGGCTACATTGCCTTGGGAGTTGTAGCGGGTAATCTTTTGGACAGCTTCAACGAAGGTATTCCAGTCAGTCGGGGCTTGGCTGATGCCGGCTTGATTGAGCAGGTCGCGGTTGTAAAACATAATTAAGGTTTCCAGTGACAGAGGAAAGCCATACACCCGACCATCAATAACAATGTCATTATAGACGGTATCGGCAAAAATTTCTTTGATCTCGCGGTGAGTTGGCGTCGGGCGAGTCTCAAGTTTGTAGGCGATTTCCTTTTTAATCCCGCTTTTAGTATATTGGACTGCCATTTTGGTCTCGGCTGGCATTGGCTCAATCTTGGTCTGGTATTTTCTTAGCCAGCCCTCGTGGATTGAAAAGATGTCAGGTCCTCGGTCTTCAGCCCAAGCTTCAAGCAGGGCTTGCTCATACTCTTCATACCTGAATTTGCGGTAATTAATGGTGACATTAGGGTGGATAAGCTTGTAAGCGGTGATTATCTCCTCAAAGGCGTCGTCATCATCCCAAACTCGCCAATATTCCAAAGTGATCGGTTTTAAATATTCTTTGAGCTCGCCAGTCGGGCTTTTACAGCCAAAACCGGAGGTGATTAAAAACACCCCAATCAGTAGGAGGCATAAAATTTTGATCTTTTTTTGGCTCATAATATTGCTGATATTTACCCGGTACCATTTTAGCTGTGGTTTTTGGGAAAAAAAGTGATGCTAGATTTTATTAACTATATTATACAATATTTCTTGATTTAAATAAAACTACAAGTCCCCAATAATGTGATAGAATATAAATATGCCCAAATATTTTGAGCTTCGGAAAAAGATAAAAATAATCTTGGATTATTTGCCAGTCAGCTTTTGGCTAAGTTTGGGTGTCTATATAATTGTCCTTGTTACCTATAAATATTTTAATTTGCCGTTTGAGGCGACCAAATTTTATAACTTTGTCTTTCTATTGGTCACATCGGTGACGATAATCTTTGGTATTTCTTTCTTTTATTATTCTATTGATAATAAGGAAGGATATTTAACATTGCAACTCGTCAAAAAAGTGGTTTTAACCACTTTTGATTTTTTCTGGCGGATGATCCCCTTTTTTCTTTTTGTGATGGTTTATAATTTAATTCATAATGTCGCTCATCTGGTCAATGGCTATGAGCTTGATTTCTTGTTGATACGGATTGACCGGATGTTGCTATTTGGCAATAGTATTTCTCTAATGCTGGAGAAAATCATCACCCCTTGGCTGACTAGTCTTATGGCAACTGCTTATTCACTATACTTTGTCTTTTTCATCCTTGATCCGGTGCTTCACTATTTTGCCAAAGATAAGAAGAAATTCAATCTGGTGTTGCTATCAGTGGTGCTGACTTTGTATTTGGGGCTGATTGGCTATATCTTGGTGCCGTGCGTCGGTCCGATATTGGCTCAACAGGACGGGTTTAGTAAAGATCTGATCTTGGTCAATGGCCAGAATTATATGAGCCGAGATAATGCGATTTGGGGTTATATCAACCGGCGGGGGTATTTTCATTGCTTTCCGAGTTTACATTTTGGCATCACTTTGGTTTGGCTTTACTTTGCTTGGAAGTTCTGGCGTCGGAAAAAATATCTGAAATATGTGTATTATCTCCATCTGCCGGTGGTATTGGCGTTATGGCTTTCAACTTTGTATCTGCGTTGGCATTATCTGATTGACTGGGTCGGTGGGTTTGTGGTGGCGGTGTTGGGGATTTGGCTGGCGTATGTCATTGATGGCTGGTGGAATAAAAGGGTTGACAAATTGTAAGGTGGTTTTAAGCCAAAAATTTGATATAATATGTAAAGATGATTATAAAATGGTTTTGTAACCATCTTTAATATAACAAATTAAGCTAAAACTATGAATTTATTATTCTTAGATCAGGACATTTTTGAACTTTTGGGCTTGGGAGACATAGATGCCGAGCGAAAAGCCAAACTTTTGACCCGAATAAATAATGTGGTGGGCGATCGGATTTTATATCGAGTAATGGATGAGTTGTCAGAAACTGACAAAGCGGAATTTGGCCGGCTGGTAGATGGTGAGGCCGGGGAAAAGGCAGTCAATGAATTCCTAAGCGGTAAAGTGGATCTTAAGCCGATTATTGTGGAGGAAGTGACCGAGTTTAAGGAGAGAATGGCCAAAGATGTCGCGTCATTAAAAGAGGCAATCAAGTAGGGTTGGCTTCTTTTTTATTAATTTTTTAAATATTATATGGCGAAGAAAAAAGATCAACTCAAAGCCTTGGACGAAGCTTATAAAAAGTTTACTGTTGATGTGGCCAAAGCCAAGCAGAAATATAATCAGAAGATTGATGCGATTTTAAAAAAGATTGACGCGATTAAAATCAAACAAATAAAGAAAAATATTAAATCGTAATATATGACGAGTAATAATTCAGACAAAAAACCCGAGAGGCAATATAATGATACTGAGGAGATTGAAAAAGAGACTGAAAGGGAAGTTGTTGTTATGGTTCTTGAGGAGATAAGGAAAAAAATCAATGAAGGGAAAGAATTAAAAGCTGAAGCGGTTCAAGAAGTTGAAGCTGGCCAGGAAACAGTTGAAACAGCCGTTGAATCATTGGCGGAAAGTGAGGCAAAACCGTTGGTGGAAGAGGCGACAACTGCCGGACAAGAATATATTGAGAAAAATGACGATGCGATTGAAGAATATACTATAATGCAGAAAGAGGTTATGGACGATAAGGAGAGGAAGTTGTTGGAGTTGCGAGATAAACAGCAAGAAGTGTTGGCTCAGTGGAAGAAGGAAGGCGCTGATGATATTGATAGCGAACATCAACAAAAAATGGCTTGGCATGCGGTCTATAACAAGGATGCCGAAGCTGACATCAGGAGCGAAGCTGATCAGAAAAGGCAAGGGTGGGCCAAAGCTGATAATTCAGAGCAAAATGATTATAAAATAGATACTGACCAGTTTACTTTGCAAACCGGTGAAGCTGTCCGTCAGATAGTGGATAAGCAATTAAAGATGATTGCAGAAATCAGCAGGAATATAAGTAAAAATGAGAAAGAAACGGAAAAAAATCAGACAGGAAAAGAACAAAAAATAGAAACAAAAGATAAGACAAAAAGTAAAACAGCTGAGGTCGGGCAATATCCGGACAGCGACGAATATACAACAGAAGCCGGATTTCATGGTTGGACCGAGGAAGATATCGACAGCGCAAACAAGGAAAATCAAGAAAATAATAGTTATGAAGATTATTTATTGAGTAAAATTGGTGAGTACAAGCAAGAAAATGAAGCCAGAGAAAAAGGTAAAAAGAGTGAGAACGAAACAGCAGAAAATATTGAAGAAAGACTAAATATCGCTCGGAGCCGATATTATGAGGCGAGACGACAAAGAATGAAGTGGGTTGGAGGCGGAAAATATCGTCAGGGGATTTGGACTCCCCAAGAGAGCGAGTTAATGAAAAAGATCAGGACCGAATATGAAGACGCTTTGGCAAAAAATATTCAGCAGAAGGCGCAAGCAGATTTTAAGGAAATGGATTTTTCAGAGTTAATTTATGAAGACGAACGTAAGAAAGCAGAAGCTGAGTGGTTGTCAACTCGCTATATAGAAGAACAAGATAAAGAAAATAAAAAGGTGTGGCAGACAGAGTTTGTGGAATCAAAGCGGGAATGGGGCAAAAAATTTGTTGACGGGTGGCGCAGACAAAGGGTATTGAGAATGGGTATTGGCGCCGGTCTTCTTGGCGCGTCGTTTATTCCCGGTATGGCCGCTGTCACATTGCCGATTAGATTGGGATTGCGATCAGTCGGTACGGCTATTGGTCTTGAGGGCGTCATGGCTAAGTGGGGACCACTGAAAGAAAAGAAAGGCTTGGCCGACAAATTGTATAAAGCGCATCGTAAAGAAATTAAAGCCGGTGATTTGGCAGGACTAAAGGCCGAGCTGGCCGATTGTCGGCCGGATCAAATAAACGAAGAAATGCAGAGATTGAATGCTTTGGCTGAAAGGAAAAGTCTTAAGGCCGGCGATATGGATGCCGGCGCTTACTTGGGCGATCTTGACGGCGGGAAAATGAAAAAAGTAATAGAAGCAATTTATCAGGCTCACTTAACCGGTCTGCGCGCAAAACTGATGGAATCCGGCAATGAGGAAGACAAGGAAAACAAAGAGGGAAACAAAAATGACAAAATTGTCGATGGATTAACTGGAATATTGGAAAAAATGCATCTGGGAGAGGAAGCAATCGGACAACATGAGCGAAGGCGGGAAATGGGCCGCTGGGTGACTGCTTCAGCGATTGGTATTGGTGTGGCAGTGTTGCCAAATATCAATAAATTAAAGGGGTTATTTGACGGTCCGCCGGATGTGGCAAAGGCGGTGCCAGTGGAAGTTGGTCCTGATGTCGCGGCAACGACGCCGGAAGTAACAGTAGAAGCAATACCGGAAGCGGTGATTGGAGAGGTACCGGAAATTACGCCGCCATTGGAAGTCGCATCATTGGCTGATGAGGCCAGAAATGCGATTGAAAATGCCGATGCCAGCGGAGCTAGGTCTGTCTGGGGTGTAATTGATATGAAATGCGAAGCTGCCATAAATAATTTGAGTAGCATAGATGCCGTTGACCGAGTAAGCGGTTCTGACGGCAAAATAACTTATGTTTTGGATTCAATTAAAGATAAAATTGCCGAAGATCCGGACAGTTTTGGCTTGCCGGCGGATATTGACCGAGTGTCTCCGGAAGATTTGATAAGGTTGGCTAAAAACGATAAATTGAACAGTCTGGTGTTGGACAGTTTTGTCAATAATAGCGGAGAAGCGGCAGAGACTTTGACTCAAGCGGCTGATTTGGGCCAAGAAGCAGTCGCAAACATTGAGGCCAATAATGCTTTTTATGAAGGTGTTGCCAGTGCTGTTAAGGAGTCAGGGGTGACACTTGATCAAAGCGCTTATAATGCGATGACTCAAGCTCGCCAGTCTGGTCTGGGGGTTAGTGAGACAGCGGAGATATTAAAAGGTGGTAGCAAATCATCGGTTGATTTGATTGAATTCTATAGTAATCATCCTGATGTGCCAAGGGTTGAATCGTTAAGCAAGATTGTATCCGCTTATGGCGAGGAAGTGGCTAATAAAGTAGTGGAAGCAACCGGCGGTAATATCGGACCGGCAACACAAAGTGTGCTTGAAAACACTAATTTGTTATCTAATTTTGACTCCCCCCAAGCCGGGGCCTGGCTGAAATTGGCGCATCATTATGATGCTGATGAAATCACCACTCTTGGCAAAGGCGATGTGGCAGTAAAAAAATTATTTCAGGTTGCTAAAGTGGGCGATATCGTTGATACGAATCACATAGCTGTGAGTGGTAATGCGGTTGAGGTCGGCGCTGAAGATTTGGCGGTCAAAATCAATTTTGCCGATCAAACCATTGAAGCGTCAAGCAGACCTAAGGGAATATTTGGCGCTCTAAAACAAATAGAGAAATATTCAGGTAATTTCAAAGGCAAAGATCCATCCAAGGTTTTGGCTGATGTTGTTGATCATATTAAATAG
>CAYLUK010000007.1:0-13498 GCA_964386875.1 uncultured Gammaproteobacteria bacterium
GAGGGATTTTCTTGAATACTTTGATGATTTTTGGGCGTTGACCGAGAAGACTTCTAGCCGGCAAGAGATCCAGTCGCACCCGAAAGAGTACTATCGGCAGATGGTTAAAGTGCTTGGTGAACAGGGCATTTTAAAAATCGCAGTTGCCAAATATCAAGACAAAGTCATTGTCGCCAATTTGGTGATATTTTATGGCGACTGGGGCGTTTATCTTCATGGCGCATCAGATTATGAGTATCGAAGTAATATGGCGCCGTTTTTACTTCAATGGGAAACAATCAAACTTGCTCAAAAAATGGGTAAAAAATATTATGATTTTTGGGGCGTGGATGATGCTAAGTGGCCGGGTGTGACCAGATTCAAAAAAGGATTTGCGCCTCAAACAGAATCGATCAATTACATCGGCGCGTGGGATGAGGTGTATGGTAAAATGTGGTATAATGTAAATAGACTTATTAGTAAGTTGAGAAAAATCAGATAAGTAAAGAAAAAGAAACAATTTTGAAATTGAAAATTATTTTATCCCATGTTAAACATTTTCAAAGATTTTTATTTAAAGGTCAAGCTGTCTCCAGGTATCACTGCCTTGTATTCTAATATTATTATTGATCAGATTGGCTCTGGTTTGGTTGGCATTTTTATGCCAATTTTTTTGTGGCAAAAATTCGGTAATTTGAATTATGTTTTATTGTATTATCTGGGCGTCCATTTTATCTACATTTTTACGGCTTTTATTGGTGCCAAAATAATGTCTCAGATTGGTCAGAAAATAGCTATGATTTTGTCTGTTCCGTTTAAAGTCCTTTTTTTTGTCTGTTTGTATTATTTGGCACTAGATTATTCGGTGATTATTTTTACCGGTCTGATGATGACTGTGATTGAGATTAGAATTATGCTTTTTTGGGTGCCATACCACACTGATTTTGCCGGGTTTACTAATAAGCGGACTCGTGGCCGGGTAATTGGGTTTTTGTCGGCGATTGCCAGCTTAGTTTCCATATTTATTCCGGTGATTTCCGGCTGGATTATTGCCAGTTATGGTTTTGAAATTTTGTTTTTAATGTCGGTGCTGTTGATGGCGGTTTCCATTATTCCGCTGTTTTTGGTCAAACCGACTTATGAGAAATTTGTTTTCAGCTTTAGAGATACTTGGCAGACCATTTTTAGTCGGAAATACCGGCGGATATTTGGCTCGTATTTTGCCGATGGCGTGGAAAACATCGTCGGCGTCATTATTTGGCCGATATTCATTTTTCAAATTATGCGGGGTGATTTTTTAAAAGTCGGTTTGATTTCCTCGTTGATTGTTTTGGTGTCAGTGGCTTTTAAATTAATAATGGGATCTTTTACCGACAAGATTAATAAAAGAAATCTTATTAAGTTTGGCTCTGCTTTGTACGCCGCGGGCTGGCTGTTTAAGATTTTTGTCGCTACTACTTTCCAAATTTTCATCGCCTCCACTTATCATAATTTCGCCGCGATTATAATGAGGACGCCGTTTGACGCTTTAGCTTATGAAAAAGCGGCTGACAGCGGGCACTATGTGGATGAATACACGGTTTTGCGGGAAATGTCGCTCAACATGGGCCGAGTAGCTTGTATCGTCATTTTATTTATTCTAATCAATGTCATTGGTCTGCAATGGACTTTTGTTTTGGCCGGCGTGGCATCTCTATTTGTAAATTTACTTTGAAATTATCGCTATAATATAAATTTACATTGGATGTTTTCTTTTTTTCTTACTTTGGTTTAATTATATGTAGTTTATGTCGCAAAACAGCAACTTATTATCCTCTTTTTTCGCCCATCGTCTCACCCAGCAGGTAAAAGAGCTATACTCTTCTACTTTGATTTTGAATTTTGCCATTGCCAGCGTGACGATTTTTGAGCCGGTGTTTTTATTTTTGGTTTTGCGTCAGCAATTTGAATTGAAGCTGGCGCTTCAGCTGGTATTGGTGTTTTATTTGGCGGTTTATGTTTTGTATTTTGCAGTCCTGCCCTTGGGCGCCAAGTTTGCCCGTTGGTACGGCTATGAACATTCAATGGCGTTAAGCACAATTTTTACCGCTTTGTTTTATTTAAGTTTTTTTGGTATTAGTCGATCGTTTCTACTGGCGCCAGTCGCGGTAATCTTGTATGTGTTATGGAAAATATTTTACTGGCCGGCCTATCATAGTAATTTTGCCCTCTTTTCCGTGGACGGGGAACAGGGTCGGCAGATCAGTAATTTAATGGCTTTACAGACAACGGTTGCTATTTTTGGTCCGCTAATTGGCGGTGTGATTTTGAAATATTTGGGGTTTGAGGTTTTGTTTGTCTTGGCAGCGATTTTGATGGTGTTGTCCAATATTCCAATGTTGATTACGAAGGAGAAGTTTAAGCCGGCTGATTTTTCTTACTTTGATGCTTATCGGCGATTATTCAAGTGGAACACTATAAAGCGATTTTTTGCTTTGACCGGCTTTGGCGAAGAGCTGATTATATTGGTGATTTGGCCGATATTTATTTATTTGGCGGTCAAAGATTTTCTTGGACTAGGGGCGCTGGTGGCGGTATCAACTTTTTTCACGACCGTGGTCTATCTTTATATCGGCCGCGCCACTGACGGCAAAGACCGGCGGGCAATTTTGCGTTCCGGCACCATATCATATTTTATGACTTGGCTGTTGCGTATTTTGGCGCGAAGTGTGATGGGCATATTCTTGGTTGACGTATTTTCTCGGATTACCAAGCAGTCCATTGCCATCCCGATGATCGCCACTACTTATGAAAATGCCCAAGATACTTCAGTAATGAAGACGGTGTTGTTCTTTGAGATGTCGCTGGTGGTCGGCAAGATTGTCGCCATCTTACTGTCTTTGGTTTTGTTGGAGATATTTGTTCCCGGCTGGAACGCGATGTTTTTTCTCGCCGGAGCAATGACATTGCTGTACTTGTTATTTTAATTTTTTATTTTATAAATTATGCGTTATAAATTCATTGACGCGCTCCGCGGTCTTGCCGTTCTGTTGATGGTTATCAATCACACCGGCCGGTGGTGGCTCGCTAGTGGCAATCCATTCGGATATGAGATTATTTACTTTACAGTCACCTTGTCGGCGCCGATTTTTTTGTTTTTGGTCGGGTTTTGCTTGTCATTGTCATTTGACCGAGCCAAGCAAGTCAAAAAGTTACCCGACCGAAAGATCATATTAAAATACATCAGCCACGGACTATTGGTGATTGCTCTGGGCTATATTTTTAATCTGCTGGTATTTTCTGAAGATTCAATCCTGCGGGGCAAGGTGTTGCAGACCATCGGCATCAGCATTATTCTGTCAATTCCGTTTTTATATTTTGTCAGTGGCAAGTATAGTCGGATTATTGTGTTGTCGTTAGCAGGATTTATATATTTTTCTTTTGGCGCGCTCCGAGGCGTTTTTCAGCTGGTGATTGCTTCTCATCCCCTGTTGGCATATTTCTTTTTTTCCAGTTTTACTTTGGTGCCGTTTTTCAGCTTTGTCTTGCTTGGACTTGTCCTCGGCAAGATATTTATTGCCCGAGCGCAAAATCCGGAAAGACTGGCGAAGTTTTGGGCTGTTGTTGCGACTCTGGGCATATCAGGGCTGGTGATGACTTGGCTAATTCATACTTTGGTTTTGCCGGGACAATGGTTGAGTTTTTATAATGACTATGTTTTTAACGGTTATTGGGTGCCAAATTATATTACTTTCTTTTGGATTGTGGGGATGATTTTTGTCTTGCTGTCTTTGACTTATTATGCTTTGGCAATAAAAGGCAGGCAGTGGCAATGGCTGGCCACCTTGGGTCAGACCGCCTTAATATTATATTTTGTGCACCATCTGGTCGCTTTGGTTTTGATTAGTCAGCTTTGGGGTTGGACAACAGGCAGTATGATTATATATATAATTGCCAATATTATTTTGGTCGTGGCTCTGGTGCTTTTTGGTCGGTTGTGGCAGAGGTTTAAGATAATAATAAGAAATTAATATTTTTTTAAAAATTAAGAATAAGTTAGTTTTTTATTTTTTTTAATTTATTATCATAATGCTCACCCAAACTGAAATTAAGGTTTTATGCGCCGAGCGCGACATTATTCCCCAGAAAGGCAAAGGACAGAATTTTTTAATTGACAAAAATATTGTCAAAAAAATCATTAGCTCGGCCGACATTGATCCGATGGACATTGTCTTGGAAGTTGGTCCGGGGCTGGGGGTATTGACCGGTGAGCTAGTCAAAGTGATGGGGCGTCTAGTGGCAGTGGAGCTTGATCAGAAGATCGCTTTGTTTCTTCAACAGGAATATCAAAGTTTTAAGAATATGGAGGTAATTAGCGGTGATATTTTAAAATTGGACATAGGCAAAATCGGTCTGATCAATCTGAATTATCGGCTTATTGCCAATTTGCCTTATAATATCACTGCCAATTTTTTGCGCTTATTTTTGGCTCAAAAGATAAAGCCCAAAGAAATGATTTTAATGGTGCAACGGGAAGTGGCTGAACGCATTGTTGCCAGACCGGGCAAAATGAGCTTACTGTCAGTAATGGTTCAATTCTATAGTCAACCAAAAGTACTATTTAAAGTCAGCCGGAATTCTTTTTGGCCTCGGCCCAAAGTGGATTCAGCTGTGATCAGATTGGACATTAAGGCGAAATTGCCGATGGCAGACGAAGAATTATTTTTTAAGGTGGTCAAGACCGGATACTCACAAAAAAGAAAGCAACTTAAAAATAATTTAAAAGGATTTTTTGGTTTAGATATAGCTGAAATTAGCCAAATATTAGCTGATTTAGGAATAAATGACAAAATCAGAGCTCAAGATTTATCGGTTGAGGAATGGGTGAAATTAGCGGAACATATTAAAACACGAGAAGATGTTTAGGACGAGAATATTAAACCAAAACATCAAAAATTTAAAATTCAATTTATTATACTTGTTTTCTTAAGGTATTAATTTCTTAATTTCTTATTTTTTGTGTTATAATATAATAGTATTGATTATTATAATGTGGTATAATTAAATTAATATTTATATTATCCACACCTCACTAATGGAAGGTGGACAACAACAACTAAATCAAGTTGATTATAATGGGAACGAAGGTTCACCGGAATCTTTTGATGTCCAAAATTCAGGCCAATTTATTGATCAGAGATCCGGTCGGGAAAAGCTGATTACCGCCGGGATTATTGTGATGGCGTTTGTGGCGGTTTTTTTCGGCTATTTCCAGCTGGCGCAAGGCATTAATGGTCCGTTTTTATCATTAATGCGGGTAGCTGAAAACTCGCCGGCTGGCACAAATGCCAGCGCTGATTTACAAAGCGAGCTGGTAGCATTTTTGGAGTTGCAACAGCAGGATTCTGACAGCGACGGCTTGAGTGATTACGCCGAACTTAAGATTTATGCCACCAGTCCATACATTGAAGACAGTGATAGTGATGGTTTGACTGACAAGGAGGAAGTTGACCGAGGTTATGACCCTAATTGTCCGGGGCAGAAAAGTTGTGTTGCTTCCAGTGATTCAGGCGGTTCCAGCCAAGCCGTGCCAAGATTTACGGCTTTGCCGGGTGTTAGCCAGAACAGCCGGATTACGCCGGATTATTTGAGACAGATTTTAACTGATAGTGGTATGTCAGCGACTGATGTAGCTGATATCACTGATGCCGAGCTTATTTCACTGTTTAATGAAATCGCCACCGGAAACGGCGATTTATTGATCGAGCTTGGTATTGATCAATCAGATCTTAGCTTGAGTCAGTCAACTGTCGGTAGTGGCGCTAGCGGGGCGTCAGCAAGCAATGTGAACACGGGGGATTTAAATATCAGCTCAATTAATGATTTGCAGTCAATTACCGGCGCGCAACTTCGCCAAATGATGATTGATCAGGGCGCGCCCGAGGATTTATTGTCCGCTATCAGCGATGAGGAGTTGAAGGAGATGTTTTTGAGCAAGTTGGCGGAACAGAGTAATTAGGGTTTTAAATAATCCTACAAATATACAAATTTTGCTACAAATTTACAAATATATTCCGGCGAAGTTTCTTTCCTGACTGTCATTGCGAGGAGCCTCAAGGCGACGTGGCAATCCCGTTTAGAATAAAGATCGACGGGATCCCTCGCTTCGCTCGGGATGACAGTTTGTTTTCGACGGGATTCCGTCTTGCCACTGCTGTCATTGCGAGGAGCCTCAAGGCGACGTGGCAATCTCGTTTAGAATAAAGATCGACGGGATCCCTCGCTTCGCTCGGGATGACGGTGGTGGTAAAGCGGGATGACGGTGGTGGTAAAGCGGGATAACAAATAATTACACATAACACATCCGCCGCGGCGGACATAACACATAACATGAAATACGGGTTGAACAAAATAATTTTAGGACTGTCATTATCAGTGGTTTTTGGTGTATTTTTTGTGACAGGTGTAAATGCTGCTTCCACCTTAACCGGGGTTGATACAAATGTAATAGCTGAGTGTAAAGAAAAACTTCAAGCTGCGGTCGCTATACAGCCCAAACCGTTGCCAAATGGCGATGTTGATACTTCCAATGTAGACAAAGCTTTAGAAAAAGCGAGCGCTGAATGTCTAGAATCTGCCACCACTGATGCTGCCAAAGCACAAATTTCACAAATGATTATTCAATCCACTGATGAAGTGGCTCGTGATGTTGCCAAAGTGGCCAGACGCGCCGCCTTAGCCGGCGCGTGGAAAGCAATGTGGAGCGCTTTTTCCCAGCAATTAGCTTATGATACTGCTACTTGGATCGCTTCCGGCGGTGAAGGTCAACAGCCGCTGTTTGTCACCGAAGGGTGGAGCGCCTATCTCAAAAATACCGCTGACAATGCCATTGGCACTTTTATTGACCAAATTGACAGTCGTTTGGGCTATGATTTGTGTGAGCCGGATTTCAATCTTAAAATTCCGCTCATTCAATCGCTTGACCCCCGGGCGCCAAGAAAAGCCAGATGTACTTTTACTAAAATGATGGACAATTGGCAAAACGCAATCAATAATCCAAATTACACTTATGAATATGTCAATTTCCTCCAGCCGGGCGAAAATGATCTATCTACCTTTTTGATATTGCAGACCGATATTAACGACGAGGTGGACCGCAAGATGAGTCAAGCGTTTTTGGAGGCGATTGTCGGTCAAGGATGGAAAGATATTACTGATTTTACCGGCAAGATTTTGACTCCGGGATCCACTGTCAGAGCTTGGTTGGAGAATTCGCCGATTGTCAATCAAAAGATGCCGGAGAATGAGGTATTTACCAATACTATTTATGATTTCATTGAAACATTTTTAAACACTCTGGTCGGCAAGCTTTTAAACAAGCTACAGAGCGGTCTTTTTGATGATGGCAACAGTAGTGGCAGTAGTCTGGATATCAATGATATTAACAATCTGCTTCAGGATGCCAATAGTCGATTTGCCAGTTTGCTCAATCCGGAAGCCCAGCCCTATTTTGAAGGCCGACAGGGCGCCCAGACTAGAATGGGCGATATTATTGAAGGCGAGATTACAGTCGGCGGGCCGTATGAAATTTTAAATGAGCTGACCCAATGCACCAACGCCAATAATCCGGGGCCGTCTGAATGTGTGGTTGACCAGATTTTCGCTCAAAAAGTCCGAGAGAAGACCTTAATCCGCGATTTGCCGGATTCAATCTTGAATCGGAAATTTGTACCGCCGGTTGACGAGGTGTTTAATCCGCAAGAAGCTTTTACTTTGCGCAATATCATCATTCTGCGCAAATACCGGATTGTGCCGGTGGGTTGGGAAATTGCCGCTCGGTATTTGGATGAGCGGCGCGACAAGTCCTATTCTCTTGGCGATTTGATGCGGGGGTTTGACAATAGTGATTCGCCATTTTATCAATTGGTTGATCCATACTGGGTGCTCAAAGCGCCGGAGCTTTTCTGCCGTCGCGAGGGTTTTGGCCCGCTTAGTAGCTACTTTGGCGCTAATAGTCAGAGCGTCAGACGCGACACTTACTGCGCCGACGAACAGCAGTGTCTGCGCGAAGACCGAGATGGCAATTGTATTGCCTATGGCTATTGCACCGAGGAGAAACGGGTATGGGATTTTAGCGGTGACAAGTGCGACCCGAAGTTTAATACTTGCCAGACCTATCAAAGCCGAAGTGGCGCGGTCGCTTCATATCTGTCTAATTCGCTTGACCAGCGGTATTGCGACTCCCAGAGCGTGGGCTGTCGTTGGTATAGCGCGGCTTATAATCCGGTGAGTAATGATTGGATGCACGCCAATGATAATGTAAATGCAACTACCGGCTTGGCGACTCCGGCTAATCAGACAATTCTAGCTGTTGTGAACGCAGACACGACTATTACAGTAGCAGAAGAAGATGGTTGGCGAGTGGCCAAGTGGAACCAAATCAGCGCCAATGGCCGACTAGTGATGAATTATACTTGCACTACTGAAGGCGGTTGTTTGGCAGAATTTGTCGGTAAATCTTGCACCATCCCCAAAGGCGGAGTCCAATGTAGAATGGAACAAACCGAGGATTGTCTCAATGATACGGATGTGTTAGCGGATTATAACGGTGATTTTTCCAGTTGTTCGTCTTGGGATGCTGACTCGTGGTCAGAGGGTTATCAAAGCCAAGACAGCCGTCACAGCTGTGTCGCCGGTGTCGGTCAATCCAACAACGGCTTTGAAAGTTTTACAGTTCTAAACGCTGATTCTTTGACTAGTCGGCTGTCTGATATTACAGTCTTGCCCGGCGCCAGATATAATCTCACCTTCTGGGTGAAAAATGTCAATATAAACAATTCGGGTGATTCGGGCACAATTTCGGTGGCAGTCAATTTTAGTGATTTGGCCGGCAATAACTATTCGTATGACGCCAGCATTGTCATTGCCGATCAGATCAACGCCTGGAAGAAATACCAGATAGAAGACATTATCAATCCGGCTGACAATAATAAATTTGAAATTGTAATTTCCACTTTACCGGGCGCGAGTGGCCAGATCTATTTTGATGATTTTGAGCTTAATACTTATGATGACTTGTGCTATGCCTCTGATGTGGTCTGGCTCAATAATGGGACGACTAATGGTGAGGATCAAGAAATCAATTTTGATCGCGATGTTCAGGCCTGTGATTCATCAGCCGAAGGTTGTAAGCAATTTATCCGAACCAAGGTTGGCCTAGGTAGCAATCTGATCCCCAACAGCGGGTTTGAGATTACTGATGGGGATGACATGCCAAGTGGCTGGAAAACCGAATCCGGCAGAGAAATTAATAATCGTATTAGTCGAGGCATTGTCCACAGCGGTCTTAACGCGCTTGAGCTGGATGTTATCCCTGAAAGTGACTGTGATGATTTAGGCGAACCCAATTGCGAGCGGGCATATATAAGTGATAATTTTGTTCCACTTGAGACAGGCAAAAAATATATTTTATCAGCTTGGGCTTATTCTACTTGTCCGATTTTTGCTTTTGTAATGGTTGGTCCACACCCAGAGGCCAATGTCGTCACCGAGCGAATTGTAAATTTGGGCCGGCGGACAAACGAGTGGGTCAGACTATCTTCAATTATTAAGCTTGACTCTGACTTGGATCCTGATAATGTGAATACAATTAATCAAAATTTAAGTCGGATATCTATCAGTCCAGATACAAGTAATGAGTGTGACTCGCCAAAAGTCTATATTGATGATTTCAAATTGGAAGAAGTGATGTGGAATGTCAACACGCCGACTATTTATACGCCGTATGATCCGGCTGGTCGGCCGGATGTCCAAGTGACGAGCTTGAAAGCGTCCAATTATTATAATTGTTATGACGCTGATTTAGACAATCCGGGCATTGACTGGCCGATGACCAAAGCTGACTTGTCAGATGTCCTGCAAAATCGTGACTCCAATTGCCAGAATTATTCCAGCGTGTGTATTCCGGATGAAGTCGGTTGTGAGCTTTATACACCGACAAATGGCAACCCGGCGGTACCGGGGACCATCTCGTCAGCTGATTTGTGTCCGGCAGAGTGTGTCGGCTATGAGAGCTATTATCAAGAAAAAACTTATTTTACCACGGCTCGTTATGCCCAGTTCATCGCTGACTCTAGTCCGACTTATTGCTCGGCCAGTTATGCCGGTTGCGATGAGTTTACCAATCTTGATGAAGTCGCCAAAGGTGGCGAGGGCTTGGAGTATTATTCTCAAATTCAAAGTTGTCAAAAGCCAGCCCCGGACGGGCCTAGTGACGCAGCTAATTATTATACTTGGGAGGGGAGCGACAATACCGGTTATCAACTCAAAGCTTTCAAATTCAAACGGAGCAATGTTTCTGCCAGCTTGAGCGCTGATGCGCCTTGCACAGTTTTGTCATACGACATCTATGATAATAATCAGTGTGTTGATCAGTCGGCTGACACCACCATCGGATCAAATACGATTAGTCAAATAATAGATGTCTCCGTCGGCGCCAATCCCGAAAATAGTCCGACTCTTATTAACCAAGACACGGCTGACGCTCTTCATGAGTATGGCCTGTGTCTCAAACAGGAGCTTCATGGCTTTGAATTTTATTTTGATAACAATACCCCTGATGTTATTAGCGACGATATTTATACTTATATCAGAGCTAATCCGGATTGTCGTGAGCTATATGATGCCACTGGCGGTATTCATTATCGTTTGCTATCTCATACGGTTTCAATTTCTGAAAATTGTCTCCCATTCCGTCGCACCCAGACGCAAAGTTTGTCGGTTGACGCGAAAAACGACTGTGAAGACAGTAGTGGTTTTGGGAATCTTTATGATGAATGTATTTATATGGCTGTTCCGGGTGAAGGCCGGACTTGCCCGGCTGGTGCGGCCGGCTGTCGTCAATACACTGGTGATCAGGGCAATAATGTCCGAAATATTTTCTATTCCAGTTTTGAAACCGGCGCCGA
This sequence comes from uncultured Gammaproteobacteria bacterium, assembly GCA_964386875.1. Taxonomy (GTDB): domain Bacteria; phylum Patescibacteriota; class Patescibacteriia; order 2-01-FULL-39-33; family 2-01-FULL-39-33; genus CAYLUK01. Next base: position 10,926 of record CAYLUK010000007.1, read on the forward strand.
GGGCTGGACCGATGGCACTTTAAGCTCTGAGACGACTCATCCGGGCGGACAATCATTAGTCAACACCAATGCCGATGGATCAACCAATGAATTAATCACTCATAATGTTTATGTGTCAAGTGGCAAAGCTTATGTTTTGAGTTTTTGGGCCAAGGGTAATGTGTCATTTACTTTGGATTCAATCAAGTTTAATAGCGCCAGTTTGCCTGCGGATTTTTTCGCTTCAGCATCGTCATCAGTCAATATCACGACTGACTGGAAACGATATGATCTGGGTCCGGTGTTTATCACTTGGAACGTCGGCTACTTTGACGATACTTTGGCAATCAATATTCCTAATGATCAAAAATTATATATTGACAGTGTCTTGCTTCAAGAAGTCAAACAAAATGTATATTTGATTGAGAATTCATGGTTTGTGCCTTATGCTTGCGATAATAAGCTGGGCGATACTGATGGCGCAAGCGCGATTGCCGGAAATTATTGCGCTAATCATAGCTTAAGTATTCCAAATCGGTGCAGTCCGAACGAAATGTTAGGTTGCGCTTCATATAATGACCGAGCCGGTAGCTTGTGGAATCTTAAATCTTTTGAAAAGTTGTGCCGAGACGACGCGGTCGGCTGCGAAGCTTTGATCTATACTCAAAATAACGACACGCCATTTGAAAAAACATACAATCCTTCTGCCGAAGCCAGTGATGCTATTACGGTGCCGGCTGATCAGCTGGTGTATTTGGTCAATGACGACCAGTACCAGTGCGCCTTATCTGACAAGGGCTGTAATGCTTATGGCCTGCCACAAATTACTAAGTATGATGAAGTCGTCGGCTATGACACTGTCTATTTCAAAAATCAGCCGGATCGGTATGAGACCGACTTATGCAGTCACAATCAACTTTGGTGCGAAGAGTATTCGGGATCAGGATCGCGGTCAATATCATATTTCAAAGATCCGCGCGGCAAGCTGTGCGAATACCATGAGGACGACGGCAAATGGTATCAGACTGGTGAAGACACGCCGTGTGAGACTGATGCTTATCAGACCATTGGTTTGGGCGATATGGAAGAGAAGCTTCAGCCAATTGGCTGGTTTGACAATAAGCTGGGAGAAGTCAATGATAGCTATCAAGGTTGGGCCGGGCTTTGTCCATCATATCAGAGTAGCTGTAGCGAGTTTATTGATCCATTGTCAGCGGTTTATAATGAATGGGTGTTTAATGGTGATTTTGAAGCCAGTAGTAATGGAACTAGCCCGGATGGTTGGGACAGGATCAATAACGACACAGATATCGGTTGGACTGAAATCAATAATAGTTACAGAGTAAAGCATGCCCGGCAAGACATCGATATTTATTCTCACACTTTATATACTTTATCAGCGGTTATTACTGATGATGCTAAACTGACTATTAACTGTAATGACGAAGCTGATGCCTACATTACTTCCCCTGATGGCAGTATGGTGTCGCTTGACAATGATCCCAATATTTATGATATTAGTCGTGTGGTCAGTGGCGAGACCCAAGTCAGTGGCCGATTTTATCTTGGGTCAAGTCTGGATGCGGTCGCATGCACCTTGATCGTTGATTCGGCTACTGACAATGCTTATATTGATGATGTCAAGGTGGTGCCGACCGGCGTTTATTATTATCTTGATAATGATAAGCTTGATCGCACCAGTTGTGGCGGACAAGTCGATCTCAACAACGGCTGTGTCTTGATTAATGATCGCGCCCAGCTAAATCTCCATGATGGCGATCCAGATACCAGATTTTCCAGTTATTTAAGATTTGACGCTGACGCGACTTATAACAAAAATAGTCAAAGTCCGGTCATTGCCACGGTGGGCTCATATCAAAATAACGCCAGTTCAGTCATCAAGGTCAAGCCGGATCGGGAGTGTTATAGCTGGCTGTCTTGCACGACTTACAAAAAATCCGACCCCAATGACTTGGATAATCGGTTTGGTGTCTTAGACGAATGTCTGGACATTGGGCTGTGTATTGCTCTGCGGGGCAAGGGCGAGTGTGGCCGGTTTGCTTATTATAATTTGGCAGAAGAGTCTTTAAGTGAATTGTCCACTTATGATGAAGGCGACAAAAATAAGTCCGGTTATTCCCGGCTGGGTAAAGAGTTTACTGATGAGAATATTTCCGGTTATTATCCATATCACTTAATGACCCAGACCGGCAATGCCGCCAATGTCGGCAATGGCAATTTTGGCTCGGTATATACCGACAGCAGTCCGGTCGGCTGGACTTTGTTTGAGGATATTGACGATCAGGACTGGCAACCGTATAAATTCAGTGTTGAAGCGGAAAGTGGCTTGGCGCGCGGTGGCAGTTATCTGGAGCTTAAAGGTATTCATCAGGCAGTATCAGAAGATATTGATGTTGAGGGTGGTGTCAATTATATTGTTTCCGGCTGGATTAACACGCTTGACCTTTTGCCGTCTGACGGTCCGGAAGGTGCCGGTGGTATTGGCGCTCGTGATGATGCGATTGCCAGTATTTTGATTCAGGAGCTGACTAGTGGCGGGACACCGATTGAAGATGTTGGTTGTAATGGTGCTA
>CAYLUK010000007.1:13508-25803 GCA_964386875.1 uncultured Gammaproteobacteria bacterium
TGTACCATGGTCGAAAATTCATGGCAGAAATGGTACAATAATCTTGTAATGGAAGCCAATTTGCCTTGGCATCGAGTGACTAAGGAAATTCTCACCAATAGCCGGACCGCCACAATTCGTCTGCGTTTGTCAAATCACTTGGCGAGTGATAGTCTGGACTTCTTGTCCGGTCAGACGCTCTTTGATGATGTTGATGTTAAGCCTGTTTTGATAGTTGGGCAGAACGATAGTCAAGTGTTGGAGTATTTACCACGAAGCTGTCGCACTTATCCGGAATCAAACTCTCTGTCTTGCAAATATGTCAAAGACGGCAATCTTTACTATGGCTGGCACGGCTATTGTCTGACCGAGGATCCGTCCAACCCGGGTAATTGTCTGCAGTGGTGGCCGGTGGATCAGATTGCCGGCGATACTCTGGATGAATTTTCCACCAGCTACAGCGATCGGATGCCGCTTTATTATTGCACCAATACCAAGACTCAATGGGTGCCGGTCGTTCAGCGTCTTGGCTCTTCAGGCGCCGGCAATTTTGTCGGCGAGGGCTTGTCAATGCTTGGTGTGTTGATGCCGATGTTAGGTGGCAAGGAAGAATCAGCAATTGATTTTATGCCGTTTAATTCCATTACGCCGATTGACAGCATATTTTTCCGCTCGCCTAATGTCAAATATTTTATTTTATTTGGCTCTGATATCGGAGTAAATTTTTCCGGCGCGATTGCACTTTCCGGTTTTGGCGGTTTAATGACCGAAAGCGTATCACTTGTCGGTGGCGCACAAGGGGGCTTGGGTTATACTGGGACTGTCGTGGGGGTTGGGGGATTGTATGTTCCACTTCCTCAATACAGCTTTAGCTCAACACTCAATAACTCATTAGATTCTATTGAAACCTGGGTTACTGATCAATTGAATATTGAAAATGGCGACATTTTTGATGACAATTCTGTGTTATCATGGTTTTCCGATATTAGAAATTCATTTTTTAGCAGTATCAGAGAAAATATTTTGGGTGGTGTTTTTAGAAATTCTAATATTCTTGATTTTGATTGTGGCAATGTTTGCGATACATCCGGCTGTAGCGATAATAGTTGTAGCACTGATCCAAATTTGTTAAATATCCTTAACGGCAACTGTCAGAATTGCTGTCAGAATTGCGCTCCGGAAAGTGATTCTGGTTATACTAACAGTCCGCTGTTATGCGCCGCCAGATGTCCTCAACCATTTGCTTGTTTGGCTTGTAAAAATACCAAAAATACAGTTGCCAATCTTACTAGTGGAGAAGGTATTGCTGAGATACTTAGTAGTTTTCAATCTGATTTTGTTGGAAGAATAAGAATAATGATTGATGGAATGCTTGAAAACAAAATTAGTAATCTTTTTGATTTGATTAGCGGTAAGTTGGCAAGTTTTGGAGATTTTACGGACGCTGTCACCGGTAGTGGCTGGTCTTGGGGCTTTTTCACGGCAACTGCTGGTGGCGATGAAGGATTTTTTACTATTGGTATTCCAGTCGGCTGGAATATTGTTGAGAAAACAGCTGGCGCTTCAGCGGCCGTGCCGTGGCAGTTGTTTGACGCTGGCGGTATGCCGGCCGCTTTGGGCGGATTTGGTATGAAGATTATCACCGACGAGGATGAAAAATATAAGGATGAATTTTCCGACCCCCATCCTGATGTCAAGGGCGATATCTTGGGCTTTGCCTTTATTAATGAAAGCCAAGCGTGGAATTCCATGATGTCCAATGTGATGGTAGCGACGGCATTTCCGGTTGAGTATTGCAGTGAAGTGGTCCAAGTGGTGACGCCAAGCGGTCAGAATAAAGCGTGGAATGCCAGAGCCGCCCAAGGGTCAACTTATGAGCTGATTGCGCGAGATCTTGCCGGTGATACTCTATTTGAGTCAATTGTTGAGAGTATTGGCAATCTGGATTTTCTTAGTGGATCTTTGCCATTTAATATTAATATTTGGGATGTTGTCAATAGAATGTTCCCAAATATTGCTGGTTTTTTGACCGGAGGATTGACTGATGGCAAATATGGCTATCACGCTGATTATCAGCCGTTTGGCGCAATGGTGCCGCCGGCTGATTCAGTCCAGTATCCGCCACAGTGGGACAGCCGGACTGACGCGCCCGACCATCAGCCGTTGTTTGACGAACAGCCACGGCTAAATTTTGATGAGCCATATCAGGCGCGACTTGGCACTAAGCACGAAATACGAGATATTAAAGAGATCTTTGCCAAGAGTTATGGCGCGTGGGAGTGGGAAGGAAGTTATAAATCAGGCGAGTATCAGCCGATTGATTCTTCCTCTGATATTAGTGGGGCATTTTTGGAAATATTAGAGATGATTCGGTCAACATTTATTGGTAGTTTTATTGACGGCACAGTTACTGAGCTTAGGAGATTGGCTGCTGGATATGCGGGAAATTCTGATGTTTTAGAATTTATTGATTCTATTGTTGCATTTTTAAGCTCTACAGAAGAGCCAAGTATCTCTTTAAGGGAGACTATTGCCGGATTTATTAGTGATGGGGTTTTAAACACTTTGCTTGACGATCCTAATTTTTCTGCCAATTCATTATTGTCTGAATTATTCAGTCGATATCGTTGGGATGTCACAAGTTTGCCGTGTATAGGTGGGAACGCAGTTTCCAGACAGCCACACACGGTTTGTTATTATCCGCCGACAGTCAGTGGTATTAAGACAAATAATATGGTTGCTGATGACCCTGACGGTGGCGCCGTGATTGGCAACAAAGATTCAATTCGGTTGAGCTTTAATGTTCATGTGGATGAAGAGCAGTTGCCACTTATATCATACACGGTCAATTGGGGTGATGGCACGACCAGTGCCGTGTCCGGCGTCAGCTTGCGCAATCGCACCCATCAGGATTATCCGTTTGATTTGTATCATCAGTATGATTATTGGATGATTTTGCGAAATGACAGCTCCAATGATTCCATTTGTTGCGACAGTTCTGCCAGTCATTGCGGTTTGCCCGGTTTGCCGGCCGGTATTGGCGAGGGTGATGATTATTGCGCTTTGGATATTACCATTAAGGCCAGAGATAATTGGGGCAAATTCGGTGAAAAGACCGCTCAAAATGCTGTGTTTATTACGAAATGATTTTATATTCATTGTTATTATGAGCGACAATTGGGGAGCGCGACAATCCCGTCTGCCACCTCGTCATTATGAGGAGCCCCAAGGCGACGAAACAATCCCGCAGATCAAAATTTCCAACTTGGAATGTTTAAAAATTAAATCATTTAAAATTGTTTAGAAGTTAAAATTAGAAATTGAAAATCATTAGATCTATGTTTACTCGCCACAAAAAATTAATTACCACTCTCTTCATCTCACTGGTTGTGATGGTGGGTGTGTTTGGTATCTTAGGTGTGGCAGTGGCGTCAGGGGAGCCTCCTGACGTTGCTGAAATAATTGCTGAAGAAGTTTCCCAACCCTCTACTTCCGATGCCCAGGGCTCTTCAGCTTCTAAAATATCAAATTTTCTTGGTTGGACATTTTATTATATTGCCATTTCTTTCAGCCGGTTGGTAAGTTTGTTAATTGAATTATTGGTAAAACATGTCATTGTTTATAATGATTTTTTATCAATGCGCATAGTGACTGCCGGCTGGATTATTGTCCGTGATGTGTGTAATAATTTTTTTATTGCCATACTTCTGGTCATCTCAATGGCGACAGTTCTGCGGGTTCAGACCTATCATTATAAGAATCTTTTACCCAAGCTGTTGGTTATGGCAGTGCTGATTAATTTTTCCAAGATGTTTGTTGGCATTATGATTGATGCGTCGCAGATTATTATGCTGTTTTTTGGTAATGCGCTTAGTGAATTGGGGGGTAGTGTTGTTTTGGCTTCTTTGGGTCTTCATCAGCTTTATAATTATAGTCAAGAAGGAACAGAATTGCCAGAAAATCAAGATCTTAGTTGGGCCACGGTTTATGCGCTTATTTATGCGATTATTCTATCAGTAATCGCCGTGGTTGTTGTTGGTATTGTTACCATTATTTTGATATATCGCATTGTGATGCTGTGGTTTTTGGTGATTTTGTCGCCGGTTGCGTTTTTGGCGACCACCATTCCGCAAGGCAGTAAGTTTGCCGGCACTTTCTGGTCTAAATTGACTAATGAGTTGATTGTCGGTCCAATTATGCTTTTTTTCCTTTATTTGTCGTTTGTCGCCGGGGCAGTTGATCTAAATACGCCGACAAATATTGTTGATGCTGATGGTACAGGAGATATGGAGATTGATGCTAATGGTAATGATATTTTTTCTGCTGATGATGGAGGGAATATAACAACAGAATTAAACGACCCCGTGAAGCTATTTGATTTTTTGATAATCATCGGTCTGATGGTCGGATCGCTCATTGCCGGCCAAATGGCTGGCGCGGCCGGCGGTAGCTGGGCCGGCAAAGGACTCGGCTTTTTGAAGGGCTCGGCCAAAAAAGTCGGCGGTTTCGGACTTAGAACCGCCGGACGGACAGCAGCTAGGGGTGGTATTCTCGGGGGGAGAGTTGCAACTGCAACTACAATGCGGCTTACTGGAAACAGACTTGGCAAATTCGGTAATGCTTGGATGAATGATTTAAACAAAGGTATGGACAAGTCAAAGCAAAAGAAACGAGCCATACTAATGAAAAAATTAGGTATGGGTGATAAAGCAAACGAACTCATTTCTTCTTGGGGCAAAGACAAAGATGGCAAGCCAAAAGGAAAAATGGGAAGATTGGGCACCCGACTTAAGGGTGCCGCCGGAGGTGCCGCCGGAGGAGCTCTGGCTGGGTTTGGTTTAGGTTGGGCTGGTGGTCCCATAGGCGCAGTTGGCGGTGCCATTGCCGGTGGTATAATGGGCGCTATTGGTGGCTTAACAGCAACCAGCAAACATACCATTGCCGTGGCTGACAAGGAAAGAAAAACTAGCCGAGCTGGACAGGCGAGAGCTAGCGCTTTAAATAATGTGGCTGTTAAAGATCCAATAACCGGAAAAACATATGGTCAGGCTGAAGCAGAAATGCATTGGCGAAAACCAAACGCATTTCATGGTCCAGCTGGGGAGCTTCACGCAGTAAATAAAGAGATGCTTGATAAGATTGATTTAAATGGTTTGCGTCATCTGGCCCAATCTATTAATGGTATGGCGGCTGGTAAACAGAAAACTGAAGCTGGAGAAGCATTTGCGACTATGCTAGCTGGCTACAAAGATGCTAAGGGTTCAAATATGAAGCCAATTGATAGTTTTATGAGTGAAACTGGTCATGGGCAAGCAAATGAGCATCTTAAAATAAATGATGCCATGCTTGAGGCGTTAATAAAAGCCAATACGGCTCGAGGACCACAAACTATGGTCGAACCGGCTGATGCTGATCCGGAAAAATATGGTAAAACCGGTCAGGCATTGGCAGCTTATAAGCAAAATCGTCGAGAAGGACAGACAGAGAAGGATGCCGAAACCGAATTTTTTGTCCAAAACGAAAACAACGCCGACTATATGGACCAGCGGACATTCAAAGAAGCCAGACGACAAGAGCAGTGGTATCAAGAGAAGGGCAGTGACAGGGATATTTCATCATTTAATGGTTTTGCCCATGGAGGCAATAAATTGGCAGTCAATTTTGACAAACTTGATATGGTCAAGCTTGCCAATGATGCCGGTGTAGATTTGACTGACGGCGATATTGAGCAGATTAAAAGCACCAGCGGACTTAACCTTGGCAGTATTAAGGATCCGAAATTGGTGGCCGGTATTCAGACCCAGCTAAAAGCTATGATGCAAGGCGAGATCAGGGAGTTAGAAGCTGCCTTAGCCACAGCTAAGATGTCCGACACTGGCGAGGCTGAATTGGAAGTTGAAGGCGAGAAAAAATTATTTTCTGCCGATCAAATTAGTGGTCGACTTGAAATGGCCAAGAAAGCCCAAGCCGGATTAGATGATCTTGGCCGAGTCAATAAATTAGAGCTTTTAAACAATACCAAAGGTGGCCGAGACAGGATTGTTCATGAGGCGGCTCATACTACGCTCAATACCCTTGACAGCGACGGTAGGATTCAACGACAGATGTTTAATCAGCATTATAACGAGCAAGAAAGACAGCAAATTATTGCCGAGCAAAGACGCAAGACCAAAAACCAAAGTCTTTCGGAAAGTCAGGCGATCAATGAGCACTTTACCGAGTTGGAGACCAAAGCCATCAGACGAGACAAGACCGGCGCTCAATATAAGGAAGGTATGCGTGAGGAAATGTTGTCCAAGCTAAACACCAACGCCGCCAAGCTGAATCCGAGCGTGGCAGTCAAACAAGAAGCTACTCCGGCAGAGAAAAAGGAAATGCGACAAGTGATAGAAAGTAATCAAGATGTCAAACTAAATCTTACCCAGATTATCAATAACAATACTTCTGCCGGCGGAGTTATGGCGACAGGTGGCTTATTCTCTGATGGCGTTAATCAATTTTGGCTGTTGCGTAAACTGGTTATGAATATGAGTAAATCAATAGACAAAATGGGCATTGAACAAAAGGTTCGCCTTGGCGCTTTGGGTGACAAGATGACTGCCCTAAATACGGCTTTGCCTTCAGCTGATCAACAAGGAAGTATGTCAGCCATTGAGATAAAAGCAATGTTAGAAGACACGGGCATCACGGAAGATGATCTGGCTAATGTGGTCAAAGATCTTCAGAGCGAGTAGTTTTCATGGGATTCCCACGGTCACTCCCGCTGGTCGCTCCCTCGGGATGACGGTTGGGACGCGGCAATCCAGTTTAAAGTTTAACTCTACGGGATCCCTCGCTCCACTCGGGATGACAGTTCACATCTGTCATTGCGAGGAGCCTCAAGGCGACGTGGCAATCCCGCCGGAATAAGAAGTCTTCAAAATATCTTTATAACTTTATTCACCCTATTGAATAGGCAAATCCGCCATAGCGGATTGCCAAAAATTCTAAAAATAATTTTTTATTCAATAGGATAAACTTTCAACTTTATAAACTATAATCATGAACAACGATAGCCTCAAAAAACTAAGCGCCCTCCCCCCGGAGTTGAAAGCCAAGCTTTCTTCTCCGAGCGTTTTGGGTGTGATTGAAAATTTGGAGCAGAAGTATGGTGTTCAGCTCACAGTCACCTTTATCAAGCTGGTTGTTGGCGATTTGGCCATTGATGAGTTAGAAGATTATTTGACAAGCAATTTCTCTATGGTGGCAGCGTCTGCTTCTGACATCAAGCAAAAATTTGACAGTTTATTGGCTCAAGTGATTAGCGGACCGCAGCTAGAATCGTCCCGTCCAGTCGTTTCCGGGTCAAGTCAGACCAGTCAGCCAATGTCGTCGCCGTTTGCGTCGTCGCCAAAGTCACCGGTTCAGCCTAGTCAATCAGATACTAATAATGCTAATTTTTCGTTTTCCACTGAGGACGAGGCCGAGGTTGATCGGTTCAACAGCATTGCCGGCAGTGGGGGAGGATATAGTGACTTTAATGTGTCGGCTGATCAAATTATGGCTGAATTTGGCTACCGGTCAGACGATGCAGTAATAGCCAAACGGTTGAAAAATATGATAATCGCCCGACTTAAAGATCTTCGTGACGAGCTGGAGACCCGTGATGCAATGAGTAAAAACAAAAAGATTGGCGGGATGGAATTTTCAGAAGCTGAAATAGACCGGATTTTGGGGATAATCCGCTCAAAAGTTGGTAAAAATATGCCACAAGCAAATCAGCCCAAGCCAACCGTCCAAGCGACCATTGCTCCGGTCCAGCCAAAACCAACCAAATCATATCCTCGTGAATATAATAGCAGTGCTTCGTCGCCAAAGAATATTCCGACGCCTCCGGTAGTTGCTAAATCAAATAATAAAATGCTGGAGATAAAAATTGAACATGAAAACGGCTTGCCCGTGATTAAGTTACCGGCTGATGATGTGATGCTCAGACCTAAGCCGGTAAGGGTGATGCCGGTTAATGGAGAAAATAGGCCAGAGCCGTCTCAACCGAGACGGAGCTATCCGATTGAGGCCATAATTACCAAGAAGACTGACGCACCGGCCAGACCAGAGCCAAGATCGTTTCCCGTCTCACAGCCAATGCCGACAGTGACGAGACGTCAACCTCGGCCCAAAATTCAGCAGAGCCGTCGGCCAAGCTTAGATGATGTGAAATTCTCGCCCAAGCTGGTCAGTCCAATTGAGGAGTTGGCGCAGCTGACATTGATAGATTGGCGGCGAATGGGCGAATACCCGGCGCTACGGAGTAAAAAAATTATGGAAAAAATGGTATTATTAGAACAGGAGTCATATGCGAAGAAAATAGCCGGGATTAATGCTTGGCAGAGAAATGAAGTGAACAAGTTTTATCGATTACTTGGACAAATGAGTATGGATAGCGGTCAAGGCATTGAAGAAGTGATTGACAAGCGACTATCTGAACAAAAACCGACTTTGTCTTTGGATGAGTTTGAAGAAGTGATGGATTTGAATAAACAATTAAGATTTTAATGATAAACAATCCGAATTTGAATATTTTGGAATAACACAAACATTATTGAAAATTTCTAATTCATCTAATTCACCTAATTTCTAATAAAATGTCTAATGTCTAAGGAAGAAAGTAAAAGGACACCTGACATAGAAGAGTTACTAGACATTAAGAAAAATAAAGAAATCCAACAGAAACAGCTTTTAATTTGTATTTTTTGACTTTTATTAGATGAATTAGAAATTATTTAGCTGTATTTGTAAGATTTATAAATTTGTTTAGATTTGTAATTTCAAAGTTTAACAACAATATGGATCAAATCGTCGTCCCACAATTTTTAACAGTTGAAGACAAAATCGTCGGGCCCATCAAGGTGCGACAGTTTATTGAGATGATGATCGCCGGCTTAATGATGTTTGTGTTTTATCGGATATTTGATTTTGCTTTGTTTTTGGTCTTGTCAGTCATTGTCGGTTCAATTACCGGCGTGTTAGCTTTTGTCCCGATCAATGGCCAGCCATTTCACTTTTTCCTGTTGAATTTCTTTGATACACTCAAGAGTCCCAAGCTGAAAGTCTGGCGCAAGAAGGTGACTAGATCTGATATTATTAGCAGTACTGCCAAGCCAAATAAGAAAGCCATTATTCAGCCAGCGATCAGACAATCAATTTCGCTTTCCAGACTGTCAGAGTTGGCTCTGGTAGTAGATACCGGCGGAGTATATCAAGGTGAGAATAATGGATTGGAAAATAACAAATTACAGCAAAAATAATTTCTTAATTTATTAAAGTAATTTATGCCAAGAAGAGCAACACTTAACACCCCAACCACCCAGAAATATTTGTCTATCTCGGAAATTAGAGATAATTGCGTGGTTTTGAAAGATGGCACCTTGCGGGCAGTTCTGCTAGTGTCTAGTATTAATTTTGCCCTCAAATCTGAAGACGAACAAAATGCGATTGTTTCAAGCTATGTCAGCTTCTTAAATTCAATTGATGCCCCGCTTCAGATTGTTATCCATTCCCGAAAGCTGGATTTGGAGAAATACTTGGTTGAGATAAAGGAATCAGAAGATGGGCAGGAAAATGAGCTACTCAAATTGCAAACGGCTGAATATCGTCAGTATATTACCGATTTAGTGGAGCTTGGCGACATTATGACCAAGCGATTTTATCTGGTGATTTCTTATGATCCGGCATCTGATAAGAGAAGGGGTTTTTGGCGTCGTACTGGTGATGTTCTTTCTCCGACTAAAGTTTTGGGAGTAAGTCAGAAACAATTTGAACAAATGCACGAAGTTTTGTTCTTGCGAGTAGATAAGATGTTGTCCGGTCTGTCCAGTATGGGACTGCGATCAACAATTCTAGACACCCAGTCATTGATTGAGCTGTATTATAATATTTATAATCCAGTCGTATCACAAACGCAGAAAATTGAAGATATTAGTAAACTCCGTTTGGAAGAAGACAGGTAATTTTTGCATAAATAATCAAAAAACAAGGACATAAAAAAACAAAGAACCAAATAAATAAAAATCAAAATTTAAGATTGAAGATTGAAATTTGTTTGTATCTTGTTTCTGATAGCTTGTATCTTTAATGACATTATGTTTGAACCAAAAGATTTAGAACAACAAAATCAGTTCAGGAATTTGCCCGGACAGTCGGAGCCGGTTTTGACTGTGAAGCAAAAAAAGGCGCTTTCCGCCAAAGAGGTGGAAAGTAGCCGGCAAGATCTCCAAGAAGAGATGATATATCGTCGTGGGCTGATATCAATTCGCGATTTGATTGCGCCGGCGGCGTTTGAAGTGAATACTTCGTATGTCAGATTAGGTGATTTATTCGTCCGGACAATTTTTGTGGTGGAATATCCCAGGTATATCAATGTCGGCTGGTTTGCGCCGATTATCAATATGGATATTACTTGTGATATTGCCTTGAATTTTTATCCGGTCAAAGCTTCGGTAATTCTCAAACAATTAAGAAATAAGGTTGGTAATGTCCAAGCGGATTTGATTTCTGACGCCGAGAAGGGCGCTCCGCGCGACCCGTTGCGTGAGACAGCGCTTCGTGATATGGAAAAATTACGGGATGATCTCACCCAAGGCGTAGAAAAGTTTTTTCAAATTGGAGTTTATATCACATTTTATGAAAAGGATTTGGAAGCATTAGATAAGACATCCGAGCGGATAGAAAATCAGTTTAGCTCGTCATTGATTTTTTCCAAACGAGTATTTTATCAGGCAGAACAGGCATTTAATTCCACTTTGCCGTTGGCCTCCGATAGTTTGCAAATATTTCTCAATATGAATACTTCGCCGGCTGCCAGCTCGTTTCCTTTTGTGTCTTCCGATTTGACTTCGGATCATGGTATTCTCTATGGCATTAATCGGCACAACAATAGTTTGATATTGTTTGACCGCTTTTCACTTCAAAATGCCAATAGCGTGGTTTTTGCCACTTCCGGCGCCGGTAAGTCTTATGCAATTAAGCTGGAAATATTGCGTAGTATGATGTTTGGCACAGATGTAATCATTATTGATCCGGAACGAGAGTATAAGTATCTTTGTGACGCTGTCGGTGGCACTTATGTGGATATATCGCTTAATTCGGAAGCCAAGATTAATCCGTTTGATATGCCTTTGGCAATTGGCGAAAATGCTAAAGCCGGCGACATCATCAGAAGCGCTGTTATTACAGTCAAAGGATTAATCCGACTAATGATCGGTGAGATTAGTCACAAAGAAGATTCCATTATTGACCGAGCGCTACTGGAAACTTACGCCAAGAAAGATATTACGCCCGATGTTGACTTATCAAAAGTTGAACCGCCGATTCTTCAAGATTTTCAGGATATTTTGATCGGGATGGAGGGCGCAGAGAATGTGGTAATCCGGCTCAAAAAATACACCGAAGGCACATTTTCCGGCTTATTTAATAATCCGACCAATATTGGCATGAAAAATCAGTTGGTGGTTTTCAGTGTTCGTGATTTGGAAGACGAGTTGAAGCCGATGGCAATTTATAGTGTAATCAATTATGTTTGGAATGTCGTCAGAAGCGAGATGAAAAAGAGAATCATGGTCGTTGATGAGGCATGGTGGCTGATGCAGAGAGAGGATAGCGCCAAGTTTATCTTTGCGCTGGTCAAGCGTTGCCGCAAGTATTATCTGGGCGTGACTACCATCACTCAAGATGTGAACGACTTTTTGACTTCGCCTTATGGTCAGGCCATTGTAAACAATTCATCGCTTCAACTGCTGATGAAGCAGTCGCCGGCGGCAATTGATCTTATTCAGAAGACTTTTATTTTGACCGAAGGAGAAAAATATTTACTGTTGGAGTCCGGAGTTGGCGAAGGCATATTTTTTGCCGGCGCTAAGCACGCGGCGATAAAAGTGGTGGCTTCATATTCAGAGGATCAATTGATTACTTCTGATCCAAGACAATTACTTGAAATTGAGCAGGCGAAGAAGGAGTTTGATGCGTCGCTGGCGGAAGAAAAATAGCTCCCACGAATATACGAATAGTTTACGAATCTACGAATATCTTCCTACAGAGTGCTTGATTATATTTGTCATTGCGATCCTCACGCTTCGCTCAGGATAGGATTATTAGCAATCCCGTCTTGTCACCACTGTCATTGCGAGGGAGCCCTCAAGGCGACCGTGGCAATCCCGTTTATTCGAGCTGTCATTGCGAGGGAGCCCTCAAGGCGACCGTGGCAATCCCGTCTTTAAATCCACTGGATCCCCACGGTCACTCCCTCCGGTCGTTCCCTCGGGATGACGATATTAATCTA
>CAYLUK010000008.1:0-18942 GCA_964386875.1 uncultured Gammaproteobacteria bacterium
CGAACATAAAAAATTTATAGTCAAAATAGGATTTCGCCGGCGCTAATTTTCTGAACTCGCCATTTGATGATTTGCTCTCTTAAGGTATCAAATGGCTCAAACAGCAGAAAATTTTGCTCATAGACGACTCACAATCGCTTGGCTTCCATCCTATTTTTTCCTTAAATTTTTTATGTTTGCACCATTTTGAAGACATTATGAAGATATTTTTTTGTATATAGGTGGTTGTTTGGCAACTTATGTGAACAATGTTTTACAGAAACGATTATTCAATTAGAGAACAACACACGAGCAAGTAAGTCTTCTTGGTGTTGTTGTTTGATTGATGATCAAGTTCATCACAATTGGCCTCGACTGAATGCTATTCAAATTGGCTTTGATCATGGTTGGTATAGCAAGATTCAAGAAATGTCATGCAAGTTATCTCGTCGTCGTCTGCCTGGAAATGGACCTTGTCCCGCATTGGGATCGAATGGTTGTATAATAAGTAAATGTAGGCCAATAACCTGCACTACCCAGCTTTGTGAGAAGATGATTTATATTCTTGCTGAAGCAGGAGTAATTTGTTTTAGAAAACAAGCACCATTGCAGATTGAAGATATTATTTTTTTACCTGATATTTTACCAGATCTTTTTGGTCGTCGACATGGTGGAAAATTTAGGCAAGTGCTTGAACGAAAAAGCGTTGCTACTTATATTGAATCAGTTAGTCGACTGAAGGTAGATTTTGCTGCAGTGCCCCCAGAAAGAAGAATAGCTCTGGCTAATGAAGCCATTGAGCTTTTTATGAGGCGAGGAAGGAGGAAAAAATGAAACTCTCGAGATTTAATGTTTGGACGCCAGAAAATGATTCGATTATTCTGTACAATTCTTTAACTGGTGCATTGATTACTTTTGAGGCAATATATTATGATCGAGTTTTTCAAGCCTTGTCTGCCGGCAATTTGTCGGGTCTGCCTGATAAGTTTTTGCCGATTTTAGTAGAAGACGGATTTTTAGTTGAGGATCAATTTGATGAGTTGGAAGCCATCCGAAATTTAGTTGTTAGACGACAACAATTAGTCGGAGAATATTTTTTTTCGATTTTACTTAGCCTGTCTTGTAATTTTAGATGTGGTTACTGTTTTGAAAATCATACTGGACAAATACTTGGCGACCAAATGGCTGATAGGATAGTTCAGATGATGTCTCGGGTTTCTCAATTAGCGGAAAAAATTGCCGTTGATTGGTATGGAGGAGAGCCATTAATTTCTTTTCCAACATTGCGTCGGCTAAATGATCGGTTTATGGCAATATGTAGCCATGACGGCACTAAATATGAAACGTCGATTACTACCAATGGTTATCTTTTAACACCGGAGATTATTAAATATCTAACCCATATCCCCATTACACATCTCCAGATCACAATTGATGGTCCACTAGAGACACATAATATTAGCCGGCCACTGAAAGACGGCGGTCCAACCTTTGATGTTATCCTAGATAATATTGTGCTGGCGGTAGAGAATGGTTTGGACGTCTTCATTCGGACAAACATTACTAGGTGCAACATTGACCAAGTTCATAAGCTCTATCCGATATTAGCAGGAAGAGGATTGAAAAATAAGGTCAGAGTATTATTGAAGCCGGTTGTCTCTTCTCCCGCCAATCCTTGTGAGGAAGATTGTTTGGATAGTGTTGAGCTAAGTAGTCAGATGGTTCCAATTTATATCTAAGCGGCTGAAGCGGGTTGGATTGTGTTTCCCAATATTGACAGCTTGCAGTGTATGGGATTTTGTGTTGCGGACTTTCCAAGTCAGTTTATCATTGATCCGTCAGGTGTCGTTTATAAATGTGGAGAATGTTTTACAGAAGCCGAGTCAGTTGGTAATATAAGTGAAACTGGTGAAATTATACTTGATCACGAAAAGCATCAATTATGGCTTCTTAAGTCGCCTCTGGACTTTGATGAATGTCGTGATTGTAGTATTATGCCGATTTGTATGGGCGGCTGTAATATGAAGAGATGGTGGAAGCATATTGACTATTGTGAAGAATTTAAACACAACTTGCCCGATTTTCTTCGGGCAATGGTGTTAAATCAGGGTAACATCGAAATAGAAAGACGCGACGATTAGAGCAAACGTCTTTTTGTTATCCGAGTAGCCCAAGAGAGGAGGTGAGTGCCATGAAACGTATTAGGCGTGCCGTTGATTGTAGGCTTAGCTCGCCGACTGCCGGTGGCAAATGTTGCCGTGGGTCGTAGGGCGACTGGGCTTGAGTCGGTGGTAGAGCGAATGCTTTACCACCGTTTATTTTTTATACTTTGAGATTAAAATTTTTGTTAGCTCACTGACAGTTTCTTCCAATTTACCCATGTATTTATCGTGATCACCTTCAAATGGCTTGTTGGTTTTCAGAGCTATTTTTTCACAAAAATGATCAAATTCCCAAAGCAGGAGATGGGATAGCTCATGGACAATCACTTTCTCTTCATTTTTAAATGGTTTATTTGTCAGTAATATGATTGCTTTTTTATTTTTCAAATCAACTTTTATGTCACCACTTTGGCGAAAATCTTTTCTTCTGAACTCAACGATTTTGATTGACAAAACCCAGTCTTTTAGTAGAAGATTGGTTTGCCATTTTTTTAATATTTTTTTTAGCTCGGTTAAGCTTAATCCTTCTTTTATCATAAATAGATTATATCGTAAATATTTATGTTTAGCAATTGATTAATTTTGATTTTAGCCAATAGATTAGTTTCTATTATTGTTTAGTCGCTTAATTTCTGATATAATATAATTTATGAGGGACAAATTATTAATATTACCATTTGATCATCGGAGCTCGTTTAGTCGAGATATTTTGGGCTTGCCTAGCCGAAAGGTAAATTCTAATCAAAGGAAAAAGATTTTACACCTCAAAGAGATTATTTTTGAGGCATTTTTGGTTGTCTACAATAAAAGTAGGACCAAAGATAATTTGGCGATTTTGGTAGATGAAGAGTATGGTGATCGTATTTTATCTCGGGCAAAAAAGCTTGGCATCAAGCGATGTTTGCCGGTTGAAAAGAGCGGTGTGAGCGAATTTAAGTTTGATTATTTGTTTTGGAAAAGACATATCAGGAAGTATTGCCCCGACTATGTGAAAGTTTTGGTCAGATATAATCCATTAAACAAAGATATCAATAAACGTCAATTAGTAAGACTGGAAAAGCTAAGTCGATTTTGTCAAAAAAATAAATATCGCTTAATGCTTGAGCTGTTGGTGCCGGCGACTGAAAAGGATTTGAAGCTGGCTGGAAGCAAGAGAAAGTATGATGCCGTCTTGAGAGCCAAGCGAACTGTCGTAGCGATTAAACAACTTCGCAAAAGGGTCAAAGCATCGGTTTGGAAGCTGGAAGGATTTAACAAGAGTAACTGGAAAAAGGTTATCGGCGTAGTCAGTAATGATGCTAGTATTATTGTGCTTGGTCGAGGCGAGGACGAAGTAATGGTCCAAAAGTGGCTCACAACGGCCGCCGAATTTGAGCAGATTGTCGGCTTTGCTGTTGGCCGGACTAATTTTCTGTTGGCGCTTAAAGATTATGTGTCAGGAAAAATTTCTCGTCAAGAGGCAATAGACACCATTGTTAATAATTATCAATCTTTCATTAATCTTTGGAATAGGCAAAAAAATAAGAAATAAAATATAGATAATTATATTTTTAGTTATTTAATCCGATTTTGTCGGGTTTTTTTTAGATTTTTTATTTTTACGGGATTGCCACACTCCCTCCGGTCGTTCGCAATGACAGCTCGAATAAACGGGATTGCCACACTCCCTCCGGTCGTTCGCAATGACAGCTCGAATAAACGGGATTGCCACACTCCCTCCGGTCGTTCGTAATGACAGTGGTAAATAAAGAGGATTTTTTATCCACTTGACAAATGTTTATTTTGGGTATATACTCATAATAGTTTTGCAATCATCTCAATATAATTAATAACAATAAATTTATGCCAAGATTAGATGGAACTGGTCCTATCGGACAAGGACCAATGACTGGCCGAGGGTTTGGTCAGTGTGGTGGCGGTATGGCTCGAGGCGGTGGCCTAGGATTCGGCTGGAAAAGATGTATGCCAATGGCCTGGCGTCAGCCGGCTAAGGAAGATTTAGAGGGGGAAAAGAAATATTTGGAAGCAGAGCTGGAAGCAGTAAACGAAGAATTAAAGAAACTGAAGAAGTAACAATAAAACTGTCTAAAAGCGTTTTTTGCGTCTTTAGGCAGTTTTGTTTATAATTAAATAAGCTGGTTTTACAATTATCTTAATATATATGACCAGACCAAGATGTTGCCGATTTATACGGTATCAGCCCAAAGTTAGATATTTTAAGCCTCAAGGAATTCCAATGAGGCATTTAGGCGTGGTCAATTTAACTGCTGAAGAGCTGGAAGCTTTGAGATTAAAGGATTTTAAAGGTTTAGATCAAATTGAAGCGGCGAAAAAAATGAAAACTTCCCAAAGCACGCTTCAGCGAATATTAGCCAGTGCCAGAAAAAAAGTCAGTCAGGCAATAGTGGAAGGCAAGGCGATTGAAATTAAAGATTAATAAAATTAATTATGTCTGCTAAAATAGTTGCAATAATATCAGTTGGGGTTAATTTATTTTTGTCAGTCGGTAAATTACTGGCCGGTTTTTCTACCGGCAGTGTTGCCATTATGGCTGATGGAATTCATTCATCATTAGACATAGTTTCATCGGTTGTTTCTTACTGGGGGATTCAAACATCATCAAAAGGGGCGTCGGTGCCGACGGAAATTGTGTTTGTCAAAAATGTAATACAAAGATTATTCATCAGAGGGGTGTTCCATGCTTTAAGATTAAATGTCCAAAATGCGGACAGCCGATGATAAGAAAATAAAATATGGTTTTATTGTATTCAATTATTAGTGTGATTATTGTCAGTTTGCTGGCTTTTATTGGTATAATCGGATTAGTTTTAAAAAATGAAATTTTGAAAAAGGTTTTGATTTTTTTTGTTTCTTTGTCTGCCGGTAGTTTGATTGGTGGCGCGTTTTTTCATTTAATTCCGGAAGCGATAGAAAAATTCAGTGATTCTATAACAGTTTTTGTTTTTGTGTTAGTTGGATTTTGTTTATTTTTTGTGTTGGAAAGAATTTTGCGTTGGCATCATTGTCATGATGAACATTGCGAAGTCCATAGTCATTTGGGTTGGATGAATTTAGTTGGTGATGGCTTCCATAACTTGCTTGATGGGATGATTATTTATTCGGCTTTTTTAATGGGCCCGGCTTTGGGCGTTCCTGTCACAATTTCAATTATTATACATGAAGTACCTCAAGAAATAGGTGATTTTGGAGTATTGATTTATTCTGGGTTTAGTAGAATTAAAGCAATTTTTTATAATTTTATTTCAGCTTTAGCTAGTTTAATTGGTGTTTTTATTGCTTATTTTTTGTGTTGTGGCAATAATTCCGTTGAAAATTGGATTTTGCCTCTAGCGGCTGGTGGGTTTATTTATATTGCGGCGTCTGACCTCGTGCCGGAGCTTCATAAAGAGAAACAGTTGCTAAATTCAATTTTTTCCTTTATAATTTTTATACTGGCTTTAGTGTTTATGTGGGCGATTAAAATATTATTTGAAGGATAAGATAATTACAAAATTGTTTTATAATAGAATTTTGTAATTATTTTAACTTATGAAAATATTAAAAATCGGCGCTATTTGGTGTCCGGAATGTGCTATTATGAAACCGCGCTGGGCGGAGATTGAGCGCGATATGCCCGATCTCAAAACTGAATATATAGATTTAGACCAGCAACCGGAAATTAAGCATAACAGGAACATTGACCATGTTCCGACTTTTATTTTTATCGGCAGTGACGACCAGGAGATTGATCGGCTTAAAGGGCTGGTAGAAAAAGACGATTTAATCAACAAAATTAAAGAACACCAAGGTAAATAACTAAATATCAAATGAATTTATATAAAAAGTTATTTTTGAGTTTAGCTCTGGGCATATATCTTTTTGTTACTTTTTTAATTTTGCCGGCAAAAGCTCAAGCACGGCCTGAAGTGTATTTCTTTTTTAGTCCGACTTGTCATGTCTGCGCTGAAGAGAAAATATTTTTGGACCAGCTGGCAGGGGAGTTTCCTGATCTCATAATAAATCGATTTGATCTTACTCGGCCCGTAAATTTTGGCTTACTTAGGGAATATTATCAGCGTTATGAAGTGCCAGCCGATAAACAAGGATCTACACCGGCGACTTTTATTGATCTTGGCTCTGAAAATGGTCGGTATTTTATCGGCTATGGCCCAAGCTTGGATTCGGTGATTAAAGAGTATATCTTGACGGCCGGCCAGACAGATAATGACGGTTCAAAGCCGTTTATACCAGTGGAAAGGAAATTTTCTTTGCCATTTATCGGTGAAGTTGATATATCTGGCTTCTCGCCGTTGATGTTGAGCGTCGCAGTCGGCGTTTTAGACGGTTTTAATGCCTGCGCCATGGTTGCCTTGGGGTTTCTGTTGGCGGTCTTGGTTTCGTCTGGGATGAGGCGTAAGGTATTTATCGTCGGCGGGGTGTTTATCTTGGTTTCCGGGGCAGTATATTATTTGTTTATTTCAGCTTGGCTTAATTTGTTTTTGTTTTTGGGCTACTTGCAGATTATTACCACGGTGATTTCTATTATTATTATTTTGTTTGCTTTGTTTTTGCTCAAAGACTATATTTCCGGCGTAGTTTGCAAAATATGCGATGTGCCAGCAGGTAAAGAAGGGTTTTTTACCAGAGCGCAAAGAAAATTATTTGTTTATATGAGTCGTTTAACAACAATTAAGATGAGCTTGCCATTAATGCTGTTGGGCGTAGCTTTGGTGGCAATTGGCATTAATACTGTAGAATTGTTCTGCTCGTTCGGCTTTCCTTTGGCTTATACCAAAATTTTAACTTCATACGATCTATCGCCGTGGTCGCATTATTTTTATATCCTGGTGTATGTTATTTTTTATATGATTGATGATTTCATTATTTTTATGATTGCAGTGGCGACTTTGCGGATTACTAAGGTTAGTGATAAATATCTCAAAGCAGTCAGTCTAATTAGTGGTATTGTCTTGCTGATTTTGGGAATTTTAATGCTGTTTCGGCCGGACTTATTAGTTATTTAAAATAAATATGATTTTAAATAAAAAGAGACAAATTATTTTAATATTTTTTTTGTCTTTTTTTGTTTTTAATTTTGCCTGGGCCGGCAATAATAATAAAACTGATATTCAAGAACAAGTTTTTGAAGCAGTGGTGGTAAAGGTTTTGGCAGAAAGAGAGTTGGTTCGTGATGACGGTTCTATTAATATTCAGCAAAATTTGGAATTAGTTGGTTTATCTGGTGATTATAAAGATCAGCATTTTACTTTTTATGGTATATCAGATCTTGATGTTGTCAACTCTGATAGTTATCAAGAGAGTGACAAAGTATCGGTTAATCATACCAAAGATTCAGATGGGGGTGATGTTTTTTATGTTCAGGAAAAAATCAGGCAAGGCAAAATTTATTTTTTATCCTTTTTATTTGCGTTAATTATTATTGTTATCGGCCGGCTCAAAGGATTGCGGGCGCTTATCAGTCTGGCAGTCAGTTTTTTGATTATTATGAAAGTTGTTGTGCCACTGATTTTGTCCGGTTTTAATCCTCTGGTGGTGGGGGTGGTCGGCTCTTTCGCGATTTTATTTTTCATTATTTATATTACTGAAGGCATTAATATAAAATCTCACTTGGCAATTATCAGTGTCGTTGTGTCTTTATTGATAATTTCTCTTTTGTCTATGTGGTTTTCTTCCATAGTCAGCTTAACCGGCACGGTACAGGAGGAAGTTTCTTATTTGGTCAGTTTGGGAATTGGTTTAGTTGATTTTAAGGGTTTATTTTTGGCGGCAATAATAATCGGCGCAATTGGAATATTAGATGATGTGATTATCAGCCAAATTGAGTCGGTTGTTCAAATAAAGAAAGCTGATTCAAAATTAAACAAGATGCAAGTTTTCAAAATGGCGTCAGAGATAGGCGGTTCTCATATGGGAGCGGTAATAAATACTTTGTTTTTGGCTTATGCCGGCGCTTCCTTGCCTTTAATTTTGCTTTTTAGCTTGCACCAGCCGCCATTTTTGACTTTCGGTCAAGTGATAAATAGTGAAATAATCGCCACAGAAATTGTCAGAACTTTGGTTGGCAGTATTGGTGTTGTCTTGGCAGTTCCCATTTCTACTTGGCTGGCAGTGATGTTTTATCGGTCAAAATCATCATAAATTGCAACATTTGCTTATTTTTTGCTTTTATATTAAGATTAAACTATTATTAATTAAGCTGTTTATAAAATAATTTATAATTTTATGTTAAATTTTTTCAAGAAAAAGGAGGATGGTGAGAAGAGTTTTATTACCGGCATGGCCTATGGATTAGGCGGAATGCTTATTATTTTAATCATTGTGCTGGCCATTATCTTTGGCGGAAAAATCAAGGATCGGTTTGCCGGCGATAACACAAATTCTGACACTAGTGTCACTAAATTGAGAGTGACTGTGATTACTCAAGAAGATTGCAGTAATTGCTGGGACGTTAATTTGCTTTTTGATGCCATGAAGCAGACCAATATAGATCTAGATATTGAAACTTTGTATACAAAAGATAGTAAGACTCAAACTTTAATTGATAAATATAGTATTGATTTGATTCCGACCGTTTTGATCTCTGGTGATTTGGCCAGCGATCCGACTTTGAGCCAGTTTTTGGCCGCTACCGGCGAAATAATTGACGGCGTATTTGTCTTTCGAGAAGTAATCCCGCCTTATATTGAAGTGGAAACAGGTCAACTACGGGGAGGATTTTCAGTGATTTATTTGACTGATGATTCTTGCGACGAGTGCTATAATGTCAGCGCCCATGACGTCGCGCTTGACGGACTTGGTATAACCCCTTCAGATGGGCGGACAGTTGAGGCGTCAAGCGACGAAGGTAAACAGCTGATAGAAAAATATGACATCAAGGCGTTGCCGACAATTTTGATGACCGGCGATTTGGAAGTGTATCAGGGTTTGGCTCAAGTCTGGCCAACAGTCGGTGATACTGCCGAGGATGGCACTTATATTTTCCGGGATTTAAGCGTGATGGGAACATACTATGATTTGGAAAACAACAAAGTGGTAGTCGTGGAGCTACCTAGTGATACCATTGCTGATACCACCGCTCCCAGCCAATAATTTTACTGCTTAATCAAATATAAAAATAACGCCGACAGATGTCGGCGTTATTTTGTTTGGAATTAAAAAGAGGGCGGATGACTCTACGTTCATCCGCCCCAACCACTTTTCACCCAAAGTCGCTGGTTGTTACGGTGGGAGGGAGGTTGGGGGCAACTTAACTGTAGGCAAGTGGACAGCCAACCAGTGTTGCCACCCTGACTTGTGGGTGGACTCTGCGCTAGGCGCGGAGTTAATGCCGCGCTTCGGCGAGCTGAATATATCTTATCAGATGATGATATTTTTGTCAATAGAGTGTCTTAACCCGCTTTTCGCGAAGGGCTTGGTTGTTATTTTTTTGAATTTTTGCTAATATTTAAGCATTATGCCCGATAGAGAAATTTTGAATTAGGTTGTTTTTGGTGTACCAAGGGTATAAACGAAAAAATTATATAGTAATTTATTTATTGAAATAATTAATTTTCATCTATAAAAATTATTTCAAAATTTTTCTACAGGGTATGAATGGTAAACTATACATTATTGCAACTCCAATTGGCAATCTGGCCGATATTACTTTGCGGGCAATTGAGACATTAAAATCAGTTGATCTGATCGCTTGTGAGGATACACGCGTCTCCAAAAAATTATTGGATCATTATGAGATTACGACCAAGCTGATTTCCTATCACCAGCACAGCGGTCAGACCAAAGTTGTTCAGATAATTGACGAGTTGAAAGCCGGCAAAGATTTAGCGGTTATCACTGATGCCGGCACCCCCGGTATATCCGACCCGGGTAATAAGCTGGTCGCTGATGTAATCTCTCAGCTGGGAGACGAGGTACAGATTATTCCGATTCCGGGCCCGTCCGCGCTTATCTCAGCTTTGTCTATTAGCGGTCTGCCAACTGATCGATTTTTATTCTTGGGATTTTTGCCTCACAAAAAAGGCAAAGACACGATGTTGAAACAGATTATTGAAAGTAAAATTACAACTATTTTCTACGAATCCACTCACCGCATTATGAAAAGTTTGTCTCGTCTTGATGAGATGTTTGACGCCGTGTCAATAGATGCAGACAATGATCGAAAAATCGTGGTCGGTCGTGAGTTGACCAAGAAGTTTGAGACGATTTACCGTGGCACCATCAAAGAGGTGATTGAAAAATTAAATAACGATAAGACTAGGGGCGAGTTTGTGGTAGTAGTGTCAGGAAGATAGTTAGAATTTCAAAATTAATAAATTATACAATTATGAAAAAGTTTTATATTACAACTCCCATCTATTATGCAAACGACCAGCCACATATCGGCCACGCCTATACCACGATTGTGGCTGATGTTTTGGCGCGCTATCATCGCTTGGCTGGAGATGAAGTTTTCTTTTTGACTGGTACTGATGAACATGGCTCAAAGGTAGCAGAGTCAGCTGAGGCGGCCGGCAAATCACCGCAGGAATTTTGTGATGAAATTTCTGCCCATTATCAAACACTTTGGGATCGGCTTGATATTTCAAATGACGATTTCATCCGTACCACCTCTAATTATCACAAAAAGGGAGTTGAGAGGTTTTTATCCAAGCTCCATGAAGTTGGAGCAGTGTATGAAGGGCAATATGAAGGGTTGTATTGCACCGGTTGTGAGAATTTTATTACCGAGAAAGAGCTTGAGGATGGCAAATGCCCGGATCACAACAAAGAACCTCAAGTCGTCAAAGAAAAAAATTACTTTTTTAAGCTCAAAGAATATTTGCCAAAGGTGAAGGAGCTATTGGACTCTGGTGGGCTCAAAATTTTGCCCGAGAGTCGGCATAATGAAGTATTAGGCTTACTTCGTCAAGGACTAGAAGACTTTTCCATTTCTCGCGAGAGTGTCAAATGGGGGATTGAAATTCCGTTTAATAAGAAGCAGGTGACTTATGTCTGGGTAGAAGCTCTACAAAATTATATTACTGCCTTGGGCTATGGCGACGAAGGCGAGAATTTCAAAAAGTTCTGGCCGGCTGATATTCATCTAATGGCCAAAGATATCATCAAATTTCACGCGCTTTATTGGCCGGCGATGTTGATTGCCGCTGGTCTTGCAGTACCGAAAGTCATCTTTGCTCACGGCTTTTTTACTATTAACGGTCACAAGATGAGTAAATCTTTGGGCAATGCGATTGATCCCGATGCCTTGATTGACGAGCTTGGCTCTGATGCAGTCCGATATTTGCTTCTATCTCAATTTCCGTTTGGCGCTGACGGCGATATTAAGGCTGGCAGTTTTGCCATTCAATATAATAGTGATCTGGCCAATAGTATTGGTAATTTGACCAGTCGAGTGTTGGCAATGACTGAGAAGTACTATGACGGCAAAGTGCCGGAAAAAGATTTTGAATTTTCTGACGAAGTGGCTGGTATCTGGCGTCAGTATAAAAAGGCCATGAAAGAATTTCAAATTGATAAAGCAGTGGAGATAATCAAAAAGCTCAATGCGTTTTGTGATGGCTATGTGGAACGACAAAAACCTTGGGAGTTGGCCAAGAAAGATCCAGAACAATTGGCCAAGGTGATTTATAATTTACTTGAAGCCATTCGTCATTTGGGATTAATGATTTATCCAATTATGCCTCAAACGGCAGAAAAGATTTTGGCATCTTTAGGGCAAACTGATTGGCAGAAAACAAGCTTAAAAGAGCTTCAAGATTGGGGCGGACTTGAATTAGGTGTTAGCGTCAGTAAAGGAGATTCTCTTTTTCCACGGCTGGGTGGAAAAGAAAAAGAATAATAATTTCTAATTCATCCAATAAAATTTCTAATTTTTAATGTCCAATATGTCACGATTGGTTAAAACAATTTTTGCCTTGGACCTTTTATTAGAAATTAGGTGAATTAGAAATTTACAGACTATTTATTACATATTACTCATTATTTAAAAAGATATGTTGTTTTCATTGACTGACGTCATCCTCATCATTATTGTTCTAATCTTTGTCATCGGTGGTTTTGTAATGGGACTGATTCAAGCCATCGGGGCGTTGATCGGCGTGGTGGCTGGCGCGTGGATTGGTGGTATATATTTTATGCCATTTGGCGAGTGGCTTACCCCGTATGTTCTTGGACACTCTGGCGTGGCCAAAGTTATTGCCTTTGTAATTATTTTTGGTTTAATCAATCGTTTGATTGGCCTGCTTTTCTGGCTAATTGAAAAGGCGTTTCATCTCATCTCTATTATTCCATTTCTTAAGTCTATTAATCGTTTGGGTGGCGTGCTTTTGGGGTTTGTTGAAGGCGTGCTTATTACCGGATTGGTGATTTATATGATTGTCACTTTCGCCGGCGAAATTGAATGGCTGGTGACAGCGCTTAATGAGTCACGGATTGCCCACCTCCTTGTTTGGACAACTCAATTTTTAAGCAATATGATATAGTAGAGTAAAAATGTCGGTAGCCGTCTATAATTGTTGCGGATTGTAGCGAGTTAAAATATTAGATAAAAACAAAAAAGATATCAGAAACAAGGAAAAAGGAAATAAGATACAAACAAATTTCAAATAACAAATAACAATTTCTAAAAAAATTCTAAATTCTAATTTAAATTTTTGTTTTTGATTATTAGTTTTTTATATTTATGTTGATTGACTCCCACACCCATATAAATTTTATTTCTTTTAAAACAGACGCTGATGAAGTCATTCAGCGTTCTTTAGATAATAATATTTGGCTCGTAAATATCGGTGCCCAATACTCCACTTCGCGCCGAGCCGTGGAAATAGCTAATAAATATTCTCAAGGGGTGTATGCGGCCATTGGCCTGCATCCGGTCCATTTGTCGTCAGATATTATTGAGACCGTCTCAATTGACGGCAAAGAGATACAGTTTGCGACCAAAAAAGAAATATTTAATTATGATAAATACAAAAAGTTGGCTGAGTCATCTGATAGGGTGGTCGCCATTGGTGAAGTCGGCGTGGATTATTTTTATTTTGACCGGTATAATTTGCCGGTTGCAGAAAATCGAGAAATCCAGTTAAATATATTTAAGGAGTTTATTCGCTTAAGTCAGGAATTGAATTTACCTTTGGCGGTTCATTGTCGTGGCACTAAAGCTGACCCTTTTAGCGCTTATGATGATATTTATGAGGCGTTTAAAGATAGTCAGACTAGGGGAGTGATACATTGTTTTGGTGGTAGTTTGGAGCAGGCCAAGAAGTTTATCGACCTTGGATTTTATGTCGGTTTTACCGGCGTGATCACTTTTAAGAAAAAGGCCGAGGAGTTGCAAGAAATTGTCAAACAGTTACCCTTGGACAGGATATTGATAGAAACTGACGCGCCGTTTATTTCTCCCGAGCCATACCGAGGTCGTCGCAATGAACCGTTATATGTCAAATATGTGGCGCGGAAAATCGCCGAGCTGAAAAACATATCTTATGAAGAGGTCACAGAAGCCACAACGGCTAATGCTAAAACCATTTTTAATATCCCACGAATTTATAAATAAGCTACAAATCTACGAATATTTGGTTATTAAATTTTGAGATTTGAAATTTGTTTGTCTGCCCGCCTTTGACGGGAGAGCGAGTGATTTTGTGGAAAACAAGCTGTCATCCCAAGTGGAGTGAGGGATCCTGTAGAGTCAAACTTTACACGGGATTGCCACGGTCGCCTTGAGGCTCCCTCGCAATGACAGCTCGAAGAAACGGGATTGCCACACTCCCTCCGGTCGTTCGCAATGACAGCTCGAATAAACGGGATTGCCACGGTCGCCTTGAGGCTTCCTCGCAATGACAATTTAGATAACTATTTTATGTTTAAACTAACCATCAACTTCATTATCGCATTTTTAATTTATCTCAACCTCCAGACCGGCGGTTGGGTTGTTTGGGGTGTGTTTTTGGCTTTGTTTTGGTTACTAGTCAATTCCAAAACTACTGCCAAGATACTAAAGAAAATATTTCCAATTTCCAGCGGAATCAATCGGATGTTGGGATTATTTTTATCAATTTGGCTGTTGGGATTTATCGCCAATATTTTTGCCTCTTGGCTAATCTTGGATAATATGGCGATTTTCTTGAGTCTGATGGCGGTGCCGGCAATATTGTATTTTTGGCAGGGAATTTTCAATGACGTGAAAAACAAGGATGAATTAACAGCCACTATCCGTGATTGGTATTTAAATTTCAAGAAGATATTGTCTATTATTTTCGGCGTTTTACTAATAATTGGCTGGAAATTAATTGGTCAGGCCAAAACTGGTGAGTATATTATGAGTCCGTGGGAAGTGTTGTCATTTTGGTTTCTGGTCGTTGTTTTTTTGCTGGGATTGCTGGTTTATGTCTTGATATATTCAAAAAGAAAAGTTTTTACAGTCCTGTTTTTAATAATATTATTGTCTCTCCTAGCCCATTCGTATTTGCTGGTTTACCAACAGGGATTTGGTGGTGATCGGTGGCGACATATTGGCGCGGAAAATCGGATCATGGCCGAGATTGAATTTCAGCCGACACTGGTGACACAAAATTTGAAGTATTATGAGATTGGCAGTCTCAAGGTGCCACAAGCGTTGGTCGCGGTTCGGAAATTATCTTATGGTTTCCATTGGTCACTGTCAGTAATAATCAGTAAAATCATCAAGCTTAATGTCTTGACTTTAGATAATTATTTAATTTTGATATTGTGGTCAGTTTTTTTACCGCTACTGCTTTATGCGGTGGCCAAGACGATTTGGCCCCATCATCAATATAGTTTGATGGTGGCTGCTTTGCCATTGGTGTTTTATTTGTTTCAATATTATGGCGCCTTGACCTTGTCTATAAGTTATAGTGTGATGTATGTCGTTTTTATGCTGGGATTGTGGCTGGTTTATATTAAAAGCCCAAACAAGAAGCTATTGGCATTTAATATTTTTTTGACTTTACTAATGTATTTTGGCTATAGCTTGGCTTTGATTGTGGCCATAGTCCTACTGGTGTTTGCTTTGTTTTATAATCTGGGCAAGATTTGGCGACGCGCGATAGGCGTGACTTTGTCGTTGGTAATTTTTGTTATTGAATGGGCATCATCATACAATTACTGGCGAACTGATTTTTTGTGGGCACAGATTATTAAAGATTTGACTATTAGTAGTAATTGGTTGTTCTTTGGATCAGGTCGAGCAGTAATTTGGAGCTGGAATTGGACTAGTATCATGGCGTTGGCAGTCAGTATTGTGTTTGGCTTTATGTTTCTGTATTTTGTGCGTCAGATTATTAGACAAAAAGATAAGATGCTTAATTTTGTGGTTGGGTTTTGGGCGATACTTCTTGCCAATTATTTGTTGAGCTGGATTCTCTTGGATGGCTTGCATACTTTGACTAGGCGGATCAATGTATTCATTCTAATCCCGATGATATTTATTTTTGGCTGGGGCATAGTATATAATATCAGAAGTAAAAAGTCAGCCAAGTTAGTCGCTTTAGCTTTGACAATAGTAATGACTTTGGCTTATATTTCTGGCCCAGTTTTAAATGCAATGGTGACAACAGATGAGTTGGTGGCGATGGAATATGTCTGGGAGCAGATTAAGGCTAGTCCGAGCGAGTATTGCGTTGTAGCCAACACTTGGCCACTCTTAGCACTTGATGGCTTGTCAGCCAAGCAAGTGGTGGCGGGAAATTTCCCTAGTGACTTCAATCATCAACAGCCGGAGCGAGTGGAAATTTATGATAAGCTGATTATTGAGCCGGAGTTGGAAGATATCCAGAATATGTTTGAGGCGACTGGTGCCAGTTTATGCGTAGTGGCAATCTCGCGTGATCAGCTGTCAGAGAAGGTGAGAGGAGAGCTTTATGGACTTATGGGCGAGCCCAAAAATGTCGCCAATATTTTAATTTGGACTATTAAAAATAATTAATCATCTCAATTATATGGATAATAATTGTATCTTTTGCAAAATTATTTCCGGCGAGTTCCCAAGCCACAAAGTATATGAAGATGACGACATATTAGCTTTCTTGGATATCACGCCGGTTAATCCCGGGCATACTTTGGTCGTGCCAAAACAGCATTATTGCGACTTATTGAATTTGCCGGAAGATTTGGCTTGCAAGATTGTGAGCGTGATAAAAAAAATCACCCCAGCAATTTTAGCCGGAGTAGGGACAGATAATTTTAACTTGGGATTAAATAATGGTAAGAAGGCCGGTCAGGCCGTCGATCATTTTCACTGGCACATTATGCCTCGGTTTGAGGATGATGGCTATGAGCTGTGGCATGGTAGAGAATACAAAGCAGGAGAAGCAGAAGAAGTGTTGGAGAAAATAATATTAAAATAACAAGATACAAAAGACAAAAAAACAAACTAATAATCAAAAACAAAAATTCAAATTAGAATTTAGAATTTTTTTAGAAATTGTTATTTGTTATTTGAAATTTGTTTGTATCTTATTTCCTTGTTTCTGGTATCTTTTTTGTTTTTATCTAATATTGAGTGAGTAGAATCCATATTCATTGTTGATTTGTCCGGAAAAGTAAAGTATTTCGCCTCGGCTGTCAATTGACCAGTCAGTGATTTTTTCTGGGGTGACGAGCTCGACCACATTTCTAAGCTCTCGGTTATCAAGCTCAATGATTTTGATCATATTATTGCTCACAAAGATAATGTGCCGGCCGGCTGTGTGCCAGAGCGCAAATTGAATTTTCTGCCCTAGACGAGTGATTAGTTCCGGCTCACGCGTCCCCAGATTATAAATCCAAATTTCCCAGTCATTATAAAATAGCAATGTGTCATCATCTAGCCAGTTGATCGCTTTGGCTTGACTGGCAATTGTTTGAAGTCGATTTTCTGGATCAACAAAGTAAATTTGATTACTGACATTATCAAACAGGATTAACTGGCTTGATTTTTTGTTGATAAATTTGCAGTTTTGACAGTTGATTTCTTCCAGTGGGTTTACTAGTTGATTGGTGCCAAGAGATCGCCAGAATAAATTACCAGATTCCAAAGTGAATATTTTATCATCTTTAATTATAAAATCATCCACTTGCCCAGTCAGCAGTCGGTCATGTTTGTTTTGGAATAAGTCTATCTTCCACCCACTGCCCGGCGCAAGGCCATAAATAATATTGTCGCTATCAATATCCCACTTCAAAGATTCATAGCTATAATTAATAATTTTTTGCAGTTGTGGTGTGGGTAGTTGTTCGCTGTTAATCACAAAGTAAGATGTGATGTCAGCCATTTGATTTTTGATGATTATTTTTTTGCTAGTATTTGACCAGCCCAAGATTTTAATTTTATTAAGCTTTTGGCTGTCAGCAGGATAAACAAAACTATTATTTGTGGTATCAAAAAAGACGACTTGATTGTTGCTGATATAGGCGATTTTACTATTGTCAGGCGACGCTAGCCAGTCAGTTGAAGTCGTTTGGCTGATTGAGACTGGATAGTCATCTTTCCATAGAATAACGTCTTCGGCAAAAGTCGTGTTGTTTTCATAGATGGGCAGTTTTTTGTTCCAATTATGATAACCCTCCTTAGTGAGTGTTATTTCATAATCACCGGGGAGCATATTTTCCACTTTGGTCGGCGTGGTGTCTTTATCATAAACCGTGCCGTTCAAACTGATCTGGGCTCGTCTAGGCATGGAGCTGATGATCATAATCCCAGTCTTTTGGACTCGGCTATAATGAAAATTATATCTAAATCCTTGCGTGTATAATATTGCCGCCGGTGCCAAAATTAAAAAGATGATAATAAAAGTAATATAAGTAATTCGACGGTAGAGAAGCGTCATTTTTTATGAATTTATTTTTTCTATTTTGGCGCCAAGATTTTGCAGTCGGTCAACTATGTTTTCATAACCTCTCTCAATCTGATAAATATTTTCAATGGTGGTTTCGCCTTCGGCAATAAGCCCGGCAATGACCAAAGCCATGCCGGCTCGCAGGTCAGGACTTTCCAGTGTTCGGCCCATTAGTTTGGTCGGGCCAGTGACGATCACTCGATGCGGGTCGCACATAATGATACTGGCTCCCATATTGGACAACTTGTCAGTATAGAATAGCCGGCCATCATAAATAGTCTCATGGATTAGGCTTTGTCCTTGGGCTTGAGTCATCAGCACGGTAAATGGCGCTTGTAGATCTGTTGGAAAGCCAGGATATTCATGAGTACGCAATTCGGTCGCATTAAATTTGCTTTTTTTTGTTTTAATAAAATCAGCACCAATTTCTAGCTTTGCTCCAGTTTTTTCAAGCATTAGCAGTACTGTGTCTAAATGTTCGGGACGACAATTAGTGACTTTTATTTCACTACCAGTCGCTAGTCCCATCATTACAAACGACCCGGCCTCAATTCGGTCAGGCATAATCTCGTAAGTTCCGGCTGATAGTTTATCTACGCCTTTAATGGTAATAATCGGTGAGCCTGCGCCTGAGATTTTAGCTCCCTGTTTATTCAAGTATTCTGCTAGGGCTGGGATTTCTGGTTCCATTGCTGAGTTAATAATTGTGGTCGTACCACTGGCCAGACAGGCGGTTAACATCAAGCTTTCAGTCACAGTCACGGCTGTCCAAGGGAGAACGATTTTTGCGCCTTTAAGTTTTTTGGCTTTGAGGGTAAAAAAGTCTTGATGATCAATAACTTCTGCGCCCATTTTTTTAAAGCCCGCCAAGAACATATCAATCGGCCGTTTGCCAATAATACATCCCCCCGGATGAGCCATGGTCACCTCGCCAAAGCGAGCCA
>CAYLUK010000008.1:18952-23660 GCA_964386875.1 uncultured Gammaproteobacteria bacterium
AGTAGCGGACCAGCGAGCATAATTGAGGAACGAAGCTGTTTGACCAGCTTTGGATCAGGATCACTGCGAATAATATCTTTGGTACTAATAGTGAGCGTCGAGTCGTCGCGACTGATATCAGCGT
This sequence comes from uncultured Gammaproteobacteria bacterium, assembly GCA_964386875.1. Classification (GTDB taxonomy): domain Bacteria; phylum Patescibacteriota; class Patescibacteriia; order 2-01-FULL-39-33; family 2-01-FULL-39-33; genus CAYLUK01. The sequence continues at coordinate 19,077 of CAYLUK010000008.1, forward strand.
CTAGATTTCTCAAGATTTCAATTAGTCGATTAATATCCTCAATCTCTGGTACATTTTTTATAGTGGAAGTGTCTTCAGACAAAATAGAGGCAGCAATAATTTTTAAAGCTGCATTTTTAGCGCCGGCGACCTTGATTTCACCAGACAGGGGATAACCACCTTGTATTTGATATTTTTCCATGAAGTTATTATGGCACATTTATTATTTTTTGAATAGGCCTAAATCAATAATTTATCTAAATTTAGCCACATTTTTAATAGATTAATGTTTTGAGAAATTTGACAGCTACCAGTATTGGTGGCAAAGCACTGCCGGCTATTGGCGGAAAGTCAAACGTGAGATTAGTCGCAACGTCAATAGTATTATGGTCGCAATTTAACATTCACTCCGACAGAATTCATTCTGTCGGTTTTATTTTTCCTGTTGAATATTCAACAGGGTGAACTTATAAAATTACAAATCTTAATAAATTTACAAATATCTTTTGTTTTAAGCCGTCCGCTTTAACTCGAGTTTGTCAGGGGCAAGTAATGAGCAATCATTGTGAATATGTTTGAAAATTTTTTAAATTTTATTTTTTGGAATTTGAAATTTTATTAGAAATTAGGTGAATTATAAATTTGCATCTTGGTTTTTGAATTTTGGAATTTGCTTGTTTTCTTGTATCTTTTGCCTATATATTTGTGTTATAATAATTTAATGGACGAATATCAATCACAGCCAAAATTTAAAATTCCAAAGACAGCGCCGATTTGGGTTGTAGTAGTATTAATTTTGGCTGGGTTTTTGGTTGGTTTGTTTTTTGGCGGTAATGCTTATTTACAAAATGGCAAATCCGTTATCCGCGGCATTGATCCAAATGCGACCTCAACTTATGGCATGATTTTAAATAAAGATGGCAAAATCCCTGATTATTTGACTAGTGATGTCGATTTCAATCTGTTCTGGGATGTCTGGGACATTATTAATGACAAATATTATGATCAAAATATTCCAGAGACCCAAATGTTCTATGGTGCTTTGGCGGGCATTGTCGCGTCACTTCGAGATTCGCATTCAATCTTTTTGACTAAGCAAGACGCTGATACTTTCCAAGAGGAATTAAATGGTAATTTTGAGGGCATTGGCGCTGAAATTGGCATCAGAAATGAACAGCTCACTGTAATTGCGCCACTTGATGAGTCACCGGCGCTGAAGGCGGGTCTGCGGGCCAAAGATAAAATTCTAAAAATTGACGACGAAGACACTCTGGATATGTCTTTGGAGGAAGCAGTGAGTAAAATTAGGGGCGAAAAAGGTTCGGAAGTGATATTGACTATTTATCGAGATGGCTTTATTGAAGCCAAGGATTATACTATTGTGCGTGATGCAATCAATATAAAAAGCGTGGAGCTTGAATTTAAAGACGGCAACATTGCTTACATTAAAACTAGGCAATTTAATAACAGCACTATTCCGTTGTTAAACGATGCAATTATTAAAATTGTCCAGCGCAAGGATGTCAGGGGGATAATTTTGGATTTGCGTTACAATCCGGGCGGATATTTGCAAGATGCGATTGATATGGCGGGTGAGTGGATTGACAATGATACGGTGGTAATTGAAAAAAAGCGGGATGGACAGGATTATGAATATAGCTCAACTAAAATTTCTCGATTGGCAGGAATTAAGACGATAATTTTAGTTAATGCGGGGTCAGCTTCCGGTTCAGAGATTGTAGCCGGTGCTTTGCAAGATTACGCTAAAGCGACAATTGTTGGCGAACAGACATATGGCAAGGGGTCAGTTCAGGAAATTATTAAGCTGAAAGACGGTTCGTCCATTAAATTGACAATTGCCAAATGGTATACACCTAATGGTCGGTCAATTGACGATGAGGGCGTTGAGCCGGATGTGGTGGTGGAAATGACTGAAGAAGACTATAATAATTTCAAGGATCCCCAGCTAGCCAAAGCGCTTGAGCTTATCCGTAACTAATTACTATCGTGTCTAAAAGACTGGAGTTTAAGATTTGTGGTTGAATGCAAAGAGTAGGATTTTGTTATCAGGCGCAAAAAGAGGCAATTGGACTTGGCTTGACAGGTTGGGTCAGAAACAATTCGGGTGGTTCTGTGGATATATTAGCCGAATGGATTGACCCGCCTCTCGCGAAAGGCTGGGTGACGAAAATTTGAAAAAATTTCTCGCTTAGTGTTATAATAGGAGCAAGATATCAAAGGTTGGTAGTGTGGATGATAATTGAAGCGAGGCAACCAGCGAGTTTGAAAAATTCCTAATTTTAGAATAAAATTTCGAAGTTACAAATAAAGACAAAAATTTAAATAATATTCGTAAATTTGTAGATTATTCGTATCTTTGCGGGCTTTTATGAAAGTAATTTTACTAAAAGATGTGGAGGGGATTGGTGATACTGGTGAAATCAAAGAGGTGGCAGACGGCCACGCTCGAAATTTTTTGTTGCCCGGAGGACTGGCCGAGCTAGCGACTCCAGAGAATATTTCCAAAGTCAAAGAAAAAAAAGAAGAACTGGCTAGAATTGCCGAGCAAGATTTAATCTTGACCGAGAAGATTGCCGAGCAATTAAACGGTCAAGCAATTGAGATAATTTCCAAGGTTAATGAAGATGGCAAGCTTTACGCCGCTATCACACCAGCGATGATTATAAAAGTCTTGAAGGAAAAAGGATTTGACATAAAAAAAGATCAGATAATACTACCAGAGCCAATTAAAGAAGTCGGGGAATATCCAATTGTAATAACTTTGGATCACGGACTGGAAGCGGAAATAACCCTCACCGTATCAGAATAATATTCATTGCTGTTTAAAATATTTTTTTTTAAAATAGGGGATATTACCCTCTATTTTTTTGTAGTTTAAAATAATAAAATTTTTAAAATAATTTTTTAATTTTTTATAACTAAACAGGTGACAAATTTATGGCAAATAAAAAATTCATTTTCGTTATTGGCGGTGTAATGTCCGGGGTTGGCAAGGGCGTTGCCAGCGCTTCAATCGGTAAAATCTTGCAGAGTAAGGGTTTTAAGGTGACAGCAGTCAAGATTGATCCATATCTTAATGAAGATGCCGGCACTATGAATCCAGTGGAACATGGTGAGGTGTTTGTAACAGAAGATGGCGACGAGACTGATCAAGATATTGGCAATTACGAGCGGTTTTTAGATGTTGATATTTATCGAGATAATTATATGACTAGTGGCCGAGTTTATCGGGCAGTGCTGGATCGTGAACGAAACCTTGAATATGGCGGTAAGTGTGTAGAAGCGGTGCCTCATATTCCGCAAGAAGTAATTCGGCGGATTAAAAAGGCGACTAGTCGCGCCAAAGCGAACATCACCATTATTGAAGTCGGCGGTACTGTCGGCGAATATCAGAATATTCTTTATTTTGAAGCTGCTCGGATGATGCATTTGACCAATCCCGAAGATGTTTTGTTTGTGCTGGTGTCATATTTGCCAGTGCCATATAAGATCGGCGAAATGAAAACCAAGCCGACTCAAAATGCCGTCAAACAGCTTAATGCTGTCGGTATTCAGCCGGATTTCATCCTTTGTCGAGCTGATCGTCCGATTGATAAGCCCAGAAAAGCAAAAATTGCCATGTTTTGCAATGTGACAAATGATGCCATAATTTCAGCGCCGGATGTTGATAATATTTATGAGATCCCAATTAATTTTGAAAAGGACAAATTGTCCGAGAAGATTTTAAAACGCTTCAATCTCAAACCCAAGCACAAAGATTTGATTGACTGGCGAAAGTTGGTCGCTACTGCCAAGCGAGCCAAGAAAGAGATTAAGGTTGGTGTTATTGGCAAGTACTTTGCTAGTGGCGATTTTATCCTGTCTGACGCTTATATTTCGGTGATTGAGAGCATCAAGCATGCAGCTTGGAATCAGAATCACCAGCCCCAAATCAGCTGGATTAATAGTGATGAATATGAGAAGAATAAGAATAAACTTAAAGAGCTTAAGGATTTTGATTGTCTGATTGTACCGGGTGGATTTGGCAGTCGGGGGATTGAAGGCAAAATTTCAGCGATTAAATATGCCCGGGAGAATAAGATTCCATATTTGGGACTTTGCTATGGCATGCAGTTGGCGTCAATTGAGTTTTTCCGCAATGTTTGTGGCAAAACCGACGCCCACACCGAGGAGATAAATCCAAACACTAAGAACCCCGTGATTCACATCATGCCTGACCAAGCCGAAAAGCTAGCAAAAAATCAATATGGCAACACTATGAGGCTGGGTGCCTATCCCTGTGTGCTGGTGAAGGGCTCTCGAGTCGCCGATCTTTATGGTAAAAATCGTATTTCCGAGCGACATCGCCATCGTTATGAATTTAACAACAAATATCGGGACCTGGCCGAAAAGAAAGGTCTAATGATTGTCGGCACTTCGCCGGATAAAAAATTGGTTGAGATAATAGAATTATCAAAAGAGTTGCATCCGTTTTTTGTCGGGGTTCAGTTTCATCCCGAGTTAAAATCTAGACCGCTTAAGCCCCATCCATTATTTATGGGATTGATCAAGGCTGGCATTGGTCGTAAAAAGGTAAAAAAATAA
>CAYLUK010000008.1:23670-23883 GCA_964386875.1 uncultured Gammaproteobacteria bacterium
CTACAAACAAAAAAACTTCAGCTCACTGAAGTTTTTTTGATTCCTATTACTAATTACAAGTTACTGATTACTAGTTATTATTTTTATTCAACACTCACAATCTGGGCATATTCAAGTCGTCCATCATATTTTTTGACTTTTTTCTTGTTGAATTTAATAATTCCTTGCGCTGTAGCAAAAATAGTGTCATCTTTGCCAAGACGAGTGTTATCT
>CAYLUK010000009.1:0-18672 GCA_964386875.1 uncultured Gammaproteobacteria bacterium
CATTCGCTTTTCATTTCTAGTGATGACTTCCGGCGCATTGAGATCTAAAAGTTGTTTGAGACGATTATTACGATTGATCACCCGCCGATATAAGTCATTTAAATCAGAAGTCGCAAACCGACCGCCATCAAGTGGCACCATTGGCCGTAAATCAGGCGGAATAACCGGTACAACAGTCGAGACCATCCACTCGGGACGAAGATTATTCTTTTTCAAATGATTGAAAAACTTAATCCTCCGAATTAATTTATCCTTTTTAATGCTGCTGGCATCTTCAGCTTCGGCTTTAAGTAATTTGACGCTGGCGTCCAAATCAATCTTGGACAATAAATTTCGTATCGCTTCAGCGCCAATCCCAGCCTCAAAAATATGTCCATATTTAAGTGACAAATCATGAAACTCATGCTCTGATATAATTTTTAAAACTTTCAATTCTTTCAACTCTAATTCCGCGTCAGATAAAGTCGTATCCAGCTCTTCCATCTTATCTTCTTGCTGATGCGCCAGCTTGATCAAGGTCTCGTCTGAATCCTTAATTTCAGGATTATTCTCCTTATGCTTGACAATTTTAACTTTAAATTCATTTTCAATTTGTTTTTTATACTGCTTGTATTCTGACCGTAGCTGTTCCAAAGTTTCTTTCCGCAGTTTTTCATTGACATCAGTGATGATAAAGCTGGCAAAATATATCACCTTCTCAAGCGACTGGACCGACAAATCAAGCGCTAAACCAATCCGAGATGGAACACCACGCAAAAACCAAATATGAGAAGTCGGAGCCGCCAAAGTGATATGACCCATTCGTTCACGACGAACCACGGCTCTGGTCACTTCGACACCGCATTTATCACAAACAATACCTTTGTATCTAATCTTTTTATATTTGCCACAATAGCACTCCCAATCCTTCACTGGTCCAAAAATCTTCTCACAGAAAAGACCGTCCTTCTCCGGCTTTTGGGTCCGATAGTTAATTGTTTCCGGTTTCAATATCTCACCATGACTCCAACCCAAAATATTATCCGGAGATGCAAGAAGCAACCTGATGGAGTCAAATGTGGTATTGCTTGGTTCTCGGTATTCTGACATATTATAAAAAGTTAAAAAACTGAAAAATTAAGAAATAAGAAATTAGATTTTATTTTTGGTAGGATTCACGAGGTGATTTGTCGCCCCGATCGTTCATTAGATCAATATCTTGCAACTTGCCATCTTTAATTAACTCAACATTAAGACTTAGTCCCTTAAGCTCACGGACCAAAACATTGAAACTTTCCGGCGTATTTAGATTTACGATTGACTCACCCTTAATGATTGACTCATAAGTCTTGGAACGACCAACAACATCATCAGATTTGATAGTCAATATCTCTTGCAAAGTATGAGCCGCGCCATAAGCCTCAAGCGCCCAAACTTCCATCTCACCAAATCTCTGTCCACCAAATTGAGCTTTACCACCAAGCGGCTGCTGGGTGATCAATGAGTATGGACCAATTGACCGCTGATGAATCTTGTCTTCGACCAAATGATTAAGCTTCAACATATAAATATAGCCGACCGTCGTCTTCTTATCAAATTTCTCACCGGTCCGACCGTCATAAAGCTGGATTCGACCACTAGGGTCATAGCCAGCTTTAGCTAGCTCACCTCGAATCGTCTCTTCTTTGACACCATTAAACACCGGCGTAACGACATGATAGCCAAGCTTTTTGGCTGCCAGTCCTAGATGAGTTTCCAAAATCTGACCCAAGTTCATCCGGGAGATAACTCCAAGTGGAGAAAGAATGATGTCAACCGGCGTACCATCCTCAAGGTGAGGCAAATCTTCTACTGGCACTACCTTTGAAATCACACCCTTATTACCATGACGACCAGCCATTTTATCTCCAACCTGCACTTTTCTAAGACTCGCCACAGTCACCTGAACCACCTTGATCATGCCAGACGGTAGCTTATCGCCATTATCGCGTGAAAATAATTTGACATCAATCACCTTGCCTAATGAGCCATGCTCCAAATACAAAGATGAATCTCGCACGTCTCTAGACTTCTCGCCAAAAATGGCTCGCAGTAATTTCTCTTCAGCTGAAAGCTCGGTTTCACCTTTGGGCGTAATCTTACCAACCAAAATATCACCGGAGCTGACATTGGCGCCCATTCTGATAATGCCTTCTTCGTCCAAATCTTTGAGTTTTTCTTCGGAGACATTTGGAATATCAGAAGTGACAACTTCCGGCCCCAGCTTAGTCTCTCTAACCTCACAAACATAATTTTCAATATGAATTGAGGAATACCGGTCAGCTTGAATCAATCTTTCGGAAATAATAATCGCATCTTCGTAATTGTATCCTTGCCAAGGCATAAATGCGACCAAAATATTCTGTCCCAAAGCCAGCTCACCATTATCAGTGCCGGGACCGTCAGCTAAGACGTCGCCCTTTTTCACTTTTTGTCCTTTGGTGATGATCACTTTCTGATTGATACAAGTAGAAGCATTAGACCTCACAAACTTATTAAGCTCATAAACATCAATCTTGTTGTTCTTATTTAAAACTTCAATCTTATCACCACTAACATCAATCACTTCACCAGCTTCACGAGCAATCGCCAAATGACCGGAGTCATAAGCGGCTTTGGCTTCAATGCCGGTGCCAACCAGTGGCGCTTCCGGCTTGATGCAAGAGACGGACTGCCGTTGCATATTGGTGCCCATCAGTGCCCGCACCGCATCATCATGTTCCAAAAATGGAATGAGTGATGTCGCGACCGATACAATCTGATTAGACGCCACATCCATATAATCTATCTTTTCAACTGAAGTAATGATTGGATTGAGCTTGACTCGGGCTTCAACCTTCTCTTTGATAAAATATCCATTCTCATCAATTTTTGTAGTTGATGGAGTGGTGGTGGCTTTGCTTTCCTCAAAGGCGTCAAGATAGACAATCTCATCAGTCACTCTGGCTTTGCCGGCTTCGTCTTTCACTACCTTGCGATATGGAGTCTCAATAAAGCCATAATCATTGATCCGAGCATAAGTCGCCAAATGGCCAACCAGTCCGATGTTTGGACCTTCAGGTGTAGCAATCGGACAAATCCGACCATAATGAGTCTGGTGAACATCACGGACTTCAAAACCGGCTCGCTCACGAGACAAACCCCCAGGTCCCATCGCTGACAACCGTCGTTTGTGCTCCAATTCTGCCAGTGGGTTGACTTGATCCATAAACTGAGACAGCTGGGACGACATAAAAAACTCTTTGACCGAGCTCATCAGTGGTCTGGCATTGATTAGTTTGTTGGGGTTGAGCGCGGTGATATCTAGAGTACTCATCCGATCTTTAATAATCCTTTCCATCCGAGTCAAGCCAATTCGAAATTTATTCTGAACCAATTCACCGACCGCTCTAATCCGACGATTGCCCAGATGATCAATATCATCAGCCGCTTCTTGGCTATTATTGAGACGGATAATCTCGCTTAGAATACTAATTAAATCTTCTTTTAATAATACTCTGGTCTCCGGCGTGATTGGCAAGTCTTTGCCAAACCGACGATTAAGCTTATACCGACCGACTGGACCAAAGTCATAACGCGAAAAATTAAAAAACATATTATCAATCAGCTGTTTGGCATTTTCTGAAGTAGCCAAATCACCGGGTCTAATCCTCTTATATACTTCAATCAAACCTTCAGCTTCATTTCTGGAAATATCTTTCTTGAGTGTCCGCTCAATATGATTGACGCTTGGATTGTTATCAATATCTTTAAATAATGCATAAATTTCTTCATCAGATGAGTAGCCAAAAGCTCGCAACAGCGCTGTGATAGCGACTTTGCGTTTGCGATCAATTTTGACCCAGATGACGCTATTGGCATCAGTCTCAAACTCTAGCCAAGATCCGCGATTAGGGATTATCTTGGCGCCATAGTAATTGTGGCCACTAATAAACTGACTGGTAAAAAAAGCGCCAGCTGATCTAATCAACTGAGATACCACCACCCGCTCAATCCCATTGATAATGAAAGTTCCTCGGTCGGTCATCAGTGGAAAATCACCAAGATAAATCTCTTGCTCAATCGTCTGACCGGTCTTATTGTTGATGAGCTTGGCATTGACTCGCAGTGGTGCCTCATATGAAACGTTTTTCTTGCGACTCATTACTTCATCAAATTTCGGCTCGTCCAAAAAATTCTCACCGAAAACCACTTCTAAATCTCGACCGATAAAATCGGTAATTGGTGAAACTTCATCAAACAACTCCTTAATGCCATGATCCCAAAACCATTGATATGATTTTTTCTGCAACTCAATCAAATCAGGCAAGTCCAAAATCTCATTTGTTTCGCTAAAACTAGTCCGAATTTTTGTATTTTGTTTTTGCGACATAAAAAATTCTCATTTCAGGTATTAAAAGAAATGAGTTTATTAGTAATTTAATTTTGTCTTCGTTGTTGACCCACTATCTAATAAGGTTATCCACCCAATGATTTGTTATAGGGGTTTTTTGCGTGACTTAGAAAAAAAATGGAAATAAATCCAGATGTTCTTATATTAACAGAATAAGTGGATAAAAGTCAAGACTAAATGGCAAATAAAAAATAAAAAGTCAAATAATAAGACATATTTGACTAAATTTAGATAAATTTATATTAAAATAACACTCTTAATTGAAAAAATTTTTGTTAATTTTTTATGATTTGTGGCTTATAATAAATAACTTATCCACACATTTATAACTTATCTAGTTCTTCTTGAGCCACTTTTCTTTCGTCCCAAGGGATTTTATGGCCATTGGCAACACAGATTGCTTGCTCGCAACCTTTACCGGTCAATAGCACTAAATCTTCGGCTTGTGCCAGACTTAAGGCCTTTTGGATTGCCTTCCGACGATCTAAAATTATAAATAAATTTTCTTCTGGTTTTTTGCCGGCATCTTGGGCGCCTTTGGCAACTTGACTAATTATTTCCATCGGATCTTCATCATACGGATCTTCATTGGTAACAATGACTATGTCGGCATTGCCAGCTGCTAATTTTCCTAAAATCGGTCGACGCGATTTGTCGCGACCACCACCACATGAACCAAGCACATGAATAATCTTTCCCGGTGAGATATTGTGGCCCTTAATCGTCTGATAAAGCTGGGCAATACTCTCTGGCTCGGGCGCATAGTCAACTAAAACCTTAAAGTCTTTTTGGGTCTCAATAAATTCCATCCGACCGGGGACGCTATCAACTTTCTCTAGTGCTAATTTACAAACTTCTAAATCTATGCCTTGGGACTTGGCCACGGCAATTGCCGCCAAGGCATTATAGATATTGAATTGACCAAAAAGTTTTAAATTAAAATCTGTGCCATCAACTTTAAAAGACACGCCATTACTGTTTAACTGAATATTTTGAGCAACTAAATTTTGAAGATTGGAAATTATAGCTTGAAATTTGTTTGCCTGCCCGCCACGGTTTGCAAGCGAGGTGAAGCAATTCGAGCGGGTTTCTTGTTTTCTTGTATCTTGTATCTTGAAAATAATTTTCTCATTTACTTTATAATTCAAAAAATCATCGGTATGCTCATCATCGCCATTGACGACAAAGACTTTTTTCACTCCATTATCATCCCGGACTTGATCCGGAATCCAATTCATTATTTTCTTGGGTGGATCTTTGGCGATCTTTCTAAAAAGCTTCAACTTAGCTTCTTTATAATTGGCAAAACTACCATGCGATTCAATGTGCTCGGGAGTCAGATTGGTAAAGACGCCAATGTCATAATGAACACCAAGGTGGCGGTATTGCTTGATGCCTTCTGAAGAAGTCTCAATCACGGCATACTGACAGCCAGCCGTCGTCATATCTCGCAGTAATCTCTGCAAAGCAAACCGGCCGAGCATAGTCATCTTTTTGTCATTAAGCCATTCTTTCTGCCCAATTTTGAAAATGGCAGTTGAAGTCGCGCCGACTTTGTGTCCTGCTTCTTCTAAAATCTTGGCAATCAATATCACGGTCGTGGATTTGCCATTGGTGCCGGTGACACCGACGACAATCATCTTTTCCGACGGCATACCATAAACAACCTTGCTAATAATCGCTAAGGATTGGTGATAACGCTGGAGTATTCCAATTGGTAGTAATTTTCTAATTGTTTGTTTCATGTGTTAGGAATTTATTTAGCGCCAGCTAAATATCTCAAAGCTTCCTTCACCTTATCCCCCGGATCAGTGCTAGTACACTTTCTCAAAGCTTCTTGAGACTGGCTTGCAGTATAGCCCAAGCCGACCAGTGCTTCAAGCGCATCACCAAAGCCTTCGCCCCACTCACCCAAGTCGGTTTCCAAGCTACCTAGCTTGTCTTTGAGACCTGCCACAATCTTCTGCGAGGTTTTGGGACCGATGCCAGACACTGTGCTCAACACTTCAGCATTACCGCTTTGGACAGCAGAACACAAATCCTCAACTTTGGCTTTTTGTAAAATGCTTAGCGCGCTACGTGGTCCCACTCCGGAGATGGTAAGTAAGGTTTCAAAAAAGCTCAACTCCTCTTGAGTTTTAAAGCCATATAAATTCAAAGCCGTCTCTGCCACTTGCGTATAAATAAATAGCTCTAGATCTTGGCCAATTTGTGTCTCATTAATTAAGCTGTCTAAAACATAAACTTTGTAGCCCACGCCACCGACAACCAAAACCAACCAATTATCCTTTTTCGGGATTACGATCTTGTGCTTAATTTGGCCATTTAAGTATGAGATCATTTTTTCTTTCTTATTAGACTTTTCTCTACTATATCATATTGAACTGGAATTTCAATTTTGAAAATTTCCTTGGTACCGCCGTGGGCGGATTTTACTTTATCGCCTTTTTCATTAATAAGCTCTTTTATTTTGACTTTATAATTTTCACTTGGAGTCATAATTTCCACCTCGTCTCCCAGTTTTAAAACATTGTGGACTTTTATAAAAATTGTTTGCAAAAAATTTTCTGATTCTACGGGATCCCCACGGTCGCTCCGCTCCCTCGGGATGACAGCCAGGGAATAATTATCTATTTTTACAATCTCACCCACAAACTCCCAATCACTCATTGCTTTTGAAGTTTTAAATTCCTGTCTGCCCACCTCATTCCCCAATAAAAACCCAGTCGTATAACCCCGATTGTCAATTTTATCTAGCTCAAGTTTTAAATCTTTATTATGCGTTTTGTGTTTTGTGTTTTGTGTTATACGCTGAAACGCCTGTCGATACGCTTTTACCATCGTCGCCAAATAATAAATACTTTTGGTCCGACCTTCAATTTTAAATGACATTACGCCAGCTTTTTTAAGCTCATCTAAATAATCAATCAGACATAAATCTTTGGAATTCATAATATAAGTGCCTTTATCATCAGCTTCAATTGGAATCATTTGTCCGGGACGAAGACCCTCCTCCAAAAAAATTTTATATTCCCACCGGCAAGGTTGGGTGCAAAGGCCAAGATTGGCGCTTCGTGAATTCAACCAAGCCGACAAATAACACCGTCCGCTATAACTCATGCACATCGCGCCATGAACAAAAACTTCCAACTCCATCTTTGGCACAGTTTGATGAATTTCTTTTATATCTTTTAATGATACTTCTCGACCTAAGATAATGCGACTCACTCCCTGCTTGTGCCAAAACTTAACTGCCTCGGAGTTAAGGGTGTTGGCTTGAGTAGAAAGATGAATTTTTACTTTTGGCAAATACTTTTTAATCAACATTAAAACTCCAAGATCAGACAAAATCACAGCATCAGGATTTAACTTTTTTAATTGACGAAGATATGTTGGTAATTCTTTGATATGACGATTGTGAGCAAAAATATTAATCGTCACATACACCTTTTTGTCAAGCTTGTGAGCATATTTTATGCCGACACCAATCGATTTCATATCAAAGCCGGTCTGGGCGCGAAGTGAATATGCTGGCAACCCAAGATACACCGCGTCCGCTCCGTAGTCAAAAGCATATTTTAATTTTTCCAGATCTCCCGCTGGCGCCAACAATTCGGGAATCTTGTTTGTTTTTTTCATTTACTTGATAAATAGTTAAATATTTGACATACTTCTTCCGATAAAAAACGACTACTTGAACACCTGACCACAAATTCAGGGGCTAGCCCCGAAATTTATTTTTTCCGGAAAACTGAAATAGTGCTTTCTAAGGGTTTTTATTTTTCTTCCAATACTTTTGCTAATCCGGATATTATTTGATTTTCATCTTCTTCACTGACAACACCTCCGGGTGACAATATGGCAATATGACCAAACACATCTGATTCGGAAAGACCTTTATCGTCACGAAGAGAATTAGCCAATTTAACAACTTGACCAACATTTTTTCCCGGTTTAAATCCTAAAAGTATTAAATCACGACCACGAATAAGATCAGCCGGCTTACTTGTTTCGACTCCCAGCCGTCGTGACCAGTCTAAAAGCCAAGGTCCAGCCGGAAAACCATCAGATAGTAACAACTGCTCTGGGACTTCGGGATCAGTGAAAGGGCCTCGACCAAGATGATCGGCCATTGCCACCGCCACTAATTCTTGAATCGTCGCCGGATGAATACGCTTAGCTAACTTTCTAATTGCACCATCTCCGACCTTCTTGCCCTTGATGACTTTATCAATATATAACATACTGGGCGCCATATGATTGGTGACTAATTTTAATACTTTATCTCTAGTTTTATTATCAGCTCCAAGCGATTTAAGAAACTCTTTGGTCGGCTCTTCCCCAGCCGGTTCATGGCCATGAGAAATAATCTGCCCTGCCTCATTAAGCGAGGTAGTATCCGGCTTGCCCAAATCATGACACAATGTTGCGAGCATCACAACCAATGCTCTATCTTCTGTGATTTCTTCTCGATCAATAATTTCAGCCGCTGAATCAACTGACATTAAAGTATGAACCCAAGCATCACCCTCCGGATGCCAATCCGGTTCCTGCTTGGTCTTAGTTAATGGCGGAAATTGTGGATGGATTTCACTTAATACACCCAAATTCATACCGGCAATTAATCCTAGAGACGGCTTTTCCGATTTAAGTAATAACTTTTTCCATTCTTCAAAAATTCTTTCTCTGGGTAAATCATTAAGCTCCGGCACCATCTCTTGAATTAACTCCGCACTTTTTTCATCTAAACTCATTCCAAATCGACCCATAAATTGAATTGCCCTTAAAACCCGAAGTGGATCATCTCTAAATCTTTCCAGATCAGTCACCCTAATTATTCTATCCTTAATATCCTGAACTCCGCCAAAAGGATCATTTATTTTACCGGTTAATGGATCGGCTGAAATAGAGTTCATAGTAAAATCACGACGTCGAGCTGCGTCTTTGATGCTCATATTTGGATCAGCCTTAATTTCAAAACCCTTATGACCATCGCCAATCTTTGAATCAAATCGAGGCAATGAAATATCTATATCAATACCTTCATCCAAGGAAACCTTTAAAATTCCAAAGGCCTTGCCAACATCAGACACCTTACCCTGACTGGCGACAATCTGTTCAATTTTTTCCGGCTCAAGACCATAAATCTCTATATCATAATCTTTAGAAATTTTATTCATCACCATATCTCTGACACTCCCGCCGACGAGTAACGCTTGACCACCGGCATCTTGAACGACTCGAGCAATCTCTAACACCTTCTGATAAGCCTTAGCATGACTTTCTAATCCTTGGGATTCCAATATTTCAACAAACTCTTCGGCCACAGGAATAGTTTCCTCGCCGGCTTCAGCGGTGTTGGTTAAATCTTGTTTTTCAACTCTAGTCATATTTAAAAATTTATTTTTTATTTCTACTGATCCTAATCAACCCTGAACATGGAATGATTTCAATCTTCTTTTTTTCCAGCTGATCTAAAAACTGATTAACGCCCAATGAATCGCTGGAGATGTGACCCGCCACCACGACATTGACAAAATGCTTCTTCGCCTCCTTAATCCTGACTTCATCCATGTGCATACCAATGATTGTGCCAATCCCGGCTTGAGACATCTTGCTGTAAATGCCGACTGCGCCTTCGGTGCCACCGGTAATTTCGGTCAAGACAATCTTGCCGGCTGAACTGTTCTCTTCGCCGACGAAAATCTGTGGTCCTGATTTGCGCTTAATCGCTTCTTGGTATTCTGGAATTTCTTTGAGCGCTTTGATAATTTCGCCCACGGTTTCTGGTCTAGCCTTCTTGATCACCTTGTCCAGATATGTCGCCGCCAAATTGTCACACGGGGTGTGGATACAAATCAAATTTATCTTATATAGTCGAGCAGCGTCAACCACTCGATAATGGTTTGACGACGATACGCCTCTGGCAACTTCGCTGACTCGCTCTTTGGTAAGCGCTTCGGCGATATTTATTGGCACGCCATACATCGCCAGTACCTCTGATTGCAAATGCATCACATCTCCCAGATCAGCTAAAGCGCTACCAACCGGATGATGACTTATTACCGTATCAATATCAAAATCACGCGCCATCATAATCTCGGCTGGCTGGACATCAATCCCGACTAAAACTTTCTTAATCTCTTTCTGATTATCAACCAAAATCCGAGTGTCGGAATATGGATTAGTCAGCTTTTCCTTATCAAACTCCTGCTTCTCATCACCGTGAAGCTCGCCATACGCCTCATTTATTTTCTTCAAATTCTTCTTGACTTTTACTGCTCCTCGTAAGTCACTTTTGATACCCATATCTATAGACAACTCATATATCTGTTGTAAGGTCATAAATTTAGAATTATTATAAAATGAATATTATTATCTTGGCATTTTTTGGCTTTTTTTTCAAGTTTATCCTATGGAAAAGACAGCTTAGCCGTCAAAAATTATGAAATAATTTTTTATTCCATAGAGTAAATAAAAAAAATCCAGTGACGAATCACTGGAATGATTATTTTTGATTTCATTTTAATACTCTATATTTAAACACCTCGCCACAATAAATGCAATTGCCACTGTAATGAGGCGATAATTTCCCACACTGGTCACATCTTTTATGTGTCCGCTTTTGACAATACATCATAATTAATTCATAACCGGCAATCACCGAACACGCCGTAACAGCAAAAATAATTACGATCAAAAATACCACTTGAGAAATTTCCATCTTGGCTCTCCTCGGTTGGTCGTTAAAAAATCGATTAGACAATTATAACAGACCCGAAAATAAATGTCAATTTTAAAAAAGAAAAAAAACTCCCGATGTGGCAACCTTATATTTTGTCACCAAATCGCTCGCCTAACTCAAGATGACAGGATGACAATCTAGACTTTTTCAATTTTAAACTTAATCTCTTCGTCATTGACCTTAACTGCTTCGTCAGACACCTCTGTTTGAACTAATTCCCGACAAAGAGTAGAATTTTTTATTTCCGACAAAAAATTATCATCAGTTAAAACACTAATGACGATATCACCATCACTTTGCCACGAAATTTTTATATTGTCACTAATCGTCAAGCTCTGTTTCTTACGCATCGCGTTGATCGTCCGTATTAATTCCCTGACCATACCCTCGGCTTTTAATCCATCAGTAAGCCGGATGTCAAATTCCAACTCGCCTTGATTAATTAATTCAACTTCTTTGACATTCAACTCATCTTTGATTAAATTGATCAATTCTTCACTAAAACCTTTCAACTTTTCACTTTCAACTTTCAACCTATTGAGTGGTTGTCTAACCTTGATTCCTTGTTCCGCCCTAATAGCCAAGCCTTGTTCAACAATTTTCCTGACTTGCTCCATCCGGTCAAGTAAACCTTGATCAACCTTGCCAGCCGTAGGCCATTGTTCTAGATGAACCGATTCATATTGTCCGCCAATTTCTTGATATATATATTCTGCGACAAAAGGCGTAAATGGCGCCATTACTCGTGACAAAACATAAAGAATATGATTAAAAACTTTCAACGCGTCAGCCTTATCATAAGCATCATCTGATTTGAAACGATCACGGCTCCGTCTCAACCACCAAGTTGAAAACTCGTCAATAAACTCTTGAATCGGTCGGACCGCCTTGGGTAAATTATAATTTTCCATTGCGTCAGTCGTCTCACTGATCATCAAATTTAATTTAGACAATAACCATTGATCCAAAACATTTTCTTGCTCGGTCAGCTCTTGACTCGTCGTATCAGCGCTTTCGTCTTGGTACAATTTATAGAATTTCAAAATATTATTAATCAGCATAATGACTTTTTGATACGACTCCTTGACGCCAGCTTCAGAAAAATTAAGATTTTCAGCTGTCATCACGGGCGAAGAAAGCAGATAATACCGCAAGGCATCAGCCCCATATTTCTCCATGATTATCTCCGGCTCCGGATAATTCTTTAGACGCTTGCTCATCTTGTTGCCATCACCGGCCAAAATAATGCCATTGGCAATTACATTTTTAAATGCCGGCTGGTCAAACAACGCCGTGGAAAGCACCAAGAGCGTATAAAACCAACCACGAGTTTGATCCACTCCCTCGGCGATGAACTCAGCCGGGAATGATTTCTTAAAAACTTCTTCGTTTTCAAATGGATAATGAAATTGAGCATAAGGCATAGAACCGGACTCAAACCAACAATCCAAAACTTCCGGAATGCGATGATATGTTTTACCATTTTTAGTAATTTCAATTTTATCCACGACATCTTTATGTAAGTCTTCCACTTTGACGCCTGATAACTCTTCCAACTCCTTGGTGCTGCCAACACAAATCACATCACCATCGTCACTTTGCCAAACCGGCAAGGGGGCGCCCCAAAAACGGCTCCGAGAAATTGCCCAATCCTTCGCCTCTTCCAGCCACTTGCCAAACCGGCCGTCTTTAAGATGAGCCGGTACCCAATTTATTTCTTGATTGTTCTTAATTAAATCCTTTTTAATCGCTGTCACTTTGACAAACCAAGACGAAGTCGCGTAGTTGAGCAGTGGCGTGTCGCAACGCCAGCAATGAGGGTAGCTATGCTCATACTGCTCACTGGCAAAAACCTTATCACTCAAAAATTTCAGCACTTTTTTGTCTGTCGCTTGTGGATTTTCTCTGGGCTTGACTTCCAAGCCGGCAAAATCTTTGACCTCGGGCTTAAACCTGCCGCTCTCGTCAATATGCTGAATCATCGGCAAGTTTTTCTCTTGGCCAAGCATCATATCTTCTTCGCCAAAAGCCGGCGCGATATGGACTACGCCGGTGCCGTCGGCAGTAGAGATAAAATCAGCATCAACTATAATATATAAATTATCTTGGTTATCTAATTTCTCGTCCTGATAATAATCAAACAATGGCTGATATTTTCTACCAACCAGTTCTTTACCCTTGAATTCTTTCATAATTTCATAATCACCGGCAACAAAAAACTTCTCCACTAAATCTTTAGCTAATATAAAAAAATCATTACTATTTTTTCCACGAGATTGCTTCGTCGCTTCACTGTCGTTTCGCTCCTCGCAATGACAACTCACCAATACATAATCAATATCCTTGCCAACCGCCAACGCCACAACATAAGTTTTTTCCGGCAAATCTAAACTTTCGGATTTCGGATTTCGGATTTCAAATTTCACAGTGACTGACAGGTCACTGATGTCTTTGTATCCTTGCGTCACTTCAAAGTTAGCTAAAGTGGTCTCGCAATGCGGACAAATGTGCATCGCCTTGTGGCCTTCATAAATCAGCTTCTTGTCCCACAACTCTTTAAACACCCACCAGATACTTTCCATATACCACGGCTCCATGGTCTTGTAATCATTTTCCATATCCACCCAACGGCCAAGACGAGGAATCGTCTTCTTCCACTCGTCAGCAAATTTGAGCACGCTCTCACGCGACTTCTGATTAAACTTTTCAATCCCAATCTTTTCTATATCCTTGCGACTCTTAAGGCCCAGCTCTTGCTCAACAATATTTTCAATCGGCAAACCATGACAATCCCAACCCCAACGGCGCTGGACATAACGGCCGTTCATCGTCTGGTACCGCGGTACCACATCTTTCATAATGCTGGCGACCAAATGCCCGTAATGAGGCGTGCCGGTCGCAAACGGCGGACCATCATAAAAACTGTAAAGCTCACCGTCTTTGGTCGCTTCAAGAGTTTTCTCAAAAATCCGGTTATCCTGCCAAAACTTTTGGATTTCCAGTTCTTTCTCAATAATTGGGTTTTTTTTGCTTTTATCCATTAAAAAAAATTAAACACTTGATATCCAAATATTACGATATTTAACTGTTTTAGTCAATCAAAAAATAGAGACAGACATGTCTCTACAATAATTTTTTAGTTTCTTAATTTTTTATTTTTTTATAAAAAATTATTCCCAACTGATAGCTTGAACCGGACATTGGGCAATCGCATCATCAATCTTGTCCTTGTTGGCCTCATAATCGGCTTCCATAACTTCAGCTTTGATGTCGCCAAGCTTAAAAACTTCCGGCGCTATGGCAGTACAAGTACCGCAGGCGATACAAACATCACTTACTTTTGGCCGCATAATTTATTTTTGATTAAGAATACTTTTTACTTTCTCAATAAATTTTGCTGGGGTATAATTTGACTTTATCATATAGCCGTCAGCACCCAGCTTTTTAGCTCGATCAATCTCATTCTGCTGGGTGAGATTACTCCAAATATAAATACAGACATTTTTGGTCGACTTATATTGCTTGGTCTTTTCCAATACGGCATAACCATCCATCTCCGGTATGACTAAATCCAATAGCACCAAGTCAGGCTTCTCATTTCTAATCTTTTTCAGCGCCATCAAACCATCACCCACAACCTCAACTTCAAAACCGGCTGTTTTTAAGGCAGTACCGAACATATCAGCCAATTCCGGCTCGTCTTCAACTAATATAATTTTTGGCTTTTTTACTGACATATATTTAAGTATATTATACAATAAAACTATACACAATGTTAACCCTTACACAAATCTATAAACCCATAAACATTTTCAAAAAACAAGATACAAAAAAACAAGAAACAAACAAAAATCAAAAATTGGATATTCTCCGTCACGGCTAATGAGATCTATTTGTATCTTGTGTCCTTGTTTCTTGTTTCTTCTTTAGCTTTACATTTCATCCATCGTCTCAATCCCCAAAATCCCTAGTCCATTAGCAATGGTCTGCTTCACCGCGAAAATTAGAGATAGCCGGGCCTTTTTGGTCCCGTCGTCTGAATTTAAAATTGGCATCGTCTGATAAAAATTGGAAAATAATTTGGCTAGTTCAAATAAATAACGGGTCAGCTCGCTGGGTTGAAAATTCTTAGCCGCCACTTCAATCACATTGGGATAATCAATCAATTTCAACATCAACTCTTTCTCAATTACCGTATTTAATTTATCATATTCAACATCAATTCCACCTTTGGATTTGGCCTTTTTAAGCACACTACTAATCCGACTACAGGTGTATTGCAGATATGGCCCGGAAAATCCATCAAAGCTCAATGCTTCATCAATGTCAAAAGTGATGATATTGTCATTACCGGTTTTCAGCATGTTGAACTTGATGGCTGACAAAGCAATCTTGCGCGATGTGTCTTGGATCTTCTTCTCCGACCAATCTGGGTGACGCTTCTTGGTCTCGTGAGTCGCCTGACCCACAACCTGATGATAAAAATCTTCAAATAATACCACATTGCCACTGCGAGATGACATGGCTCCGGCTTTGAGTGTCACGAACTCATAAGGAATGTGAATCATCTCCTTGTCAAAGCCCATAATCGCCAAAGTCTTAAACAGCTGGGAGAAATAGAAGCTCTGCCGAGAATCCGTAATGATGATGCTTTTATCAATCTTATACTTTTTGAATTTTTCTTGAGCTAAGGCGATGTCCTTGGTGGAGTATAGTGACGAGCCGTCTGACTTAAGCAACAAAAAGTTTTTCAAATTATATTTTTCCAGATTAATAATCACTGCTCCCTCTGAAATCTCGGCAATTCCTTTCTTGAGCAGATCAGCGACAATCTCTTTACCGAGATTAGCAACTTCGCTTTCATAAAACACCTGGTCAAACTTGCAATCCAATATCTTATAAATCTGATCAAATTCATCCAAACTCCACTTTCTGGTCTTTTTCCATAGCGCGGTCCACTTTTTATCGTCGGCTTCCAGCTTCTGCAAGACTTCATCAGCTTCCTTTTTATTCTTCTTACTCACCTCGGTCTTTTTGACTGCTTCAGTATAAATTTGCCCCAAGTATTTGCCCTTATTCTCCGGCAATTTATTCTCGGCGTGGAATTTCTCTAACGCCCAAAGACATTTTGCAACATGGGCGCCCACATCACCGATATAATTGACTGGCATCACTTTATATCCCACTGCACCCAAGAGTCGTATCAGCGCGCTGCCCAAAATTGCATTTCTCATGTGACCGATATGAAACTCCTTGTGGGTGTTGGGCTGGGAATATTCCAGCATGATCCTATCCTTACCAAGATTTAGCTGACCATACTTATCTGCTCTCTTATTAATCTCTTTCAAAACCTGCTTGGCTAAAATGCTTTGATTAATAAAAAAATTCAAATACGGGCCGTCATTTTTGACTGACATTACTAAACCGGCCGGATGAATCTTGCTGGCCAAGTCAATCGCGATTTGACTAGGCGACCTCCGCAGTAGCTTGGACAAGAAAAAACAAGGCACCGCAAAATCTCCCATTTCCGCTTCCGGCGGAACAGTGATTTCCAATTTGCCTTTGTCAATGTCTTGACCGACCGCGTCAGCCACTAAATTCAAAAGCTCGGTTTTGATTGTGTGGGTTGTGTATTTCATAAAAACTCTCTCCTCCCCTTGTCTTAAGGGGTTGCGAAGCGACGGGTAGAAGCGATCCAACCCCAGTTTGAAAAACTGGAACAGAAGAGCATCAATGACTGTGACCATTAGGAGCAATCAGCACTACCCAGGAACGGATACAGAAGGGGTTTAAATAATAATCTTTACTTACATTTTAACGAATATTCTGATATTTAGCAATTGACTTAAATATAGGATTCAGTGTAATATTATAGATATGAATAAACAAACTGACAATAAATTAGAAATAATCCGCCATTCAACCTCGCATATTATGGCTTATGCCGTGAAAGAGTTATTTGGCGACAAAGTAAAATTCGCTATTGGCCCGACCATAGACGACGGATTTTATTATGATTTTGATCTTGGAAAAGACAAAACTTTTTCTCCGGATGATCTGCCAAGAATAGAAAATAAAATGAAGGAGCTAATTAAAAAAAACCTTGAATTTGAAAAAACAGAACTCAATATTGCTGATGCCATCAAAAAAGTAACCGGTCAGACATATAAAGAAGAATTAATCAAAGATTTAGAAAAAATCGGCGAGTCAAAAGTCAGTTTTTATAAAATTGGAGAGTTTGAAGACCTTTGTCGCGGACCGCACGTCAAATCCACCAAAGAGTTGGGACATTTTAAACTACTTAAAACTTCAGGAGCATACTGGCGTGGCGATGAAAAAAACGAAATGCTCCAAAGAATTTATGGCACCGCTTTTGCCACCAAAGATGAACTGCAGACCTATCTAAAAATGCGGGAAGAAGCGGAAAAACGAGACCACCGCAAATTAGGTGCCGAGTTGGAATTATTTATGATCAGTGACGAAATTGGGGCTGGACTACCGTTATTTTTCCCCAAGGGTGCTAGGTTACGACATGAAATAATGAATTTTGCTTTGAATACTTATTTAAAAAATGGCTATGAAATGGTAATTACTCCTCATATTGCATCAGAAAAATTATTCAGCCACAGCGGCCATTTGGATTTCTATAGTGAAGGTATGTATGCGCCATTTGGCATTGACGAAGAAAACTACCGACTCAAACCAATGAACTGCCCACTCCAAGTCCAACTTTACAAAGCCAAGAGTCATTCTTATCGCGATCTGCCAATTCGTTGGACTGAAATGGGAACAGTTTATCGTTATGAAAGATCCGGCACTCTTCATGGTTTGACCAGAGTTCGTGGCTTCACTCAAGATGATGCTCATATTATCTGCACTCCAGACCAACTAGAAGAAGAAATTAAAAAAGCGCTTGACCTGACTTTATATATGCTCAAAACTTTCGGCTTTGAAGATTTTGAAATGAATTTAAGTGTCCGTAATCCTGAAGATAAGGGACATTTTATCGGCGATGATAAAAATTGGCAAATGGCAGAAAAAATACTCAAAAAAGTGCTGGAAAAATCAGGCTTTAAAAATTTTGTTTATGATGTCGGTGGCGCTGTATTTTACGGACCAAAAATAGATATTAAGGTCAGCGACGCGATCGGCCGAAAATGGCAACTCTCAACTATTCAATTTGATTTTAACCTGCCGAGCCGATTTGAAATGTTTTATATTGATGAAAAGAATCAAAAAAAAGAACCATTTATGATCCACCGAGCGCTTTTGGGATCTTTAGAAAGATTTTTAGGTGTTTATATTGAACACACTGCCGGCGCTTTTCCGCTCTGGCTTTCGCCGGTACAAACGGTGATTATTCCGGTATCGGAAAAATTCAATGATTATGGCGAGCAGGTTTTGACCGAGCTAAAATCCGCTGATATCCGCGCCGAGATTGACGCCAGTGACGAGTCACTGGGCAAAAGAATCAGAAACGCCGAGAAGCAAAAAACACCATACATCTTAGTTGTCG
>CAYLUK010000009.1:18682-23115 GCA_964386875.1 uncultured Gammaproteobacteria bacterium
ACCTTGGTGCGCAAAAACTGGCTGGATTCATTGACCTGATAAAAAAAGAAGTTGAGGAGAAAAAATAGCTTGACTTTATCTTTATTGTGTATCGGCGAAGGAAAAAAATTACTTCTAAATCTCCCACTTAAATTTTATTTTATTAACTTCTTCTAGAGTGTCAACTGTGGCGCCAACCGATAAATTATCTGATTTTTTTAATTTCAATCTTTTTCCGTCAGAACGAAAACGAAATAGAGGAGTCAAAAACTCATCAGCCCATGAAGGTGAAAAAGTGTCTACGCCGTCAAAATCAACTCGGATTGATTCATCCGGTTTAACGTTTTGAAGTTGATAATTAAAAGCCAGCCAAGCCTCACGACCGTTTTGCCTGGAAATAAGAGTGTTACCGAACTTTTTTAATTGAATAGTCATAAATTTTAATTTTAAAAACTAATTAAGGCTAGGCAACCATGAAATAAAAAATCAGATTCACTGATATCCAATGCCAAGTCGCCGTATTTCAAATTTAAAACAGCCGAGCCAGATTGAAAATACAAAGTTAAGGGAGTTAATTTATTAATCTCGGAAACTACTTTTCTGACATATTTTAATCCATTGCCTCGATTCTCCGGAAACCGTCCGGAAATTATTTCGGTAAAAGAAACTTCTAAAGCATCGCTGTCAGTCGCCAACGTCGGTCTGACTTTTTTTAATGTTTTTAAAATTCCTTGCCCCCGATCCGCTAAAATAATTTTTCTTTTATTCAAATCATAAGCAAATAAAATGCCCTGAATATCCGGCCAAGAGCCAAGGTTGTGATCAAATGAATTGTTGCCGATTTCACCGGTGATAGAAGTAATGAGAGAAAAACTTTTCTCTAAATCATTTATATTTTCAAGCTGTTGGCCGAGCTTATTTAATCGTGATTGAAAAGTTTGGCTGTCAACGCAATAAAACTCACTGGCCAGCTCTTTGGGATTTTCAACCAATACCCATTTTTTCGCCATTACAAAAATATCATTTAAAAATAACTCCAAATCTTCCTTTTTATAATAACGATAGCTGCCAACAGACGCTCTAATTGGCTTTAATAAATCATTTTTGTCCCAACGCCGTAAAGTATCAATAGAAACGCCTAAAAACTCGGCTGCTTCGCTAATTTTAAACAATTTTTTAGTCATAATATTAAATATATAATCTATGCATTAATTATAGCAAACTATGCAAATTACATAAATTCTATATCCAAAAAACAACGTCGATAACGATGTTGTTTTGTTTTTACTATTAACTTTAATTTATACGCTATATGCCCCATAAGCCATACACTATCTTATATTCTTCGCCTTGGCCTTGTCCGCCATCGGCAGGGAGAAGGTGAACTTGGAGCCTTTGACTGATTACAAATAACTGTTATATTATATATAAATACTAATCACAAAAATCAACCTTGACATTTTATCAAAAAACACTATAATAATATGATGTTCTTTCTATGAACTTAAAACCAAACACAAACCTTAAGGAGAAAGATGATATGGACTGCGTCGCATATGGTCTAGACTTTGGTACCACCAATTCAGCTATTTCTGTGTTGGGTGCTGACGGTAGTGTCAAAGTATTGCCGGTTAACCAGTCAGGGGGAGAAATTGTAAAATCAGTCCTATTCTTCCCACCCAGATCACAAAAAGCTTATGTCGGTCAAGAAGCAATACAAGAATATGTCAAGGCCGGTATGAGGGGACGGCTTATCCAATCTATCAAATCAGCGTTGGCTGATGACAAATTCACTGGTACACTCATTAATGGCGAACGACACCAAATTGAAGATTTGATCGCTGTTATCATCTCTTTTCTCAAAAGTAGAGCTGATGAAATTATCGGTAGGCAAATCAACCGCGTTGTTCTGGGTCGACCAGCGATATTTTCGTCTGACCCCGATAAAGAAAAATTAGCTAGAGAAAGATTAATAGTGGTGGCTCAAAAAGCCGGCTTCCAAGACATTGAGTTTCAATTAGAGCCAATAGCAGCGGCTCTGCATTATGAATCGTCTCTCAAACAGCCACAGACCGTCTTGGTCGCAGATCTGGGTGGTGGTACTTCAGATTTCACTCTAATGAAACTATCACCTGAAAAAGCCAGCGAAACTCAACGCGACGCAGACATCTTGGCGACCAATGGTATTTATATCGGCGGTGATAATCTGGACGCTCGGATAATGTGGCGAAAAGTAGTCAAATATTTTGGCAGTGAAGCAAATTATCAATCCGGAAGCAAATGGCTCCATGTCCCCCATCGACTCATTGACTCCATCTGTGACTGGCACTTCCTGTCATTTATCAAGGAGGATCGCTTTGAACAAGAGCTGATACAGATGATCCGCCAATCGGCCGATAATCCGGAGGCGATTGACAGATTACAATCATTGATTGACAACAATCTCGGCTTTGCCTTGTCACGAAGTGTTGAAATCGCCAAATGTGAATTGTCATCAATTAGAAAATCAAGCATTATTTTTAATGAAGACGAGATTAACATCAGCGAGGAAATCACTCGTGAAGAATTTGAAAACTCAATTAAAGATGAATTGGCAAAAATCAAGGACTGCCTTCATCGTCTACTTGCATCAGCTGGACTAACACCAAAAGATGTTGACACTGTATTTCTCACCGGCGGTACATCTTATGTTCCGGCGATAAAAAAACTGTTCCAAGATGAAATCGGGGCAGACAAAATAGTTAGTGGTGACAACTTTGTCAGTGTTGCCGCCGGCTTGGCTCTAAGTTCAAAACTATTTTTTCGAAAATAAAAAAACGAGTCAAGGACTTGTCTGACAACCACCTTTTACGAGAGGTGGTTTTTTTATTATTTCCTAATAATAATTGAATCAAACCATTTCTCCTGAAAGTATATCTGCTTCTTGATTTCCTTATCTGAAATTTCAATATTCTCTGGCACAACGATTAATTTATCATCATCGTCATTAATTCGATGAATTATTGCAACACACTTGCCAGTAAATTCGGACAATGGTTCGTCAACCCCCAAAACATAAACATCCAGCTCTTCTCCATCTGGAGATAACGTATTGGGGACAAAACCATAATTGGCTTCATAAATCATATCAAATTTATGATGTTTTGAATTTATTGGCCGATCAATTTTGACTTGTACAATTTTGTTCAAGTAATACTGTGGATTAGTAAAATTTTTATCAGACATAAATAAATTTTAATATTTTAGACAAATAATTATTTTATATCAACCTTCCCTTATATTTACTAAAAGATATATCTTCATAACTTTCGTTATTAGAATTCTCGTTTAATAATAGTGGAAACTTTTCTTTATAATATTTTAATTCACTCTCGTTTGATTTCAGAAAGGCATCATATATTTCATCCGCTGTTAACTCGTTTAACCTATATACCACTGGATAAGATCTACCTTCATAATGAATCCAATCTCTACTCTTAATATCTATGCCAAAATAACTATGGTTATCAAAAAATTCAGTTCCTGGATAAGGAACAAAAATATGATTACAAACTTGGTCTACTACCTTAGATTTCAATAAATTATATATTTGATCATTGTTGTAAGTCAGAGATTTTTTATTCTCTCCTGGTAATCCTACTATCCAATACGATTTTAAAAAAATATTTTTAAAACTTTTAATCACTTTGCAAGCCTCTATTTCTAATTCAGCTGTGCACCCCTTATTTGTTAATGACAATGCAAAATTATTAAGAGATTCAATCCCGATAGAAAATACAATTATTCCACTTTCTACCATCTTTTTAATTAAATCTTTTTTTACATAATTAGCTTTAATATCACACGAAAAATAAAGTCCATGATCTTCATCTCTCAAACTATTTATAATTTTTATTTGTTTTTCCGTAATCCCTAGCATTGGATCCGAAATATGTAAAAAGTTATAATCTCCCATGAGCGATTTAATCAACTTAATCTCCTGATAAAAATTATCAAATGATCTAGTCCTGATTATTTTTCTCCAATACTTTGGTCCACTGCAAAAATTACATCCATACACACATCCCCGAGAGGTATCAATATATGGATGATATGAAACTAAACCACCGGGCAATAAATGATAAGCCGGCATTGGTAATTTGTCCAAATCATCAATTATAAGTCTGAATTTTTGGCGATTTCCTTTTTCATAGTTTTATTTTTCGCTCTCTAAACGAGCCTTGAGCAAAAAGATTGTCTCTGTCCGAAGCTTCGCTCGGGCCCAATCTTTTTGCGACTCGGTAAGAGACTCTCCTAAGCCAACCAAAATATTCCGGTTATCCAGCTTTTCTAATTGCTCCGCGGTTATTTGCAATATTTCTTTGAACGATTTGCCTGAACGTTGTTCAACGATTTCTTTGTTGATCGGCCAGTTATTTTTCAGGAAAAACCAGACATCATAAATATCACGACTG
>CAYLUK010000010.1:0-19658 GCA_964386875.1 uncultured Gammaproteobacteria bacterium
AACTTATCGGCAGATGTTGAAGCAACCGGCTATGAATCATTACTATTGTCTACCGACGGAAGCGATGAATCATTGACACATCCGGTCAAAAATACCATCAGCATCAAAATGGAGATGATAAATATTTTCTTTCTGCTCAAGACTGGTCGCAATTTGGTTAGAATAGCTTTTATCATAAAATAAATTTGTTATTTATCTCTAAATTTTACATTGCGCAATTAAATTTTTTTTGATATTTTTGTCTATCAGATATATTCCCATCCCAAGAAGAATAATGCTTAATGCCTTGACTTCCAAACCTTTAAACGGCAAGGCGTATAACGCTAAGGGAAAACCAATTAGCCCTAGTAGCGGCACGCCGCAAGACGGACATCCGGAAGCCACAATGCCGGCTACCGCTCCGCCCAAGCTGACTGCCTTGTTGCCAGGCGCTTTAGTTCTTATCACATCCCGTCTAAAAACCAAAAGCGACAGATAAAAACCAGCCAAAATAGCAATCACAGCGCCGAATAATAAAGAAAATATCGTAAACCAATATCCATTCATATCCGCATAAACAAAAATACTGCGTTGGTAAACATTCATCACTGTCAGATAATAGGAGACCGCGCTCATTGCCGCAACCGAGGCAACAGCAATTGTCAGATATTTTTTATTTTTCAAAATAATTTTTAATATTCTTGCCATAAGCCGTTTATTTGACTACATTGCCAGAAAATGTTAATTGGAATGGGACATTTTTCCCGCCGTTGTCGTTGCTATATCCGGTTATACCGCGAGTAATCGGACCAATAGCGTCCGGTCCATGAGCTAATGGATCAAAAATCACTTCCAAAGTTGCTGTCTGACCCGGTGCTATGCTTTGAGACCAAAAGGTCGGATTACTATGCATACCGAATTTTGGACTGTCTTGACCATCAACGCTTAATATGGCGCTGGTGCACATGCAAGAAGTGCTGATTTGGGAAATATCCAGATCGGCCGTACCTTCATTTTTAATAGTAAAAGTGTGTCTGGTCAAACCATCAGCCATTGAAATTGTACCAAAATCATATCTATTAGAATCAATAACTATTTTGGCAACGCCGCCATTACTCGTATCCGACGCATCCATGATTGCTCCGACAATAATACCACCGACAATTAAAATTAGAACAAATAAAACGATTATTATAATATGAATGTTGTTTTTGAGATTCATAATTTATTTTTTATTTATTATTTTTTGATGACATTAGCAGTAATCTCTGCCTCAATCTCTGGGTTGTTGGGATCGTTGGTTGTGATGTAAATAATTCTGGTAAGCGGACCAAGATCAGTATCGTCCTTGTGAATGGCCGGATCAAAAGTGACAATCATATTCACGCTTTGACCGGGAGCAACTATTCTGTCGGCTTCGGCGACAGCGGCTTTGGTACAACCGCAAGAAGTTGAGACTTTTAATATTTCCAGCGGTTGATTACCCAAATTACTGATCTGAAAAATATGGCTGGCAATTTCGCCATAAACCACCATATTAAAATCATAAGTTTTGGGAGAAACTTCTGCTGCCGGACCGCCAATAACAGCGTTGGCATTAGTATTGGCATAGCCGTTGTCATTGGTTTTAGTATAACCATAGACAGCAATCATGGCCAAAATTGTTACTATTACCGCCGACAAGATAATAATATTTTTTGTCATATTTTTATATTTTACAAACAAAATTATTATTTATTTTTTGCGCCAATAGATATATTGAAGTAGCCAGCAGTATGACGCCAATAATTGCAAATTCATATCCGTCAAAAGGCAAAACGCCGATGATGGCACCAGCTATTGTCAAACCGAAAATCGATGACAATATCACTGATCCGCATGACAGACAGCCGATGCCAACCAAACTTATCAAAGAAGCGCCGAAACTGGCGCTGGATCTGCTGGAAATTACAAGCTTCCGTCGGATAAAATAAATCAGAGATGCCCCATTGATGCCAAACAGCAAAGATAAAGTAACCACTGTGACCAACGACAAAACAGAAAAATTAATGTCGATCAAATTGGAAAAATCAAAAAACAAGCGCCATTTGTCAAATAAATTAAAAACTCCGGCAGTCAAGACATAATGTAGAAAGCCGAAATTAGCTATCCACCAATTAATGAGAAAAAACAACGCCGCAATCAGTATTGCTAAAACAACATAGGTCAAACGGCCGAAAACCAAAATGAAAAGTAGTCTGATATTATTTAACTTGTCCATTTTAAATACTGGAATTAGCTTTGTTAATTTTGCGAGTCGCCTGAGTCGGTTGACGGTTTGATCACTTGTCCAGTATTTAAATCACGATAGGTTCCCATTTGTTTTACTCCTTCTCGAAAGACATAGGCTCCGTCGCTTTCAATCGTGCCGACTTGAGACCAAATTTTAGTCAAAGACGGATAATCATCCACGTCACCGGTTAAAATTATCGTCGGCAACAGAGTAATGTCGTATTTGGCGATCAATTCTTGGCCTTCGCTTAACTGCCGGCCAATGATTTTTTGGTTTTCAGTCGGCAAGCCATATCGCTTGAGAATATCTTCGTGTAAAGTGACATCATAACAATCATCGCACGCAGTATCGGTCAGCATCACCCACTGCATCCGCCCCCTGACTTCGCCCGAATCAGTCAACACATACGGAGCGACAACCTGCCTCATTACAAAAATATTATCAACAATATCTCCCGCCTGTGGCCAAATTAATTTTAATTTGGCATTTTTATTAATCTCACCGCTGACGATCAAAGACGGAACTTTGGTGATATTATATTTTTTAACTAATTCCGCTCCTTCAACACTGGCCAGCTCAACTATTCTTTGTGAGACGATATTCACGCTTTCCTTTTTAATTGCGTCAATAATGGGGGTTAAATCAAAACAATCTAAACAACTCGGCTCTTTAATCTCAATAATGCTGATTTCCGCCGGCCGTTCCGCTTCTCTGGCGGTGGCGATTCTACTGTCTAAAATCAAATTGGTCCAAGTGGTCGCAATCAACCCAAATAAAATCGAGGCCAGAGTAATAATTGCCAAAGCGATGGCTAGTTTGGAGTTCAGCTTGAATTGATTTTGAAATTCTTGATTAAACATAAAATTAAAAATTGTATTTTATTAACAGCCACCCACCATATTAGGTAGGTTTTGCAAATTGGAAGGTATAGATTCGGAAGCGGAACCGGTGTTTGATGTTTTGATATCGCCACTTTTAATCTTGCTTAAAATGGCGGCTGATTGAACCACTTGGACAAAAGAAAATAAAGTCAGAACAACTAAAACCATTGTCACAGCCAAACTGCCCCACTGAATATGCTTTTTGTCTTGTTTTTGAGGATTAACAACACCTAAAATTTCTTCTTTCAACTTGTCTAATTCGCTTGTTTGTTTCATATTTTTTTATATTAATAATAAAAAGTAATTAACAGCCACCCACCATATTAGGCAGATTTTTCAAATCAGATGGCAGTGGCGCGCCTTGATTGCCTTGACCATAGTCGGGTAAATCCAAACCTAGAAGCAAAGCGGCAGTATCAGGCGTAAAATCCGCTCCTTGTAACTGGCTACTTAGCTTCTGGATCATTTGTTTAGGAAAATACATTCCTTTCCAGCGCGCCAGCTCTCGCAATATTTCGTCGTTGGAATATTCTGACCCGTGATTTTTGATTAAATAAGCTGACAATCCTCGCATTGCTTGGGAATGAGCGCAGCCACAAGCCGCGCTTCCGTCAGAAGCAATAATTGACTGAGCGGAACAACAATACTCGCAGGAAATTTGCAGACCAACATCAATAAATCTCTTTAAATCGTCGCCGTCCAAAGCAATGCCTTGACTGCCATAGGTGGGGTCAAATCGTTTCATTATATTGATAGCCGGTTGAACATCATCAAAAGATATATCTAACTCAACGCCATATATATCCGGCACGCCTTGAGAAATGGCCAAGGTTATTGCGTCTTGAGAGATATCACCGGTCAAATCAATATTGCCATATTTGGATGATCCCCCCCCAATAATTGAACCAGTAATTTTTTTCAAAACTCCGCCACCGCCCAGCGCGTCATAAGTCCTGGCGATAACCGTCTGATTGGCGCCTATTGATAAAATTAACAGGGAAAGCAGAACAAAATTAATGACTGTCAGCGCGCCGTTTAATTGATTATTTTTCTTTAAATTCATAAATTTGATTTTAAACCGAATTAGTAAAATTCAAAATAACAAATACCTACTACATATTGTAGTAGGTATTTGTTTTAGTGTCAAATCGTCATTTATCCACAACAATGATAATAACGGTAACGTCTCTAATTTTTACATTGGGAATTAACTAGTTCATAATCCATTACGCAAATCGGCTCAATCGGCGTCATCTCGCACTGCTGGTTAGTCTGATACAAAATCGGCTCCATTTCAGAACAAGAATCAGCATAATATTCGGTCATTGCCGAATTATTGACGGACAATGCTCTGCCCGCAAAAATAAAAGAGATTGCCAAGATGATAATGCCGATGGCCAATCTTGAGGAAAAAAATTTAAATTTTGGGTCATATCTATTATCGGACAGCTTATTGACTCGCTCAATAATTGCCGGATTGGCAAAAAACGACAAAGCCAATTCATTTCTGACGATCATTTTCTTTTTCCAGTCAATAACCTTATACAGGGCTCCGGCTAGAGGAATTTTGTTTTGGAAATTGTCAGTCGCCCACTGATCAGCCGCCAGCTCGGAAAATATCAGATATTGTCCGGCAAAAAATTTTAATCCCGGCATAAAAAATAAAATTCCAGCTATCAGTTTGACCATGAAAATTTTAATCGGTTCATGGCTTAATAAATGATATTGCTCATGAAGCAGTACCGCTTTCAATTCTTTGGCAGACATTTTAGCAATCAATCCTGATGAAAGGCAAACCTTGGACCGAAGTAAGCCAAAACAAAAAATAACTGGATTTTTATCGGAAATCTCAATAATTTGTCCAATCGCCAATCCCGCCTTTACGGCAATCATAGACAGCCGTCTGGAAATTACCGGCTTTTGGCGCTGTAAATTTTCTCGGACGAATTTATTGGTCACCAGCTTCACCTTTAATACCTTGATCGTGGCAAAACCAAAAAAACCAATTAAGCCTGAACCGATAATTGTCAAAGAAATAAACAAAATCGGGTGATGACTGAAAGACAAATGATCAGTACAGCCGCAAATTGTTTCCATCTGTCCCAAAAGAATTTTTGGAAATAACAATAATTTGGGATAGAGCTTCCAAGCCGAAAATGACAACAAAGCCAAAAAGCCGATGCCAATAGCAAGTATTTGATAAAAAGTAAAATTTGCCTTTTGACGTAAATTCTCTTTAAACATAAGATGAAAAATTATTTTTATTATCCAGCCATAACTCGGCCGGTAAAAATTATTTTATTTTTTTCAATTTTCTCTGCCATTGGACCAAATCTTTCTGATCACTACCTTCTACCGCATCAATAAATTGAGCGACCGCTACTTCGCCAAATTGTTTGATTAGTCTTTCAATCGTGCCACGAGAATTAGTGGCAAAGAAAGTTTTCTTGTCTTGAGTCGGAGTATAAATATAGCTGCCACTGCCATTAAAGCGTCGTTTTAATATTCCTTTTTTAGCTAAGCGCGACATTATAGTCATAATTGTGGTATAAGCCGATTGGCGGCGACGTTTTAAAAGATGCTGCAAAACTTCCCGCACGGAAGCGCTTTTCAGTCGCCAAATTATTTCCATTATTTCCGTCTCTAATTCACCTAAAGTGTTTATTTTTATATTTTTTTTCATATTATGATAAATATTACTATTTTTGTAGTATAAGTAAAATTAAAATCCGTGTCAAATTTTTGTTTTTATTAATAATGTACGCCCACGGTCGCCTCTCTTCTTTATATGCACGGCTACAATTAATATAATTTATTAGAATAAACTGGTTTATCAATAAATTTAGAAATATGACCAATAAAATATATATACCCTGACACATTTATTGAACGTTTTAAGCGGGTATATTTAATGTAAAATTTGAAATGTGATTTTTAAGCTTCTCATCAAGATGTTGGTTAGGGATTTTCTCGTCCGAGTATTTAATTTAGCGCGCGAAGTATGCCGTCAATTTTATTCAAAAAAAGTTCTAATTTTATCAAATAAACACACAATTTAATAAAGAAAACACTTCCAAGCGGAAAGTGTTTTCTAAATAATTTTTTATACAATTTTTCTCATCGTAGTCAGATTGCTTTCTAAGACTTCTTTGGATATTTTATTGTTCTTATACAAATCTTTAAGAGAATTATCTATAGTTACCATACCCTCTCTGGCGCTAGTTTGAATAGTGGTTTTGATCTGAGAGATTTTGTTTTCCCTGATCAGATTGGCAATCGCTGGATTATTGAGCAAAATTTCTCTGGCCGCCACTCGTCTGCCGTCTTGGCTTGGGATTAGTCTCTGCGAGATAATTCCTTGCAGAGTGATTGATATCTGGGTTCGGATTTGGTTTTGCTGATGAGGCGGGAAGATATCAATAATCCGGTCAATGGTCTGTGAAGCGCTATAAGTATGTAAGGTGGCAAAGACCAAATGTCCGGTTTCGGCTAAGGTAATGGTCGTGGCAATGGTTTCTAAGTTTCTCATTTCGCCGACCATAATAACATTCGGATCTTGGCGTAAGATATGAATCAGACCGCTCTGGAAAGATAGCATATCACTGCCTAGTTGTCTTTGTTGGACAATACTTTTGGCTGGTTTGAACACAAATTCAATTGGATCTTCCAAAGTGATAATATTTTTGTTGTGGGTTTGATTGATATATTCAATCATCGCCGCTAGTGAAGTGGACTTGCCACAACCGGTCGGCCCAGTGACCAGTATCAAACCTCGGTCGGCATTGCATAAGTCATAAATAACTTGGGGCATTCCAATATCTTCCATTGATGGAATTTTGGATGGAATAGATCGGGCAGACAATCCAATTTCTCCCTTCTCCCAATGAAGGTTTATTCTAAAACGAGAACCATCGCTTATTTCATAGGCGATATCCAACTCTTTCTCAATTGTAAACTTTTTAAATTGATTATCATCGACGATTTCTTTTACTAGTGCTTCTATTTTATTGCCATCCATCACATCTTTATTGAGGGGATTGAGTGTTCCTTCAGTCCTGATGTAAGGTGGTAGTCCGGAAATCAAATGAAAGTCAGATGCTTTTTTGGCGATTGCTTGTTGGAGTAGGGTTTCAAGTGACATAGTTTTATGTGTTTTATGTATTCCAGTTTTGTTTTTTGAGTGCTTTTTGGGCCGCTTTGGTCTGGGCTTCTTGTTTGCTGGATCCAGTGTCGCTAGCTATTAATTTGTCATTTAAGTATACCCCCACCTCAAATGTTTTTGAATGATCAGGTCCTGATGATGCTAAAACCTTGTAGGTTGGTGTGACCCCCATTTTTTCTTGTGATTTTTCTTGAAAGTCACTTTTGGGGTCAATGTATAAACGATTTTTTATGATCTCTTTCAGCTCGCTGACGATTACTGTTTGAATAAATTTCCTTGAAACAGTAATGCCACGGTCCAGATAAATAGCGCCAATCACCGCCTCCATAGCATTGGCTAGGATGTATTGTCTGGATTTGGGATTTTTGTCCTTGGCTTCGCCCCGACTCATCATAATGAAGTCTTCAATTCCAAGACCACTGGCGATTCTGGCTAGGTTGGTACCATTAACAAGGCTGGCTCGCCAATTGGTAAGCTCACCTTCCGGGTTGGGATATTTTTGATACAAATATTCTGTCACGACCAGCTCCAATACTGCATCGCCCAGAAATTCCAGTCGTTCGTTATGTTCCAGCTTATATTCCGGATGTTCATTAAGATAAGAGCGATGAGTAATGGCTTGGGTAATTAGATCTTTGTTTTTAAACTTTATCCCAAGATTTTTTTCCAGTTGTGATATATTCATGATTTTTTATTCTTTGATTGGGTTTAGTTGCATATTAACTTTTTTATCAATTTTTTTATCACCCATTTCTTTGTAGATTGCGCCCAGCACGCCGTTGACAAATTTACCGGATGACTCACCACCAAAGGCCTTGGCTAGCTCAATCGCTTCATTAATCGCTACTTTGGCTGGAATAGAATCGTCAAATTTTAGTTCATAAGTTCCAAGACGCAATATATTGCGGTCAATAATAGTGATCTGATCCAGTGGCCACTCTGGGGCAAATTTTGTGATTAGACCGTCTATTTCCTTTTTGTTGTCAATCGTTCCGGTCACAAGGTGTGCAATAAAACCGCCATCATCAAATTCGGGAGCAAAAGAGTCTTTATTATTCTCCATAATTTTTACTACCCCTTCTTTTTGGTTGTTAAAATCCCATTGATACAGGGTTTGAACCGCGATGGTGCGGGCTAAATGTCTGTTGGACATAGTATTGATGATAATCCGCCACGGCGGGCTAATTTATATCAATTATTCAGGGTCTGTCATTGAAAGACAGGGCGGATAAATATTGGTATCACGCTATTTATTTTTTTTGGATTCTTTGGCCGCTTCCTTTTCTCTGACTGCTGTTCGTCTTTCCTGGTCTTTTTGTTTGACGCTTTTCTTTTTCGCTTTTAAGGTGATGGTTTGTTTGCCCTTATAAGTACCGCAAAACTCACACACTCGGTGAGGCAGTCTTGGTTTGCCGCATTTGGGGCACTTTGTCAGCTCGATATTTTTCAAAGCAAAATGAGATGCTCGTCTTTTTTTTGAGGATTTGGTTCTTTTTTGAGTAGGATGTGGCATAAAAGTTAATTCAAAATTATAATTAGCTGGTTAGTTATTAGTTTTTAGTTGCTTAGTCTGGGTTGCTTAACTTGTAAAGTTTACCTAGTTAGATGTCGTATAGCATTCTATGTAGGGTAAATTGAATTTATTGTAGCAGGATTTATGTCTTTTAGCAAGGTTTTCTTACAGGTTTTCTTAATAATCCTCCACCTTGTCTGAAAGGGGAGGTTGGAGGGGGTGGTAGAGAGGTTTAAAAAATATTTGTAAAATTTGTAATTTCAAATTTTTATTTTAAAATTTTTAAGAATGATTTTAGCTTGTTCGGTAGTTCACTGGTATATTTGTGCTTTGTGCCATCCGGGCCGATAAATTCAAGCTGGCTGGCGTGCAGGAATATCCGACTAATGTTGGCTGGTTTTAATCTTTTGTTTTGATACAGGGTGTCGCCGATTATCGGGTGGCCATAAGCCAACAGATGGACTCTGATTTGATGGGTTCGGCCGGTAAATATTTCTACTTCAAGCAGAGTATATTTTTCATATCTTTTTATGACTTTAATGACAGTCAAAGCTAATCTGTCTTTGTGAGCAAACTTATCTCCTTTGTCTTTTGGATGCGCCGCATAAAGTCCGGATTTGTTTTTGGATCGGCCAATCGGCAAGTCGATTTTATCATCGTCTTTGGCAATATTGTCATAGACTAAGGCAGTATATTTTTTGATGATTTGGTGATCTCTAAATTGTTGTTTGAAGTAGTCAAAGGCGTCTTGGGTGCGGGGGATGATCATCAGCCCCGAGACATCTTTATCCAGTCGGTGAACTAGCGCCGCTCGAGACGGGTCTTCGCCGATTTTTATTAGCTCTGGATATTTGCCCGTCAGCCAGTCAACGAGAGTATCGGTTTCATTCTTAGTGGTCGGATGAACTAGTAGTCCGGCCGGTTTTTCAATAATAAAAAAGTTTTCATTTTCAGCGACGACGACGATGTCATTGCGAGGAGGGAGTGAAGTGGCCGACGTGG
The DNA here is from genome assembly GCA_964386875.1 of uncultured Gammaproteobacteria bacterium. GTDB lineage: Bacteria > Patescibacteriota > Patescibacteriia > 2-01-FULL-39-33 > 2-01-FULL-39-33 > CAYLUK01. Next base: position 9,810 of record CAYLUK010000010.1, read on the forward strand.
CAATCCCGTTTGTATCTACTGTCATTGCGAGCGACCTGAGGGAGCGTGGCAATCCCGTCTTGTCATCACTGTCATTGCGAGCGACCGGAGGGAGCGTGGCAATCCCGTTTATTATTGTTTCGAATTTCAGATTTCGGATTTGAACCACATCTCCTGTTTTTAAAAATAGATGCACGGTCGCTTTTTTATCATTGACCAAAATATCACCCGCCATAATCATTTTTTTAATTTGCGAGCGAGTAATATTGCCTAAATTTTCCGTCACAAATATATCTAATCTCATCCCTTTATTTTCTAGAGTGACTTTTATTTTTTTATTCATTTGAATTTTTATGTAATAATCTTTTTCGCTCCTCCTCATAAAATGTAATATCCGGATGCATTTTTTTCAAATCAATACTTTCCACCTCATTCAATTCTTTGATTCGTTCTGACAAATATTTCTTGGCATTTTTTTTCGGATCTTCTAATACTTCCCCCAACAGCGCGTTTAAAATCAGGCCGACTTTTGGACCGGGTTTTATCCCCAGCAGTTTCATTAGTTCATCACCTTTGATTTTCAACAGTTTTGGCGTGATTGGATCCAGCTGGACTTCCTTGATCCGTCGTTCCAGCTCAATCAGTTTCCAAGGCTTGGCTTTGGGCCGGCCCATGCCGAGACGATCACAAATCCGGACATTGATAAAGTCATTAATATTTTCTTTGCCGAGCCGGTTGACGAGCCGACGGATGCCGGCATCAGACACAATATCCAAGGCGTAATAGAACATATGATAGCGTACTAAGTGCACTATATTTTTTATTATGTCATTTGAGTAGTTAAGCCGTTTGAGAATTTGTCTGGTCAGTTTGGCGCCTTCTTGGTCGTGATTGTAAAAGGTAGCGTCGCCGTCTTTTTCTTCTTTAGTGTTTGGCTTGGCGACATCGTGTAGCAGAGCGGCCAGCCGAATTTCCAGTTTGTATCCTCTTTGGGCGCCAGCGCCAAGCGCTCTGACATTATGGTCAAACACTTCATAAATATGAGCCTTGTTTTGTTTTACACCCACACCGGCATCAAGCTCGGGAATTAAGATTTTCAGTAATCCAATTTCCTGCATTAGCCGGATACCATTTTCTGCCTTGTCAGACATAATGATCTTAGTAAACTCCTCATTGATTCTTTCGGCCGGGATTGTGCCAAGCTCTTTGGCTTTGGCCTTAATCGTTTTTAAAGTTTGGGCTTCAATTTTATAGTCCAGCTGGCAAGAAAATCTAATCGCTCGGAGCATCCGAGTATAATCTTCTTGAAAGCGTTTTTTGGGATCGCCAATCGCTCGAATAATTTTATTTTCTAAATCTTTAAGGCCGTCAAACTCATCAATAAGTTTTTTTTGGTTCAAGTCCCAAGCTAAGGCATTAATTGTAAAATCACGACGACTAAGATCATCTTCAATTGGCAGGTCTTTGTCGTTTTTAATTTTAAAATCTTGATATTGCCCACTCATCCCAGCTTGTTCGGTTCGAGGCAAGGCAATTTCTATTGGATTACTGCCGTTGATTTTTCCTTTTTCGGGAATAAATTTAAATACGCCAAAACTTTTACCAACCAGATTCACTTCACCCAAGGTCTTTAAGAATTTTTCTAATTCTTTAGCTTCAACTTTTGTCACTACAAAATCATAATCTTTGGTATTTCGTTCCAGAATAATATCTCTTACCGCGCCACCAACTAAATACAGCCCAGCTTCAGGAAATTCTTTAGTCAGTTTTTTGACAAAGCCAAACTCCGGCTGCCCGATCGCAGTCTTCTGCCAGTTGATTAATTTTTGGTTGATATCTTTCATTGGTTTAATTTTAACATAAAACCCAGGATAAAATTACCCCGAGTTTTATATTTTGAAATTTGACTTTTTAAAACTGGTGGGCACTAGGGGAGTCGAACCTCTGACCTCATCCACGTCAAGGATGCGCTCTAACCAACTGAGCTAAGTGCCCTTGGTAGGCCCGGGTGGAATTGAACCACCGACATCTACGTTATAAGCGTAGCGCTCTAACCGCTGAGCTACGGGCCCTTAATTAAGACTGAAACAATAGTATTGTATCTTTTTTTTCGCTTTTTTTCAAGATAATATATTTCTAAATTTCGAAATTTGATTATTGATTATTGTTTGCCTGCCCGTCACGGTTTGCAAGCGAAGCGAGGTAATGCCGGCGGGTTTCTTGGGTCTTGTTTCTTGTTTACTTTATTTCAACTTATTTTTAATCTCATCAATTACCGCTCTTTCAGCATCAGCCAGAGTCACACCAGCGAGAGTAAATTTGGCCACCTCCTTGTTACCTTCCGGATTAAACTTTTGGGCGATAAAGAGTGAGTCAATATTTTTGATTGAATAGATAATTATTTTAATACTATTTTCACTGCCATTTTTGATTTCATAAAGCAGAACGATGATTTCGGTCTTTGGCATTGAGACAATCAGCTCATCGACGACATCAACAATATCAGCCGGCGTGGTGGCGGTTTCCAAAAAATCTTGGACTGACAGAGATGACCAGACGAGTTTGTCGTCAAGGTCATTATTAAGGCGTGACAACACCCGTCCCCATAATTTCAAGGTGGAGAGGTATCTGTTTTGATACAGGTTTTGGATTATCTGTTCGCGTCTGGCGCCTTTGGCCACGAGCAAGCTGGCCAAATTAAGGGTTTTAGGCGTGATGTTTTGGGTTTTGAAGTTTTTGGTCGCGGTGATAATGCCGGTCAGAAGATAGGTGGCAATATCCTCGTCAATTAGTTTCTCATCAAATTCTTTAATCAGGTCATAGACGATTTCAGCGGTGGAGTTGGCAGCCAAGTTGACCACGTCAATATTGCCGAAATATTCGTTTTTGGGGGAGTTGTCAATATTGATTTTTGGCGTTGAATAAAAGAAGTCGCTATTATCATTATATGATGCCCCCAGCGATTCAAGATCAGGTGAATTAATGACGAATATAATATCATATTTAAAATCAGAAATGGCCGTGGTAATGTCTTCATGGCCAAATTGACCTTCTTTGGGTGTCAGATAGATATTTAATTTTTTTTCATCAGTGTCATAAAAAAATTCTCCCACTTGAGTTTTTGTCGTGTCTACGCTAATGACAAATTTTTGCAGATTGGACAATCCGCCGATGATTTGGTCGGTTGGCAGATAAGAAAGACTTTGCGGAGTTTTAAAATTCTGGCAAACAATGTCAATTTTTTTGTCGTATTTTTTCAAGACATTGGCCAAAGCCAAACTGCTGGCCAAGGCATCGCCTGTCCAGTCTTTTTTGAATATTATCAAAATTGATTTATTCTTATTGACAAGCTCAAAAATTTGTTGGTTAGTAGATAATGCCATATATTTAGCATATGGCTTATAGCCAACAGCTTATGGTATTTTATTTTTTAGGTTGATTTAGTATCTTATCTTATATTTTGATTCGTGTCAATTGAATTTACATCAATTGAATTTACACTTGAAAAAAAGGTGAAAATTTACTAAACTAAAGACATTGCATTAATCCATTTAATCATGTCCAAAATCGATTTGCCCAAAACGTATGACGCTAAAAAAGTAGAAGATAGGATCTATTCTTTCTGGGAAGAATCAGGCTTCTTCAATCCGGATAACTTAGATAGTCAGGGTAAGCCATTTACTATCTCTATGCCTCCGCCAAACGTGACGGGGATTCTTCATCTTGGCCATGCGTTTGAAAATGCCTTGATGGACATTGAAATCAGGTATCAAAGGATGCAAGGCAAAAAGACATTACTTGTCCCAGGTACCGATCATGCAGCGGTGGCGACTCAAGCCCGGGTTGAAGATGAACTTAAAAAGCAAGGCATCAAAAATCCACGACAAAAATTGGGACGGGAAAAACTCTTGGAAAAAATTAGGGAGTACGCTGAAACCTCTAAGTCCACTATTTTGAGCCAGATTAAAAAGATGGGTACTAGCTGTGATTGGTCTCGTCTAGCTTACACTTTTGATGCCGACCGGTCCAAGGCAGTTAATGAGATGTTTAAGAGGATGTATGACGATGGTTTAATCTATCGTGGCTATCGAGTAATTAATTGGTCAGTTAAAGGTCAGTCCACTTGTTCTGATGATGAGCTGGTTTATATTGATCAAAAGACCAAGATTTATACTTTTAAGTATAGCAAAGACTTTCCAATTGAGATTGCTACCACTCGACCCGAGACCAAGTTGGGCGATACTGCCGTGGCAGTCAATCCAAATGACAGAAGATATAAAAAATACATTGGCCAGAAATTTACGGTTGATGTCGGTGCAAAGAATCTTTTGATTATCACTATCATCGCTGACAAGGAGGTTGACCCAGAATATGGCACTGGTGCCTTAGGTGTCACCCCAGCTCACAGCCAGATTGACTTTGAGATGTATCAAAACAACAAGGACATTGGCTTAATCCAGGTGATTGGCCAAGACGGCAAAATGACTGAATCAGCCGGACCACAGTATCAGGGATTGACAGTGCTTAAAGCTAGAGAGAAATTTGTGGGCTGGCTCAAAGATAATGATTTATTTATTTCAGAACAGGAGACGACTCACAATGTTGGTGCCTCTGACCGGTTTGGTGATGTGGTTGAGGCTTTGCCCATGGACCAGTGGTTTATTGATGTTAATAAAAAAATTAAGGGCAAGGGTAAAAGTTTAAAGGATTTAATGCGCGAGGCCGTCACTACCGGCCACAATAGTGATAAGAGTCAAAAAATAAACATTACGCCAGAGCGATTTCAGAAAGTATATCTTGGTTGGATTGATAATTTGCGGGATTGGAACATCTCGCGTCAGATTTGGTGGGGTCATCGCATTCCGATTTGGTATAAGCAAGTGTCATCCCGAGGGAGTGAAGCGACCGTGGGGATTTCGTCGATAAAAGATCAAAAAATAAAAATTAGCGACACAAGCCCCGGTAAAGATTGGATTCAGGACGAAGATACACTAGACACTTGGTTCTCCTCTGGCGTTTGGACATTTTCTACCCTTGGTTGGCCAAAGAAAACTTCTGACCTGAAAAATTTTCATCCCACATCATGGATGCAGATGGGTTATGAAATATTATTTTTCTGGCTGGCGCGGATGATTTTGATGTCTACTTATGCCTTGGATGAGATTCCTTTCAAAGATGTCTATATCCATGGAATTTTGCGTGACAAAAATGGTAAAAAGTTTTCCAAGTCCGCCGGCAACGGCCTTGATCCGATTGATGAGATTAAAAAGTACGGCGCTGATGCCTTGCGTCTGGCACTGATTAAAGGTGTGTCTGCCGGCAATGATTCGCGGTTTTATGAGGAGAAAGTGGAAGGCGCTAGGAATTTTGTCAATAAATTATGGAACATCTCACGTTATGTGTTGGCTATAGTTAAAAAAGTAAAAGTAGTTGCCAAAGAACCACAAGCCAAGACTTTAGCTGACGAATGGATTTTGAGAAATTTACATCAGACTATTTCAACTGTCACCGAGTCTTTAGATAATTATAATTTTTCTTATGCGGCGGAGAAATTACAGGAGTTTACGCGTGATGATTTTGCCGATTGGTATGTTGAAATTTCCAAAATAGAATTAGATAAAGACGAGATACTACTATATGTCTTAGAAAATTTATTAAAACTCTGGCATCCATTTATTCCGTTTGTGACCGAGGAGATTTGGCAAGGTTTTGGCAACGACAGATTATTAATGGTTGAGAATTGGCCGATATCAGATAATAGTTTTAACCAAACCAACAAGAAAATTGCTGAAGACACGAAGTTATTTATCGACGTGATCAAATCAATTAGGAATTTACGCAGTGAGAGCAAAATTGAGCCGGTCAAGTTGCTCAAAGCGACTATTATTACCAAGCAGAACAAAGAATTAATTGATAGCCAAGCGAAAATTATTAAAAAGTTGGCCCGTTTGAAAGAGCTGAATGTTGCAGTGTCCGGTGGAAAACCAAAAAATAATATTGGCGTGGTAACTGGTGGAGTTGAGATTTATCTGGACTTGTCTGGTATAATGAATATAGAAGCGGAAAAGAAAAGATTGCAAAGCGAGATTGAAAATATAGCCGGTTTTATTAAAAAAATTGGAGCCAAATTGGAAAATAAAGAATTCACTGCCAATGCGCCGAAAGAAGTCGTTAAAAAAGAAGCAGACAAGTTTCAAGACCAACAAAATAGATTAAAAAAAATAACCGATCAATTAACTAATTTAAAATAATGTCCAAAGTCGTCACTGACAAACAAAAAATTGAAGACATTTTAACTCGTGGAGTTGAAAATATTTATCCAAACAAAAAATCTTTGGAGAAGTTATTATTATCCGGCCAAAAAATAAAAATGTATTATGGCATTGATCCGACCGGACCGTCTCTTCATTTCGGCCATTTAGTTCAGTTGATAAAATTAAAGCAATTTCAGGAGCTTGGTCATGAGATTATTATTTTAATTGGTGATTTTACGGCTCAAATCGGCGATCCGACTGATAAGACTGCCACTCGTCAGCAATTAACTCATCAACAGGTATTAGAAAATTCTAAAAATTATAAAAATCAAATTGGCCGGATTTTAGACATTAAAAAAGCAAATATCAAGTTTGTCTATAATGAGAAATGGACCAATAAATTAAAGCCGGCCGACATGATTGAGTTAGCTTCTTATTTCACTGTTTCTCGGCTGTTGGAACGAGATATGTTTCAGGCCAGAATTAAAGCGAGTAAGGAAATTCATTTGCACGAGTTTCTTTATCCATTGTTTCAGGCCTATGACGCGGTTAGTTTAGATGTGGATTTACAGATTGGCGGCAATGACCAGATGTTTAATATGTTAGCGGGTCGGACTTTAATGAAAAAAATGAAAAATAAGGAAAAATTTGTTCTGACCACTAAATTGCTTGAAGATCCAAGTGGCGCCAAAATGGGCAAGACCGAAGGCAACATGATTACTCTGGAAGACAAACCAGAACAGATGTATGGCAAAATAATGAGTTGGACCGATGGTATGATTTTACCGGCTTTTGAAATTTTAACTGATATTAACGAGGAAACTTTGGAAGATGTCAAAGCCCAGCTTCAGCTTAAGAAAGTAAATCCAAGGGATGTGAAGATGAAATTAGCTTATGAAGTTGTCAGGGTTTATCTGGGTGAGTCAAGCGCAAAAAAGGGCGAAGCAGATTTTAGAGATATATTTCAAGACAATCAAAAACCCCAGGACATCCCCGAGATTCAAATTAAAAACAAGGATGGCAAGATTGGGGTGTTGGATTTGTTTGTTAGCGCTGGTCTGGCTAAAAGTAACAGCGAGGTCAGGCGGTTGATAAAAGAAGGAGCGATTCAAATTGATGATGAGAAAATCACTAGCGATGCTTTGGAAATTAATCTCTCTGCCAAGAGTATATTACTCCAACGTGGCAAACGACAATTCACCCGAGTAGTGAAAAAATAAAAAATATTAAGAATAAAAAGACGCCTCATCAGAGGCGTCTTTTGAGATTTGTAGATTTGTAACTGGATTTGCCAGTCTTGACTAGAATCGAGTCTAGGAGGGTATATTTGTTGGCTATAATATTTCCAGCTTCTCTTTCAAATCATTGAGCCGGAGATAGAAGCCCTTAGTGTGGATGGAGTTTAGTTTCAAATGGCAGGTGTCATAGTGGTGGAGCCATTCGTGGAGCAGAGTGTCGAGAAATGTCTTTGGCGCCAAGATTTGACCTCGCACGGCGGTGCGGTTTTGGATTTCAATTTTATTTTTACCGGGCTGGTATTGGCCATATCTTTTCATCACTAATTTTCCGTTGCGTTTTTGGTGATGTTGATTTTCATCTGAAATATTCAGCTTGACAATGTCAATCTTTGTCAGATCGCACAACTCGTCTAGTAGCTTCTCGCCCAAGTCCTGTCGACTCCTAGCGTCGGCTGATTTTAAAATTTGTTGTGACAAAAAAATCGCCTCAGAAGATTGGTGGATTTTTACTGAGGTGATTTTATTACTTTTTTCGTAGTTGGTTTTAGAAATAAAGAACATATAAATAAACTATAAAATTTCTAATTCACCTAATTTCTAATTCACCTAATGAAAATTAGAAATTAAAAGCTGTTCTTTTTGAATTTCTTTATTATTTATTAATGTTTAGTCATTTTTCTATGTCAGGTGTCTTTTTTGCTTTAGACCTTAGACATTTTATTAGAAATTACCTGTCCACAACGTCTGAGTAAGCTCAAGCTTGTGATAGCGGGCGGTGAATTATGCGAATATTAGAAATTTACTCTACTATCTCCTCTCTTTTGTTATTAATGAACGACACCGTATCTTCCAAAAATTCTACCAGCATTTTAAACGGAGTTTCAATGATAAAATCAAAGATAAATAAGAAGATATTGATTTTAGAAAAGTTGGTAGAGAAAAATCTGCCCACCCTGATGATTGGCAAAGACACAAAGTCAAATAAAAAGGTGATTAAATTGTCCTTTCGAGGAATGACAGAAAATTGTTTGGCTAAATTGCGCAAGCGGAAACCAAAGAAACTCACAATTGTCAGGAAGAAGATAAACAGCACACCACTTAAAATGTTAAAATTAAGCAGGCGCAGTCCACCTAGGACAAGCCCAAACGAGATGGCAAACATCACTAGATAGACAGTATTGAAGATGAGGTAGCTGGCCGAGCCTCGTTTCATTAGACCCTTAGATTTAAAAACAATTTTTCTCTCGTCGCCATAGGTGATTTTTTTGATCTCACTCACGATGATTTGAGTGTTTTTAATTCCAGGTACTCTAATGGTCATAGCGATGAAAAACATCAACAGAGGATGGAAGGCGACATTAATTCCCAAGGCCTGCCAGTTAATATCTTTAAGAATAAAGTAGTCAAATGGCAATTCAAGGATAAATGCTAGAATGGTTTTGGTAAATAGAATATAGATTATTACTCGGGCAATGGTACCGATTAGCTTGCTTCGTATTTTTTGATAATTGACTTGCGCAATATCTTCGATTTTTTCTTCCAGTAGATCAGGATTGGCAAAGATGTTTTGTAGATTATCCTTGTTTTGTATCATCAGCTCTTTTAGAATGGTGAAAAAGACTGATTGAGTCCGAGTAATTCCTGCCAATTGGAAGCCCAATGGGTGTCCGATATGGCCGTCAATTTTGTCTTTAATGGCAGATATGTTCTGGCAGAAATCATTAATATCCAGTTGGTCAAGATTAGTCCAATTGGGCAGATATAATTTTAGTAAACTATAGCGAATCGCTGACGCGTCAGCTCGTTGCAAGGTTTTTAAAACCGCGATATAAATTTGGAGGTTTTTTTCTTTTTCATCAATATTGGTTTTGACAAAAGTCAGGTTGTCTACCAGATGAGAATACATGAAATTGGCGCTGGCGTTGTTTTTTTCAGTCGGGGTGAGCATTTCATTAATTTCGCACGAGGCGAGACTAATGATCCAATCAACCAGTTTATTACTCTTGGGCAGGCGACCAATACTGATGTATTCAATAATCTTGAGGTATTTATCAACTGTAACAGCTACCTCATCAATGAAGGTTTCCGGCAGGATATCATTAGGCAAATAGCCAGCCCGAATAAATTCATAAATTAAGGTTTTGCTGATTTTCTGTGGTCGTTTTTCTTGCAGGAATAATATTTGTCGTCGCAGTAATCGTTCGACCGAATTGCGGCGGATTAGATGTTCTTCATTATAATCAATCGCATTTCTGAATTTTTCATAAAAAAAGCCAAGCTTAGAAATAAGCTGACTAAGCTTTACTTTCTCAACATCTTTGGGAACTGATTTGTTGTAGTCGTGGCCATAGACATCTATCAGCCACTCCATTTCATTG